>JAZONI010000109.1:0-6876 GCA_045654445.1 Bacteroidaceae bacterium | reverse complement strand
TGGAGGCTGGTATCATAGAGCAGACTATGCCAGAAAAGCCTAATAGTCAAAATCAGAAATACCGCCTTACAGCAAAGGGTATAGCTTTGAAAAATAGCTTAACAAGCAATAAGTAATTTTACTCAACATATCATATAATATATAAAAACCACACATTTTCTATATTTTATGATAGGTTATGCTAACAAGTATATTTTGATATGAATAAAATAACCTCAATTGACGATATTAATGCATTGATTGCTGGATACTGTTCCAAAAAGTGTGTCTGCTTTAAGTAGTAAAAAAGGACCAGCCATGTTTGGCCAGTCCTGACAAGTTTGTAATTTTGGGTGTCCAAATCTAAGCCGAACAAAAAGAACGCAGCCACGGGCAGAGAGAGACTGTTTGGATTTTAACGTGATGCAGTAGTATTTACTTTACTTTCTCACGATTAGTGGAGCGAAAAAAAAGTTGTCTGCAGACAACTTTTTTCATGTGTGACGGATATCCTCTACCCGATGGCCGCTTTCAAGCGGTGCATGGCCTCGGCAATGACACTACGCGGACTGGCGGCATTGAGGCGCATGAAGCCTGTGCCTTCCTTGCCAAACATGGCACCATCGTTCAAGGCGAGGTGGGCCTTGTCGACGATGAGCGTGCCGAGCTCCTGTTGCGTGAGGCCCAACTGGCGGAAGTCGAGGAACACGAGATAGGAGGCTTGGGGGCGTATCATCCCCACCTGAGGTAATGAGGTAGCGAGGAACTGCTCGATGTAATCGATATTGCCCTGCACATAAGCTAGCATCTGATCGAGCCACTCTGTGCCGTGGGAATAGGCTGCTGCTACACTATTGAAGGCAAAGGCATGGCCAAGGTTGAGCTCACTATTGGCCAGGTGACAATGAAATTTGTCGCGCAAAGCCTCATCGCTGATGATAGAGTATGACGAGGTAAGGCCTGCCATATTGAATGCCTTACTGGGCGACATAAGGGTGATACTACACTCGGCAGCCTCAGTAGAGACCTTGGCAAAGGGTACATGATGATAAGGCGGAAGAGTGAGATCAGCATGAATTTCATCAGACACAACAACGACTCCCTCGCGGTGACAGATTGCAGCCATGCGACGCAACTCATCGTCGCTCCACACACGACCACCGGGGTTGTGGGGGTGACACAGGAGGAAGAGCTTACATCCACGCACATCACGCTCGAAGCGGTCGAAGTCGATCACGTATTGTCCGTCGACGAGGTCGAGCGCACTCTCGCGCACTACCCTACCCAGGTTTTGCGGCACGTGGAAATAGGGATGGTACACGGGGGGCTGTATCAGGATGGCGTCGCCGGGCTGGGTGAAGCAGCTTACCACCATGGCGATGCCGGGCACGATACCAGGCACGAAGTTGAGCCATTCGGGCTGCACATCCCACCCATAGCGCTCGCGCTGCCATGCCACGATGGATGATGCCCAACGTGGGGTGCGCAGGGTGTAGCCCAGCACCTCGTGGTCGAGGCGGCGGCGCAACTCGTCAATAATGAAGGGAGGGGTGGCAAAATCCATATCGGCCACCCAGAGGGGAAGCAGGTCGTCGCGTCCCCAGATAGAGGGCACGGCATCGACCTTCAAGGCATCGGTGCCGCGACGGTCTATGATCTCATCAAAATTGTATTGCATAGTCACATAATTATAAATATTATGCAAATATAATGCATTTTTATCGGGCTAGCAACAGACTGCCGTTCAACCGCGCGGCAGGTGCTCCAACTCCTTCATATTCGCGGCGATGGTCTCGTCACTGATGCTGTTGTTGATGAGGTTGCCTGCCAGATACTGATCATACGAAGCCATATCGATAAGGCCATGACCCGAAAGGCAGAAGAGGATGGTCTTCTCCTCGCCCGTCTCGATACATCTCTTGGCCTCGCGGATGGTGGCCGCGATGGCATGGCACGACTCGGGAGCGGGGATGATACCTTCGGAAGCAGCAAACAGAGTGCCCGCCTCGAACGATTCTATCTGTTCGATATCTACAGCCTCCATCAGGCCATCCTTGAGCAGTTGTGACACGACAAGTCCGGCACCATGGTAGCGCAGTCCGCCGGCATGGATATTGGCGGGGCGGAAGTTATGTCCGAGGGTGAACATGGGTATCAGTGGTGTGTATCCCGTCTCGTCACCATAGTCGTAGTGAAACTCGCCACGGGTGAGTTTGGGACACGATGCAGGCTCGGCAGCCACAAAGCGTGTCGTCTTACCCTCTTTGATATTGTGACGCATGAATGGGAAGGCCAGTCCACCAAAGTTACTGCCTCCACCGAAACAGGCCACCACCACGTCGGGATATTCGCCCGCCATGGCCATCTGTTTCTCGGCTTCAAGACCGATGACCGTCTGGTGTAGGGTGACATGTCCCAATACCGAGCCCAACGTATACTTGCAGTTGGGTGTCATCATCGCCAATTCCACCGCCTCGGAGATGGCTGTACCCAATGATCCCTGATGATTGGGATACTTGGTGAGGATATCCTTGCCGGCACGTGTCGACATCGAGGGCGATGGGGTCACCTGTGCCCCGAAGGTCTGCATGATGCTACGTCGGTAGGGTTTCTGCTCATACGACACCTTCACCTGATAGACGGCGGCCTCAAGGCCAAACACCTTGGCGGCGTAGGACAACGCTGCACCCCACTGACCGGCACCGGTCTCTGTGGTGATATTCGTCACGCCCTCCTCCTTGCAGTAGTAGGCCTGTGCGAGTGCTGAGTTCAGCTTATGCGAACCTATGGGGCTCACGCTCTCGTTCTTGAAATAGATATGTGCCGGGGTACCCAGTGCCTTTTCCAAGCCGTAGGCACGCACGAGCGGAGTGCTACGGTAGTAGGTGTACATCTCTCGCACCCGTTCGGGGATGTCGATCCACGCATCGGTCATGTTGAGCTCCTGATGGGCCAGTTCGCGGGCAAACAACGTGTACAGGTCCTCCGGTGTCACAGGCTGTCCCGTCTTGGGATTGAGCATAGGCATGGGCTTGGTAGGCATATCGGCCTGTATGTTATACCACTGTGTAGGTATCTCGTTTTCGGAGAGGAAGAAGCGTTTCTGTTTCATATGTATTATATTATAAAAAATGGTCCGACGCATCAGTATATTATGAGCATCGGACTTTATGTATATTCGTTACTGTTCTCTTTCGTTGCAGACATCATGGTCGCCGTGCTCAATACTTTCTACCGAGCCACCACCAATACGTGCTATAGTTAACGACAATCTGCATACGTCTTTCCGTTTCTCTTATTATGGCAGCAAAGTTATAGCATTTTCGCATATACACAAACATTTTGACAGAATATTTTGCCTTGCTGCGATAATTTGCCATATATGGCCACTCGATGGGATTAATAAACTTTTCATTAATTCACTTGGTAATATCAAGTATTCTATGTACTTTCGCCCATACAATGTAATTCGAACCCCTAAACACCAACCCCTAAACACTAAACACCAAACCCACATGCACCCAAAGATAAAAAAAGCCACTCTGGCGCTCTGCGCCCTCCTCCTCTCCCCGACCACAGCCAATGCACAGGAGAGCGAGTGCAGCCACATACGCTACGAGATAGAGTCCGAGGCAGTAGCCTCGGTCGGCCAGCATGCCCCCTTCTGGCTGACGAGCAACCGCCATGGCCTATCGTCGCTGGAGAACAACAACGCCCACCTGAGCGTGGGGCTGTTTCGCGACTTCGAGCCGAAGAGAGGATGGTCATGGGCCTATGGCGCTGAAGTAGCCGGAGCATGGCACCACGCATCGCCCCTATACTTCCAGCAGCTCTATGCCGACCTCCGGTACAACTGCTGGGAGCTGAGCATAGGCAGCAAGGAGCGATGGTCAGAAGGGAAGAACAGCAGGCTGAGTGGCGGTGGACTGACCTTCGCGCCCAACGCACGACCCATACCGCAGGTGCGCATCGGCATCCACGAGTACACCACCGTGCCCCGATGGTTCGGCGGATGGGTGCAGGTGAAGGGACACTTCAGCTATGGCCGTTTTACCGACGACCGCTTCATGCAGCAGTGGTTGGGCAATGGCTTCTCCTTCACGCAGGACGCCCTGTTTCACGAGAAGACGGGATTCATCCGCATCGCTAACCCACGCAACGACCGCTTCAGTCTGGAGATGGGTCTGGAGATGTATACCCAGTTTGGCGGAGGTATATACCGGAAAGAGGCCGAGGATAACTACGTGCTGACAACACCCCTACCCTCGACATTCATCGAATATGTGAAGGCGTTCATCCCGATGGCCGGTGGTGACGATGCACCCCGAGGAGATCAGGTCAACATCAATGGCAACCAGGTTGGCAGCTGGCACCTGGCGGCCAACTATAACACGGCCTTCATTAAGGCAAGGGGATACTATGAGCATTACTTCGAGGACCACTCGCAGATGCTGGGTATCTCCTGGGTAGCAGACCGCGATGGCAACAAGCGCTTCCTGCACTACCACCCCTGGACCGATGGCCTTTATGGCTTGGAGCTCGCCTTCCCCAAGGGCCGATGGGTACGAGGTGTGGTGGCGGAGTATATCACCTCGCTTGACCAAAGCGGCCCTATCCTGCACGATGCCAACAGCACACACAAAGAGCAGATCAGCGGTGGAGACGGCTACTACAACCATTATCTATTCCAGTCGTGGCAGCATGGCGGCATGGGCATCGGCAACCCCCATTTCCTCGCACCCCTCTACAATGACGATCATAGCAAAACGATGCCTTACCAACGCCTACGCTCCTACCATATAGGTATAGACGGCAACCCCCATCCGGCATGGCAGTACCGTGTGCTCGCCTCATACACCCATTGCTGGGGCTCCTACAGTAGGCCACTTCCCCACCCCACGGGAACAACTACTGCTCTGCTCGAGGCGAGCTATACACCGCAACGACACCAAGGATGGCAGGTGACAGGAGCCGTGGCCATGGACCACAGCAAGCTGATAGGAGATAACTATGGAGTGATGGTGACTTTGCGCCTTTGGCGCGATTAATGGTGAAAGGTGAAAGGTGAATGATGAAGGGTGAATGATGAAGGATGAAGGGTGAATGATGAAAGGTGAAAGGTGAAGGGTGAATGATGAAAGGTGAAGGGTGAAAGGTGAAGGATGAATGGTGAAAGGTGAGCAGAAATAAGCTTGCTTAATCTATGCCGAGCAAGGAGGAAGAAAAGACGACGAAGTCAGATTAATGATGAAGGATTAATAATATGTATATTCTAAATTATCGAAAGTTAAACGCTTATCAATATGCAAAGGAGCTGACATGTGCTATATATTCTATTATAATAGAATTTCCAGCGGAAGAGAGGCACGCTTTAAGCGATCAGCTTAGAAGGGCGGTAGTTTCTGTTCCGTCCAATATAGCGGAAGGGGCATCACGTAGTTCCATAAAAGAGCAGATACACTTCATCGAAATCGCTTACGGCTCATTAAATGAAACGATGTGCCAGTTGGAAATAGCGCATGATTTGGGATATATCACAAAAGAACGTCTGTGCAACATTGAAGAACTTGTAAAAACGGTAGCACAACTATTGTCTGGCCTCAAAAAATCAAAGCTCGCAGAGCGTCCTCATTAACCATTAAACATTCAACATTCACCCATTCAACATTAAACATTAAACATGAAACAGTACATACTACCAACAATCTTAGCACTTTTGTGCTGTGCCTGTCAGAAATATAGTTATAAAGAGACAGAGCTACATGGGATGTGGCAGGTAATCTCTGTCGAAGATAAGACAACGGGAGAACTCGTCGAGACAGATGGCGAACGATACTACATATTCCAACGCCACATGGCACAGGTGGGATACCTCGCACCAAACACAGGTAGCAGTGGGTCGATGAGAAAATATGCGTGTGAGTTTAGCATTGAGAACGACAGTATCAACATGGGCAAGTTTCACACTGCACCATCTACCTTCTTGCAACAATTCGGCATCTATGATGAGTTCACCACCTTTGCCATAGACAAAGAAAAACGGAACAAACTCATCTTCACCTCAGACAAGGCATGCATCAGCATGAGGAAGTATTAGAGCAGCGAGGCTGCGGTGAATGTGGCGGAGCCACGGTGAATGCGCTTCGCGCGGTGAATCGTCGCGATGCGACTGGTGAATGCACCTTTGGTGCGGTGAATAGTGACTTCGTCACAGGTGAATCGCAGCGAAGCTGCAAATCACCAGGCGAAGCCGATTAACCCGCGCCATAGGCGCAATTAACCATGCCGCAGGCATATTAACCCGCAACTCCGTTGCGTTTCACCAGGCGTAGCCGATTAACCGCTGCAACGCAGCGTTCACCGCGCTTTCTGCGTGCGAATAAGGAACGTCCCGGAGGCCATACGAGCGCAGCAATGTATGTATTCTGTGATTTCCACTAAATTCCAGTTGGTATATCTTAAGAAAGTTTCGTGCTTTTTGTGAATTCTGCGTGCGATAATGATTACGTCCCGGAGGCCACACGCGAGTCCATGATGCGTGCTTTCTGTGCAATCTGTATAAATCTAATCTGTTGACAAAAAAGGAATCATCCCGGAGGCACATACAAGCATCGCGTGTATGCTTCTGTGTATTTCGTGAATTCTGCGTGCGATAATGATTACGTCCCGGAGGTGGGCATACCATTATTTACTTGTATGGTGTACGTTCATGGAGATTTCTAAATCCCTCAACCTTTTCGTCGTTTAGATCTCCATTTTCCCACAAGCGGTCAATCTCATTTTGTACCTGAACTGCAAAATAGTCTGAGATAGCTTGCTTCAAGCCATCCAAAGCCTTATCGCTTTTCACGAAAGACATCATCTCCAACAGCTGCATTTGAGCAGGATTAAACACCG
>JAZONI010000108.1:0-5136 GCA_045654445.1 Bacteroidaceae bacterium | reverse complement strand
ACGCCCCCGCCTCTTCGAGGCACCCACGACTCCGTCGTACAGAGCACTGCACTCCCCTCTCTCAGCACGGCTTGCCATCAAGGCAACCCTCTGAAGGCTTCGTTCGCTATAAACAGAGGGGGATTTTGCAAAGCGCTCACTATAAGTATAGTAGGAATATCGCTTATATCGAACTCACGTTAGTTACGCTAGATAGACAGGTTAACATCTAAACACATTCGCCCTTTTCTTTGTTATGTTCCATGTGCTTGCAGCAGTGAGGCATAACGAACGACTACCCACAGCAACTGTTGTGGCATAACACATTAAAGAGTATCAAGTATGACGAATCTCCTACACCGTCGGATGTCGCGCTACGACCTTCCGCAGCGCATCAAGGCCCAAGGCGTGTATCCCTATTTCCGCAGCATCGAGAGCGGTCAAGACACCGAGGTCATCATGAATGGCCGTCGTGTCCTCATGTTCGGTTCCAACTCCTATCTAGGCCTCACCAACCATCCCCGTGTCATCGAGGCCGCTGCCGAAGCCACGCGCAAGTATGGCACAGGCTGTGCCGGGTCGCGTTTTCTCAATGGCACCATCGATCTCCACCTGCAGCTCGAGAGTGAGTTGGCCGCTTGGGTAGGTAAGGACGAGGCCATGGTCTACTCCACCGGCTTCCAGGTCAACCTCGGCGTCGTCTCCTGCGTCACAGGACGTGACGACTATGTCCTCTGCGACGAGCTCGACCACGCCTCCATCGTCGAGGGGCGCCGCCTCTCCTTCTCCACGCCCCGCAAGTACCGCCATGCCGATGTCGCCTCACTCGAACGCGAACTCTCGCGCTGCCGCCCCGATGCCATCAAGCTCATCGTCACCGACGGAGTCTTCTCCATGGAGGGCGACATCGCCCCCTTGCCCGACATCGTGCGTCTGGCCCGTAAGTACGATGCCAGCATCATGGTCGACGAGGCCCACGGCTTCGGAGTCCTCGGCCCGCAGGGTAGGGGCACCTGCCACCATTTCGGCGTGGCCGCCGATGTAGACCTCATCATGGGCACCTTCAGCAAGTCGTTTGCCTCCATTGGCGGCTTCATCGCTTCCGACAGTGCCACCATCAACTACCTGCGCCACAACTCCCGCCCCTATATCTTCAGTGCCTCGCTCACCCCCGCCGCCACGGCGGCAGCCCTAGCCTCCCTGCACATCATGCAAGAGGAGCCCGAGCATGTCGAACGCCTTTGGGCAGTCACCCGCTACGCCCTCGACGGCTTCCGCGCCCTCGGCTTCGAGATCGGTGCTACGGAGACCCCCATCATCCCCCTCTATGTGCGCGACATGGACAAGACCTTCCTCGTCACCCGCATGCTGTTCGACGAAGGCATTTTCGTCAACCCCGTCGTGCCTCCAGCCTGCTCGCCGGGCGACACCCTCATCCGCTTCTCGCTGATGGCCACGCACACCAAGGAGCAGGTTGACTATGCTTTAGAAAAAATGCAAAAATGCTTCAAAGCCCTTAAAATTTTTGGTTGATTGCTTGGTAATGATTAAATTTGCAACGTAAAAGGCAATTTATTCATTAACTAATAACAACTATTTATGTTTGAAGGACATCCTAAAGGTCTTTGGGCTCTTGCCCTAGCCAACACCGGTGAGCGCTTCGGCTACTACACCATGTTGGCTGTGTTCCTGTTTTTCTTGCAGGACAATTTCGGTTTCTCAATGGGAACATCCAGCTCCATCCAGGCTGCGTTCCTTGGTATCGTTTATTTCGTGCCCCTCTTCGGTGGTATGTTGGCCGATAAGTTCGGCTTCGGTAAGATGGTGACAAGCGGTATCGTCATCATGTTCCTCGGTTATCTCCTCCTCTCTTTGCCTCTTGGCGCAGGTGCTGTGGCACTTGGCGTTATGGCATTGGCATTGCTCTTCATCTGTGTAGGTACAGGTCTCTTCAAGGGCAACTTGCAGGTGCTTGTTGGTAACCTCTACGACGATCCCAAGTACTCGGCCAAGCGCGACGAAGGTTTCAGCATCTTCTACATGGCCATCAACCTCGGTTCAATGTTCGCTGCTGCTGTAGCCCTCTCTATCATGGCTTGGGCACAGGACTCTCTCGGCATCAGCAAGGGCGACTCTTACCACTACGCCTTCGCTGTGGCTTGCCTCTCATTGATCCTCTCCATCGCTATCTACTATGCATTCCGTAAGACATTTGCTCACGCTGACCGTGCCAAGGCTGTGACTGGCGCTACCGAAGTGGTAGAGGAGGAACTCACTCCTGCTCAGACCAAGGAGCGCATCATCTGCCTCTGCTTGGTATTTGCCGTGGTTATCTTCTTCTGGATGGCCTTCCACCAGAACGGTATCACCATGAACCAGTTTGCCCGTGAGTACACCGCAACTTCTGAGACAGGCTTCATGAGCCTTTTCCTCAGCAAGTCGCTCAGCTTCACCGAGGTGCGCAGCTTCTGGAACCTCCTCCTCTGCGTGATCACCGTATACGGCGTGCTCAACATCTTCCAGTCAAAGACCGCCAAGGGTAAGGCTATTGCAGCGCTCATCGCTGTAGCCTCTGTAGGCGTTCTCGTGTTCAAGGCAATGAACGTTGGTGCTTTGGAGCCCGTTGCTGTAGAGGCCCCCATCTTCCAGCAGTTCAACCCCTGCTTCGTAGTAGCCCTCACTCCCATCATCGGTATCATCTTCGGTGCATTGGCCAAGAAGGGTAAGGAGCCCTCATCACCCATGAAGATCGGTCTCGGTATGCTCGTGGCTGCTATGGCCTTCGTCGTTCTCTTGGTTGCTTCATGGTCACTCCCCGCAGCAGAGGAGCAGGCAGCAGCCGTAGCAGCAGGCACCGCTACATTGGTATCGCCCAACTGGCTCATCAGCACTTACTTCGTGCTCACCATTGCCGAGTTGTTGCTCTCGCCCATCGGTATCTCATTCGTGTCTAAGGTAGCACCTCCCAAGTACAAGGGTATGATGATGGGTGGCTGGTTCGTGGCTACTGCCATCGGTAACTTCCTCATCATGGTTCCCGGCCTCATGTGGGGTATGAACCTCTCTATCATCTGGGGCGTACTCATCGGTATCTGCTTGCTCTCAGCAGCATTTATCTTCTCTATCCTCAAGCGTCTCGAGGCTGTAGCGAAGTAAATCCCTACACCGATATCATAGACAAAAGCCGCTCGCGAGCGGCTTTTGTCATATATAGCTCCTTCGTAACCTTTGTAGAAGGCGATCAATTGTTTAGTGTTTAGGGTGCTAAATTGTTGAGGGTTGAGAGTTTAGGGTTTAGTGTTGAGTGTGCCACCCCCTCCGCTCCATTACACTACGTTGCATTACGCTCGTCCCCCTCGAAGAGGGACAGTGCAGTGCCGGCCAAAGGGAAAGGCAATGAATACGCTCGACATAGTCGCTTGCACTCTCCCCCAGGCAGGGGGAGTACCCGTAGGGAAGGGGGTGCTGGTAAACTGCTTACATTGCCACGAATAGAAATCGTATTTATGGCCATTTACGGGTCGTTTATGGTCATTCGTGTTAAATAATAAACATGAATAGCCGCGAATAGTCCCGTGAATTACCATAAATATTTATGTCTCACGCCTCACGTAAAGTGTTTTTATCTCCTCACGCAAATCTTTGATTCTCACACAGATCTCACAAATCTCGCGAAGGCAAGTCGCTTCGCCCTTGCTGTCGGCTTACCGCCGAGTGTTTTTCATCCGGATGGCAACTGCGAGCACTTCTTGCTATGCAGTCATTTTCGTGAGATTCGTGAGATCTGCGTGAAAATATTCATGGGTACGAGTTGACTTTATTCTCACGCCTCACGTAAAGTGTTTTTATTTTCTCACGCAGACAACGCCGACTGGCGCAGACTTTCACGCATCGTTGACTCGCGTGAGTGTTTTTATCTCACACAAAACGCACGAAAAGCACAAAATGGCAAGTCGCTCCGCTCTTGCTGCCCTCCGGACGAAAACACTCGGCAGAGCCGACACACGCGAGTGTAACGATGCGTGCTTCTGTGCATTTTGCGTATTCTGCGTGCGGCCAAAAACTGTCCGTGTGCTGTGTTTCACGCAAAGTGTTTTTATGTTTCACGCAGAAACGCTGACTTGCGCAGATTTCGTTGTTTTATGTTTCTCACAGATCTCACAAATCTCACGGATTTAGCAAGTCGCTGCGCCGGACGGTTACATACAAGCGATAGCGATGTATGCTTCTGTGAATTTTGCGTATTCTGCGTGAGATAAAAACATTCGCGTGAGAATCAGCGAGTTTCGTGTGTTTTGTGAGACTACGCCTATGGCTTCGTACTCCGTTGGGGAGATAAACCTCCCGCCGTCGCAACCAACGCTTTCATATCGCGTTGGTGTGAGACAAAGGTAACGTCCCGGAGGCGCTGCGAGAACTCCTTTCGATGCAGCCTCTGCGTATTCTGCGGATTCTGCGTGCGGCAAGAACATTTCCGTGAGAGTCAGCAAGTTTCGTGCTTTTTGTGAGTTTTGTGTGCGGCCGTTCCGACTTACTGCAAAGTCCCTTTTGCAATGTGTTTGTCGTCAGTGCGATAAATTGTTTTCGCGGCATCGCGCTGCACCTGCATGAGGACTCCCTTTTCCCTCAAAGAGGGGGAGGTGATACGATTCTTGCAATAATACCCCCTCCGCTTCGCTCGTCCCCCTAAGGGGGACAATACTAGTGTTCTGGGTAAACTACTATGTTGTCTCCTAAATGAATACTTCTCTTCATCCACCATTGACTTTGGCGTCGTCAGGCCTGCTCTTTTTATCCTCATCGAAGGTTACAAAAGTTCATAAATCGGTTGGCGGTGGCAGAATTCTCCTCCTAAGATAGGAGGCAGAGGAACTCTTAGAATTTTATAAGACAGTTTGTCCTGAATAAGTTGACAGATGGAGCAGTACTTGCGTGCCAGTACTCCAGTACTGAGCCTCCGGTACTCGAGTACTGGCACAGAAGTACTGGAAATTCGCTGCAGCCCAATTTTCATGTTGTGTCTTTTCCTGATTTTAGTAGACGGTTTTTTGCTTCATTAGCTGGAAAGATTTACACCTTTTCTATAGCCATACTGTTGAGGTTTACGTTTCCCTTTATTCCATGCTGTGGGTATTGACACTTTCGTTCAGATGGGAC
>JAZONI010000107.1:0-8150 GCA_045654445.1 Bacteroidaceae bacterium | reverse complement strand
CCAAAACAATATGGAAAGATGGCACATTGTTTTGTAGGGCTGAATATCTTCCCGAGAATCTAAGGGTGATTGAGCAAATGCCCGAGACCAGTTTTGATGAGATTGTCAATAAATATGTGGAGATGAATGTAGCGCATCCTTTCATGGAAGGAAATGGGCGTTCGACACGTATTTGGCTCGACCTTATCTTTAAGAAACGCTTAAAGATGTGTGTGGATTGGAGTAAGATTGACAAAAAGGATTATTTGGAAGCCATGCGCAGAAGTACAACAGATGATCAGCCCATCAAAGCATTGTTGCAAGGGGTAATGACCGATCGTATTGATGACCGTGAAATCTTCATGAAGGGTATAGATTACTCGTATTATTACGAAGAGCACGAGGATTGACTTATCTTTTTGGAATCATTAAAGTTCGGAAATCCCTATGCCCGACAAACTGACCCGAGAGCAGCGGCACCGATGTATGGCAAGCATACGTGGCCGCGACACCAAGCCGGAGATGGTGGTAAGGCGATGGCTCCATAGTCGGGGCTTCCGCTATAGGGTGAATGTAAAGGGATTGCCGGGCACGCCCGACATCGTGCTGCGCAAGTACCGCACGGTGATATTCATACACGGATGCTTCTGGCATGGGCATGAGGGATGCCGCTACTTCGTGCTTCCTAAGAGCAATACAGAGTTTTGGACGGCGAAGATAGAGCGTAACCGCGAGCGTGACCTTGAACGTCGCGCCCAACTGAAGCGGATGGGGTGGCACACCATCGTGATATGGGAATGCCAACTGAAGCCGAAGACGCGTGAGGCTACATTGGCCGAGCTGGAGCATCTGCTACACCGTACCTATCTTGATAACCTTCGCCCTCGAAAGGCGGCCATATACTCAATGGATTCCGAGCCTTTGCCTCGTGCGGCAGAAGAATCCATTAATTGAAAATTGAAAGTTGAAAATTGAAAATTAGCCATCCGGAAGGCAACTGTTGTCTGTTGTCCGTTGACTGTTGACACAAAACGAAAGCTCATGAAACACGTAGAAGTTGTTGCAGCTATTATAGAGTACGAAGGGAAATACCTGGCCACCCAGCGTGGCTATGGGGATTGGCGTGGCTTTTGGGAGTTTCCAGGCGGTAAAATCGAACCCCATGAGGGTAGGGAGGAGGCGCTGGTGCGCGAGATACGCGAGGGGCTTCGCATGGGCATCGCCGTAGAGCGCCTGCTATGCACCACAGAGTATGACTATCCGGCCTTTCATCTTACCATGCACTGCTACCTATGCCATATCACCGAGGGCACGCCACACCTCACCGAACACCTCGAAGCGCGATGGCTCAGCCCCGAAGAACTGTACTCTGTAGAGTGGCTACCGGCGGATGTGGAAGCGGTAGAGGCTTTGAAATTGAAAATTGAGAATTGAGAATTGGCCTGAAGATGTAGCGGTTTGCACTCAAAGAGATTTTTCACTATCTTCGCGGATAATTAGAATGAGTAACCAATAATAAGACGTAAGCAATGAGTGAAATAACGAAATGCCCGAAGTGTAACGGGGAGTATGTGTATTTTGACGGTGCCCTGTATGTGTGTCCCGATTGTGGACATGAATTCAATGAGGAGGATGCCTCGGCAACAGAGACCGTGGAGGTGGCAAAGGATAGCAATGGCGCTGAACTCTTCGACGGCGACGCGGTGACCGTGATCAAGGATCTCAAGGTGAAGGGATCGTCAATGGTGATCAAGCGCGGAACGAAGGTGAAGAGCATACGCCTCACCGAAAACCCTGAAGAGGTGGATTGCAAGATTGACGGCACGAGCATCGTGCTGAAGACTTGCTTCTTGAAGAAGTAGCCTCGACGGAGGTCACAAAAAATATGAGGGCGGCTAAGAGATTAGCCGCCCTCGTCGTGTGTTATGGGGTTGGTTTACTTCAGTTTCTCATTCCAGAAATTGAACATCTTGGTGAAGATGTGGTAACGGGTGTTGCCGCCATAGATGCTATGGTTGCGGTTGGTGTAGTAGTGCATGTCGAACTGCTTGTCGGCCTGCACGAGGGCCTCAGAGTACTCGATGCTGTTGCGCACGTGTACATTGTCGTCGGCCATGCCATGCATGAGGAGCAGACGGCCGTTGAGGTTGTGGACACGGCTGATGGCTGAGGTCTTGTCGTAGTTCTCGCCATTCTCCTGGGGGGTGCGCATGAAACGCTCGGTGTACACGGAGTCGTAGTAGCGCCAGTCGGTGGGAGGAGCCACGGCTATGCCGGCCTTGAAGACGGCTTCGCCGGTAGACATGGACATGAGGGTGTTGTAACCGCCGAAACTCCATCCCCAGATACCGATGCGGCTGGCATCGACATAGGGTAGGGTGGCGAGGTATTTGGCTGCCTCGACCTGGTCGGTGCTCTCGCGGAGGCCCAGTTCGAGGTAGGTGCAGTTCTTGAACTCGGCACCACGGCTACCGGTGCCACGGCCATCGACACAGGCTACGATATAGCCTTGCTGGGCAAGGAACGACTCCCACAACAGGCCGCCATAGAAGCCTGAACGCCAACTGTCGAGCACTTCCTGTGAACCAGGACCGCTATACTGGTACATGATGACGGGGTACTGGGTAGAGGCCTGGGCATCGAGGGTGGCGGGCTTGACAATCCATCCGTTGAGGACATCGCCATTCGAGGTGGTGAACTGGAAGAACTCCTTGGTGGGCATGCCGGGCTGGTTGAGCTTCTCGGCCAGGGCGTTGTTGTCGACGAGGGTCTTGAGCACCTTGCCCTTGACATTCTCGATGGTGATGACGGCGGGGGTGTGGAGGACGGAGTGGGTGTGCACGAAGTTCTGCAGGTTTTTGCTGAACACGGCATCGCTGGTACCTGTCTCGGGGGTGAGGCGGGTCTTCTTGCCCTTCTTGTCCTGACGGTAGATGGCGCGGCGCATGGGGCTGGGCTCGTTGCTCTGGTAGTAGAGGTCGCCTGTCTTCGCATTCCAACCGTAGAAGTTGGTCACCTCGTAGGCACCGTCGGTGAGTTGCTTCACGAGTTGGCCGTTGAGGTTGTAGAGGTAGAGGTGGTTGTAGTTGTTGCGCTGGCTCTGGAGGATGAAGCCGCCCTCATGGAAACGGATGTCCTGATAGGTGGGCTCGTTGATGTAGTGCTCTGACTCTTCGCGAAGCACCAGTTTGCACACGGTAGAACGGGGGTTGGCCATGTACATGTCCATGCGGTTCTGGTGGCGGTTGAGGGTGACGATGGCGAGTTTCTCGGGGTCAGAGGTGAAGTGTATGCGGGGGATATAGTCCTCCTCGTCAATCTGGAGATCCATCTGGCGTGTCACCATGGACTTGATGTCGTAGGTGTGTATGCTCACCTTGGAGTTGTCGGCACCGGGAACGGGGTATTTATAGGTGTAGGCACCGGGGTAGAGGGCGTTGTCCTCGAAGGTGGGGTACATGCCCTTGTACATGGCGAAGGAGAAGGAGGGCACATCTTTCTCTACACTCTTGACATAGGCAATCATCTTGCTATCGGCGCTGAAGTCGTAGCACTTGCTCATGGTGAACTCCTCTTCGTATACCCAGTCGGGGATACCGTTGAGCACCTCGTTGAACTTGCCGTCGGTGGTGACCTGTGACTCGCTATTGTTGAACAATAACTTCACCAGGTGGAGGTTGTTGTCGCGCACGAAAGCAACCATCCTGCCGTCGGGAGAGAAGGAGGGCACCTGCTGGGGACCTCCGGTAGAGAGGGGAGTCATCTTGCGGTTGTTGACCTCGTAGATGTAGTACTCGGCCGTGAAGGAGTGGCGGTAGATGTAGTTGGTCTTTGTCTGGATGAGGATGCGGTCTTCGGCGGGCGACATGATGTAGCCATCGAAGCGCTTGAAGTCGCAACCACGGGCGTTGTCCACGGAGAACAGGGTGTCGACAACTTCGCCGGTCTTGAAGGCGTAGCGCACGATACATGTGCCGCCACCACCAATCATCATGTAGTGTTCGCCATCGTTCATCGAACGCATGCCACCTACGCCTTGTGCACTGTAGGTGCCGTTGGTAATCTTACGGATGTCGATTTCCTCGACTGCCTGTGCGCCAAGCGCTACCAGGAACCCTGCTACGAGGGTCGTAAAAACTTTCTTTATCATGTTTGCTAAAAATTTATTCTAAGTGACAAAGGTAGTGTAAATTTTCGAGTTTTCCGAAGGAAACTCTGTTTCTTTGACTTTTTCGCCCGACAAGGGGCGTAGGGGGCATATATGACAACGATGCCCCACCAGGGCGGCGGGGCATCTGTAGCGTATGGGGTGTGGGGCTTATCGTTCTCTCTCGATATAGGCCACGGCATCGCCTTTGTTGACGGTGCTGCCTTGGGGCACCACCTCGACGAGGCGTCCGGCAAAGCCGGCATAGAGGGGCACCATCTGTCCCCAGCGTGTGGTGATGTGGCAGAGGAGTTCGCCCTCCTTGTAGCTGCGTCCTACGTTGGGGGCTGATGAGGGACCTTCGACAGAGATCTCCCATATCACCTGTCCGTTCTCGGGAGCACATACGGCATCGGCCTTGGCATGCTTGAGGGCTTGCAACTGCTCGGGGGTGACGCCATTGCCACCGAGGGCGGCATCCTTGGCTTTCTGTAGTTCGGTCTCGAAGCGTTGCTTGGCCACGCCAGAGCGGTAGTCGCGGTACTGTCGGTCGTGCATGGCAAACTCAAAGAGCTCTTCATCGTCCTTGCCGGTATCCCAACCCTGCTCCTTCATCTCCTTGCGGTAGGTGTCGAGGGCATCGGGGTAGTAGCTCTGCGGGTCGGCATCGGTGAACTCGCGGCCCTGGCTCTTGGCCAGCTCAATGATTTCGGGTGCTAAAGGACCGGGCAGACGGCCACACTTGCCGAGGATCATGTCCCACGCATTGTTGTCGATCATCGAGAAGCGCTCCTCGCCCTTGATGAGTTGCATGAGGTTCATAAGGGCGATGTTCTTCACATATTGGCTATAGGGGGTCACGAGTGGCGGATAGCCGAGCTTGGGCCATACGTACTCCACTTCATCGAAGAGCATGATAACGAGGTCGTCGAGGCTCAGCGGTGCCTTACCCTGTCCCTTGAGGATGAGGTTGATACCGGCATGTACGCCTTTGAGGTCGGCCATCATCGAACCCATCATACCGCCGGGGAGGCCGCACTTGAGCAGGAGCGATGACATGTGCTTGTTGGTGGGGTCCATGAAGTAGCCGAGGAAGTCGTCCATGAACTCTTGTGTCATGCTACGTGCCTTCATGTAGGCGTTCATGTTGATCTCGGGTACCTGGAAGCCTGCATCCTTGAGCATGGCCTGCACGGAGATGATGTCCGGATGGACCTTACCCCATGACAGGGGCTCGATGGCAGTGTCGATGATGTCGGCACCATTCTCGCACACCTCGAGGATAGAGGCCATGGAGAGGCCGGGGCCTGAGTGGCCGTGGTACTGGACGATGACTTCGGGGTGGCGGGTCTTGATGTTCTTGACCAGACGGCCCAGCATCTTGGGACGGCCTATGCCGGCCATGTCCTTGAGGGCTATCTCCTTGGCACCGGCGGCGATGAGCGTCTCGGCCAAGTCGGTATAGTACTCTACGGTGTGTACGGGAGAGTGGGTGATACAGAGGGCTGCCTGCGGTATCATGCCCGCCTCGAGTGCATACTTGATGGAGGGGATGATGTTGCGCGGGTCGTTGAGGCCGCAGAAGATGCGGGTGATATCGGTACCTTGTGCCTTCTTCACCTTATACATGAGGCGGCGCACATCGGCGGGCACGGGGAACATGCGCAAGCCGTTGAGTGCACGGTCGAGCATGTGGGTTTGTATGCCGGCTTCGTTGAAGGTCTTCGTGAAGGTGCGAACGGCCGTATTGGGGTTTTCGCCATAGAGGAGGTTTACCTGCTCGAAGGCTCCACCATTGGTTTCGACACGGGCAAAGCAACCCATCTCTACGATGACGGGGGCGATGCGGGCGAGTTGGTCGGCACGGGGTTGGTATTTGCCCGACGACTGGAACATGTCGCGGTACAGAAGGCTGAATTTAATCTCCTTTTTCATGATTTTTCAGTGTTTTCGATTCTTAAAGTGGGTATTGACTAATGTCGACCACAAATGTAGGAAAAGTTTTTTGAAAAAAGACTCTTGACTGCTGAAATTTATCGTAATCATCACTTTTTGTCGATTTTTAATCTCGTTGTCGAGATGTGAACGCGTTAAGATGGGCTATTGTTGACTAATCCTGTCAAGGACGATAGGTTTTTAGTGATATAAAATTGCGCATTTCGAATAATTTACCTAATTTTGCGGCCAATTGTATGTTGGCTGAAGAATGCTTTCGTAAGCCGCGTATAATATAAGGTATAAAAAACAAAAATAAAGATATAAGACAATGGTTAAAATTACTTTCCCTGATGGCTCGGTAAGAGAGTACGAGGCTGGCGTTACCGGCTTGCAGATCGCTGAGAGCATCAGTAGCCGCCTGGCACAAGATGTGCTGGCGTGCAGTGTGAATGACGAAATCGTGGAGCTCAACCGCCCCATCAATGAGGACGCCTCAATACGCCTTCACAAGTGGGATGACGCTGAGGCGAAGCATGCCTTCTGGCACACATCGGCTCACCTCTTGGCTGAGGCTTTGCAGGAGCTCTATCCCAATATCCAGTTTGGTATCGGTCCCGCTATCGAGAGCGGTTTCTACTATGATGTAGATCCAGGCGAAGGCGTGACCATCAAGGAGGGAGACCTCGTGAACATCGAGAAGAAGATGGCCGAGCTCGTGGCTAAGAACGAGAGCGTGGTGCGCAACGAAATCTCTAAGGACGAGGTGCTCAAGATGTTCTCTGAGCGTGGCGAGACCTACAAGTGCGAGCTTATCTCTGAGCTCGAGGACGGTACCATTACCACCTACACACAGGGTGCCTTCACCGACCTCTGCCGTGGCCCGCACCTCATGAGCACAGCGCCCATCAAGGCTATCAAGCTGACCTCTGTGGCTGGTGCCTACTGGCGTGGCGACGAGAAGCGTAAGATGATGACTCGTATCTACGGTATCTCGTTCCCCAAGAAGAAGATGCTCGATGAGTATCTCGTGATGATGGAGGAGGCTAAGAAGCGCGACCACCGTAAGATCGGTAAGGAGCTCGAGCTCTTCATGTTCTCTGAGACCGTAGGTAAGGGCTTGCCCATGTGGTTGCCCCGCGGTACAGCACTGCGCTTGCGCCTCGAGGACTTCTTGAAGCGTATCCAGAAGCGTTTCGGCTACCAGCAGGTGATGACTCCCCACATCGGTAACAAGAACCTCTATGTGACTTCT
This sequence comes from Bacteroidaceae bacterium, assembly GCA_045654445.1. GTDB lineage: Bacteria > Bacteroidota > Bacteroidia > Bacteroidales > Bacteroidaceae > UBA1189. The sequence goes on along the minus strand of JAZONI010000107.1, from coordinate 834 downwards.
GGTCACTGGGATCACTACGGTAAGGACAGCTTCCAGCCCATCACCACTCCTGAGGAGGGTGAGGTATACTTGCTGAAGCCCATGAACTGCCCCCACCACTGTATGATCTATAAGCATCAGCCCCGCTCATACAAGGACCTGCCCATCCGCTTGGCTGAGTTCGGTACCGTATACCGCTACGAGCAGAGTGGTGAGCTGCACGGCTTGACCCGCGTGCGCAGCTTCACACAGGACGATGCACACATCTTCTGCCGCCCCGACCAGGTGAAGGAGGAGTTCACTCGCGTGATGGACATCATCGAGATCATCTTCAAGGCGCTCAACTTCGAGAACTACGAGGCACAGATCTCACTCCGCGACCCCAACAACACCACCAAGTATGTAGGTACTGACGACAACTGGCAGCGTGCCGAGCAGGCTATCGTTGAGGCTTGTCAGGAGAAGGGCTTGAACGCTCGCGTTGAGACTGGCGAGGCCGCATTCTACGGTCCTAAGCTCGACTTCATGGTGAAGGACGCTATCGGCCGTCGTTGGCAGTTGGGTACTATCCAGGTTGACTACAACTTGCCCGAGCGCTTCAACCTCGAGTATACCGGTTCGGACAACCAGAAGTACCAGCCCGTGATGATTCACCGTGCTCCCTTCGGCTCTATGGAGCGCTTCGTGGCTGTGCTCATCGAGCATACCGGCGGTAAGTTCCCCTTGTGGCTCACTCCCGACCAGGTGGCTATCCTCCCCATCTCAGAGAAGTTCAACGACTACGCTGAGCAGGTGAAGAAGGAACTCGAGAAGTACGATGTACGTTGCATCATTGACGACCGCAACGAGAAGATT
>JAZONI010000106.1:0-2422 GCA_045654445.1 Bacteroidaceae bacterium | reverse complement strand
CACCATCAGCACACCACGGAAGGCACTGAAGCCGAAGCCTGCCATAGAGATATCGCCTGCGGCATTGACATACTCCGTGCCACCATGCATAAACATATCCTGTATCGTCTGCCATCCCTTGGCCAACAGGGCCGGCACGGTGAGTCCCTTGAAGTCGGCCGGGAGCACGGCATAGTCGGGGTTCACGCCCATGCGATAGTCCACAATGCCTATACGCAGGAGGTCGACAACGAGCATAGCCAGTATCACAAACACGATGGGTTCGACAAGGGCAATGAGTACGCGCGACACAAACTTCTCCTTATTGGATGCAGGTAGCGAGAGGTAATAGATGGCAGCAGGCTTCTCGCCCATGGCCGACACGGTGGAGATACTAAACAGCAGCATACCTACCAGGAAGGCGTAGAACATGGGAGCCAGTCCGTCAACATACATCGCGAACAGCTGAGATGCATCCACCACACCCATCTTATAGTTGGCGATGCAGTGACGCAGCTCGCCCGACACGTTTGCCAGGAAGATAAGCAGTATGCCTATGTACATCATACGCGTATTCGTATAGGCCTTGAGGTCGATGCGCAGCACGTTCCACAGGCGGCGGAGGCTGAATGTATTGTTTGTTGTATTCATAACACTTTCTTTTTATTAACACTCGACAGAGTCGCCTAACCGTCCCTCTGTTTATAGCCGACGCGGTATGAAAGCGTCGGTTGCGACGACGGGAGGTTTATCTCCCCAAAGGAGTTTCTTGAGCCCGAAGGGCGGAGGGAGTTCCAAACGAAGTGCGGAGTAATAAAGTCTCATAAAAACTACGCGTTACACTTGTAACGCCCCCGCCCTGCGGGCACCCCCTCTATAAACAGAGGGGGAGTTTGGCGGCGAAGCCGAGTCTTTCTTTTTTAAGTTTCATGTAAAAGTAACCGTTATGCCATTACTTATTTCTTACCCAACAATCGTTGCAAATGTTTGCCACCGAAACGATGTTGGGGCGCCACGGCCTGCTTGCGTGAGAAGAGTCGGTAGCTGAGCCACCAGTTGAGGGCGGTGAGGGCAAGGAGCACGGGGATGGCAATGCCCATCAGCGTCATGCCCGCTTTCTGCTCCGTCTCGAAGAGAGGCACAAACACCGAATTCACCAAAGACAGGAATTCTGACTCAAAATATACAAATATCCAAACGACAGCAACGAGGACTACAAATATCACAAACAATGTCTTCACAATAGCTCCCTTACGCCAGAAGCAACCGCCAAGTAGGAAGAGGGAATGCATAAAGATTAGGTATAGGGATACGGCTGTAGCTGTTATAACACCATAAAAAGGATTGAATCCTACGATACGGACAGTACCGTCTATCGTGGTTCCCCACATCTCACCACCCATACGATATAGTTCAAATAAGTCATCAGACACATCTACAAAAACTTCATGTACGGTAAAACCATAGAATCCTTCGATATCAGAGATCGCGACATAGAGCATACGTGCCAAGTCGGCAAGGAAGAGTGCCACGTAGGCCATCACGATGACCATCACGACATTGATGAACACGCGGGAGAGGAACTTCTCCATGTTTGTGGCGGGCATCATCAGGTAGTTTGTGGCATGTCCCTTGGTCCTGAAGGGTACAGCAGTCATATCGGCCGCGGCACACATAAGCGAGAGCGCCAGCACGCCATAGAAGAGGGGCACGCAGTCGATGGCCAACTGCTTCATGTACTCCTCCACGGGGAGGGCACGAAGCGTAGAGAGTTCCACCACATCCTTGATGTCGACAAGCTGGTAGGCCAGATTGGCAAAGAAGAGGATGGCGAAAACACCGACGTAGCGAAGCCAGTTCTCCATCAAGTCACACTTCAGCACAGCGGCGAAGCGTGAGAAACTGAATTTATTATTGATTGTATTCATTATTATTGACTTTTAATTATCCACCGAGATTTCTTACCACAGATTACACGGATCACTCGGATTTTCAACAATCCGGTATTCACACATTCAATCGTATTGCCTATTTAATAAGGATATAATCTGTGAGATCTGTGTGAGCATAAAATCATTTGCGTGAAGAAAACAGTTGTTGCAAATGCTTGCCGCCGAAGCGATGTTGGGGCGCCACGGCCTGCTTGCGTGAGAAGAGGCGGAAGCTGAGCCACCAGTTGAAAGTAGTAAATACAAGATTCAAGAAAGCGACAATAGGAAATCCCACTCGGAGTATATCTTCTTCCGTCTCAAATCGTTGTTCGAGCCAAGGAGCCAGTCTGTTTTCTGCCCAAAGGTCGATACTGGGAGCGATATTGACAAGCAACCAAAGAACCAAAAGGCTTATAATCATTGCAGATGCTATAGTCTTCAAGAGTGCTCCCTTGCGCCAAATGCATCCACCCAATAGGAATACAGAATGACTCCAAAGACCCGAGAGAACA
>JAZONI010000105.1:0-3063 GCA_045654445.1 Bacteroidaceae bacterium | reverse complement strand
TATCTTGTCTTTTTATTTACCATGATGCAAAAATACTGATTTCATCGGTTTGTGTCAAAAAAAATAGCGTGGCAAATGCGAGGCAAAAGCGTGGCATGAGAGAATAAGTCTCTCAAACATTACTTCTTCGGCTGTTTATTGAATCGGTACACCACGTGCAACATGGCATATCGCGGCACCACGTTGTGCCATGTCTCCTGTATGCCCTGCGCGTTCACCGAGTAGCGGATGTTGGAGAGCTGGCCCAGCAGGTCGAAGCCGTCGGCGATGAAGGTGAGGTTACCCTTCAGGATGCTCTTAGACAGACGGGCATTCCATACCAGGTCATCGGTGTTCATCGACTCGTCGGCATAGCCACGGCGGCTATACATGGTGAGGTCGGTGCTCAGATTCACTCCCCACGGCAGTTCGCTCCTCAGCGTCAGGCCATAGTCGTAGTCGATGGCGTGGATGGTGGTGAAGTCCTTGCGGTTGCCCGTGGCATAGCGGTAGGTGGCGTTGGCCTTGAGGTAGACGGTCGACTGCTCCCACTTGTTTTCGAATCCCAGGCTTTCACGAAGGTTCACGTTGCGCACCACACTCTTGGGGTCGGCCGTGGAGCCTACGACGCTGATGTAGTCCACGCTGTTGACATACCCTGCCGTGGTTCCGTGCGAGAAGGTAGTGCGCTCTGCATCATCGAGCGCACTGCTCATACTGTAATAAGCACTTGCCTGCCAGTTTCCGTTGATATTGGTAGGCCATGAGGTGGTAACGCCCGTGGCCTTGTCATAGGTGCGGTAGTGGGCGATGGCATTGCGCACAAGCGAGGCGTTGACACCCGCCTGAAGCAATTGATGGCGCTGCTGCTTGCGTTGCTGGAAATAGAATGTCGCACTGTGGCGGTGGGTACTCTTCAATCCGTCGTTGCGGTTGATGTATATCGACAGCGGATTGGCATCGTTCACGTAAGGAATGTTGTACGAGAGCGAAGGTGCCGAGTTGGAGAAGTTATAGGTCCACTTGTATTCGTGTCGTGGCACAGAGTCGCCCTTCATGTCGTTTACTATGCGGTATTCAGCACTTCCCTCCAGTCGGGCTGTGAGGCGGCTTACCAACGTGTCGATGTGGCCTCGCTGATAGTCGAGCCGCTCCGAAGTGATATTCAGCGGCAGGCGCAACAGGTAATGGCGCGAGCCTTTATCGTTGTATCTCGCGCGTTCCAGTTCGAGGCTTGGTGTATGCCGGTTGGTAGATGATACACTGTTGACGCTGTTGGCCACATCAAGCACATGACGCAACGAGTCGCGTGTGGAGGGAAGCAAGCCTAACTCCTTATCCTCGGGACTCCATCCCTCATACCAGTCCAGTCTATACAGGTCGCTGAGCGAATTGCCCGAGTTGTACGAATAAGTATACTTGGGGCGTAGCACACAATTGCGTTCATGGTCCAGCGCATGGTTATAGTCTATTTGCGCTGATAGATTATTACTCCACGTTTTATAATGATTGTACTGATTACGGTTATCATCAGGTTTGTCGGCTTTATTTCCATAGTGTAGCATACTGTGACCGTATGTTTTGTTCTCATACGTGTGTCGATTGCCCGATACGATGAATGTGATATGGTCAAGCGTGCGCTCAAACTTCATGGAGCCATACAGATAACCCTTCAGATTCAGCTGCTCACGGTCGCTCATCGAGCGGTTCTGCGCACTGTATGTCATGGCATCGAGTAGTGCAGTGCTGTATACGGGGCGGAATATACTGTCGAGCGATGCGCTACGGTAGCTTTCATTGGGTTTGGCGTTGAATACAGCTCCCTCGTTCATATTGGTAATATCGTTGTGAAAGTACTCTACTCCCGGGCGGAAATCAATATACCAATACTTACCCTTACCATACAATCGGTGATCCGACATGATGTGTAGCTGATTGTCTCTCTCTTTGTTTCGGCTGCGTGAGTATACATCACCGTCATCATAGAAGTTGGTTGCCGATGTTGCAGACTCGGTGTGCTCATCTTCGCCGTACACCTTCAGGCTGCTTTCCACGCCGAAGGTCTCTTCCTTGTTGTCCCAACGGAAGTCAAGGCCTCCCAGTTTCATATCGGTCACGCCCGAAGCCTGCCATGCAGGGTTCCAGTCGCCCTGCGAACCGGGCAAGCGTGTATCACTGGTGTTGTTCATGTTACCAAATACACTCAGTCGCATCTGTTTGGTAAACAGCAATCCAAACATACGTCCGAGATAATGTTCTCCCGTACCATATCCTGCTTCCACGTTCGAGATCCACCCTGTCGAGAATTCCTTCTTCAAGTTCACGTCCACTACCAAAGGCTTTTCTTTGAGATTACCTATTACGTGTGCATCCTCGTGTTCCTTCTCGTACACCTTCACCTTGTTAACCATATAGGCCGGTAGGTTTTGCAGAGCCATACTGGGGTCGCCACGGAAAAAGTCCTTGCCGTTAACCAGCAGACTCTCCACATACCGCCCGTTCACAAGGATTTGGTTGCCCTTTAGCTCCACACCGGGCAACTGCTCTATCAGTGCATCCAGCATAGAGCCATCGCTCAATCGGAAAGCATCGGCATTATATACTATCGTGTCGCCTCGGTATACCATCTTTACTTTTGAGGCTTTTACTGTTACTTCATCCAGTTCGAGCGGTTTTTCAACCATCTCGATTTTTCCCAACTTCTTCAGTCGGACACCCTTCTCGTCCCTATAGTCCAGTTTCAGCAGATTGGGCTCGTAGCCTATCATGCTGAGTTCGACCATCACAACAGAGTCCTTGGGTATGTTGATGGAGAGTGCACCATTGCTCTCCAGTGCACCTTGGAAGACGACAGTGCTGTCGCTCCCCATCAACTTTACGTTCACCGGCAACGGTCTGTCTGTCACCTTGTCCACCACCGTGCCCTCTACCACCACGATCTCCCCGTCATACCCCTCGGCATACCTCTTCGTCTGTGCCATCACTCCCGCCGACAGCAGCAGAGCGCACCACACGATCATCCATCTTTTCTGTTTCATCGCATTCACGTTTTTTTAGTTTGTATTCAGTTTGTACATTCGTTTT
>JAZONI010000104.1:0-15280 GCA_045654445.1 Bacteroidaceae bacterium | reverse complement strand
GTACAGATTGATGAGATAGGCTCATTCAGCATCAAGCTGGGACTCAAGGAGCCCAAGCACCTCAATGACCACGTCACCCAACATGACATCACCGTCAAGGGCGTGAGCTTCCGCCCCTGCAAGGAGCTGAAGGAGTCGCTGCGCAGTGCCGAGATTGTCAGTGGAGGCCATGCCGTACGTACCCTGCTCACACGCGATATTGCAGAGCGTCGCCTACGCACCTTCTTCGAAGACAATGACTATATCTACCGCTCACAGATGGAGCAGCTCTGCGAGTGCTCTACCTACCTTGCCACCAAGTACCTCAACCTCTTTGTCAAGGAGGGTCGCCTCCGTGCACTGGGCCGCAAGAACAGCCGCTTCTATGCCCCAAACCGAGAAGGATTTTAGGAGTGGTAAGTTTACATGATTTCGAACTCACGTTTAATAAAAGCCGGAAGCCAACTTTTAATTCTAAATTTTCAATTTGCAAGCTCCTCAGCTCTGCCATGCCACCCCAAAAATAAACTTTTGTCACCTGAAAAATGCCAGTTTCGCGCGTGTTAATCCTATAATAACGCTGCGAGATTTATTCAAAAAAGGCCGTATCCACCGAGGATATGGTCTTTTATTTTCAGTATGTCATACGGGATTTGCATTCTACAAAATAGATTGGATCAAGACACCAAATATCTCATCCCTTTGGCGAATGTACATCACTAACAATTTGTATACAGCAGAATTACAACAAAATAGATAATTTTTATGTACATCGTATTTTCTTGGACAAGAATACCTGACGGTATAACTTTGCAGCGTGAACGAACAATACGTAAAACATCTAAATAAACGGAAACAACAATGAAGAAGTTCCACACCCTATGGCTTTGTGCATTCCTCTACACACACGGAGGCTATGCCAACGAACAATTGTCTGCTACAAACCAGAAGCAGACTGAAGAGAAGCAAACAGCGCAGTACCCCATCCGCATTCCTTTTGAGAAAGGTATGGAAATAGAGCGCGAAGTGAAGTTGAGTGACATTGCCGAATCGGTAGAATATCTCCGTTTGGAGACTACCGACAAGGGATTGGTAAAGTACTTTCTGATGAGCATGATGCATCGCACCTCGAAATACTATATTTTCGCAGAACGCCAGAACGTGATGCAATTCACCCGCGACGGTAAGTTTGTGCGCAACATAGGCCGACGCGGACAGGGACCAGGCGAATACAACTACATCCTGCAGATAGATGTGGACGAGAAGGCCGGCAAGGTGTATGTGCTCTCTACAGGCAAACGCTTCAATGTATATGATTTGGAAACAGGAGAGTTCCTGCAGTCGGGAAAATTGACTCATGGACAGCCGAGGAGCTTCTTGATGCAAAACGATTCCACCATGATTGCCTATAAAGTCAATGACAACGGACAAGTGAAGACACTGGCCTACAGCGCTACCTTGAGCGGAAATGTGTTGCACGAATACCCACGCCACGAGTTGTTCGAGGTAGAGCGGGGGGCTTACTCGATGAGCAGCCCACATGACTTCCGCCTCTCTCGGTTTCACGGTATGATAAACCTGAAAGAGTACGAGAACGACACCGTCTACACCGTCACTCCCGAAGGGCTGAAGAAGCGTTACATCATCGACACGGGCAAGTATGGTATCAAGCTGGAACACACCTTTCCTGCCTTGAATGGCAACGAGGAGGCCTTCAATCGATTGGCGGCAGAGTATATGCGCTATGCCGTGTTGGAGACTGAGCACTACCTGTTCCTACCCTACACCCATTGGGCTGGGCCTAAAAAGAACCGTCCCAAGATGGCAATGTATGACAAGCGTACCGGTGAATGCTACCGCGTGAAGAACGATCTGATTGAAGATGACCTCACCAAAGGCCTTTATGTATACTTCCCACATTGCGCTTTTGATGAGCACACCTTGGTACTCGCCTTTGATGCTGCGCACATCCATAGCGTAGCTGAAAGGAACCCCGACCTCGACCTGCTGAATCATCCGCAACTGAAGGGGTTGGACGAAGAGGACAATCCTGTATTGATGATTGTGCATCTGAAACGATAGGCCTGTTTCTTGTTTCAACCATAAATTCACCGATTTACATGAATAGATCAATTATCGGCTGCGTGGCATTGGCAATGCTGACAGCCTGCTCAAACGGCAAAGGAGACAACACCTTAACGGAATCGAGAGCTGCCAATGAGGCAAGAGTTCTCGAGCGCAAAGAGAATCCTACAATGACTTTCCTTCACCAAAAGGAACCAACCAATACGGTCGGCCTACCCGTGCTCGACATGAAGAAAGAGTACCCGAAGAAGACCATAGCACTGCAGGATATTGCCGACGTAGAATATATCGTATTGGAGTCCCATGAAGATGGCTTGGTAGGACATCAAGATATTATCATGACCGACAGCTTCATCATTACGATGCGCGAGATGGAGGATGTCGTATTTTTCAGACGTGATGGAAGTTTCTCCCACTACTTCAGCCGAAAGGGAGGCAGTGGCGAGGAGTACTCACGATTCGCCGACTTGTGTGTAGACCCCCTGCTGCGTGAGGTGTACATCCACGATTGGCAACGTCACAAGCTACAGGTATACACCTACGAAGGGGAATACAAGCGAACGCTGAGGGTCAAGGCTGAAGGGTACACATGGGGAAAGATTCATTGCCTCTCCAAAGACACAAGGAGTCTTCTCATGGAAGACCTCATGAATGTAAACAACAAAGTAGAGAAGCACACCAACCCTCGCCCTTATTACATGCTTTCCGTTACGGACGGAACAGTATCCCGACTCCCCCTGACAATAAAAAAAAGAATAGGTAACAGTGTCAGCTATTATGATAAGGAGGCGGACAAGTTCATTACGATAGGTACAAGCATATCCCCCATATCAAACATAAATGGCGGACTTATCTTCGCAGACTTCGCATTGGACACCATATACCAATACAAAGACAAGCACTTCGTCCCCATTGCGAAGAAAGAGAACTGGATGAAAGAAAACGGCACACCTTGGCTTGTGGCTCCCGATGCAGTAACAGAAGACTTCTTCATGTGGACAGCAGTAGAGAAAGACTTCAATAAAACGATACTGCCGACAAGAACCTTCCTACAAAATCGTCATACAGGCAAGTGCATCCAGGTGAAACTGACAGACAGGAACATCACTGCTGAGGGATACCCGTTCCGCGCTCCTATGACTGCCAATTGCCACATACTACCAGACAACACCGTGCTGCAATATTACCGCTCCTATGAACTATTGGCACTCTATGAGGGAGGTAAGTTGCAAGGAGAGCTGAAAGAGATAGCATCCAAGCTGGACGTAGAAGATAACCCTGTGATTATGTTGGCAAAATTCAAATAGAATGGAAATACTTGTATGGAAAATCCATACAATAATTAATAACACTTAAATTATAGAAACATAAAGAAACTCATGCGAATTAGCTTGCACACTCTCAGTCAGGCTGAGTTATCAAAGAGAGAAGAAAACCTTTTGCGAGGTGGTGATGGAAATTCTGAAGGCCCACATTTGCCTTGTGTTTGTATTGTTGGTTGCAGATGCCTATACGAAGGTGAAAAAGAAGGTCCAGATGATGCGTATTATGGAGGATCTCCAAGAGAGGTATGTTATGGCCTTGGTGAAACAGACTATCAAGCTTCAGGAGATATAGGTTGATTTTTTCTTCTGGATGTTTTGCACACAAAACATCCAGAAGAAAGGAAAAAGATATTCTATGAGAAAACTCTGGTTATTATTCACTATTTTTGTTGCATCGTGCGTAAATACAAATCGCAAAGAGCCCTTCTTCCAAACGGAGACAAGGGAGTCACTGGCCATGCCAGTGCTCGACCTGAAGAAGGAGTACCCGAAGAAGACCATAGCACTGCAGGATATTGCAGATGTGGAATATATTACATTAGAAACTCATGATAAAGGACTCGTTGCAGGGCATTATACAACCATAACAGACAGTTTCATCATAACCTACAATAGTTCCTGGGATGTCGTGTTCTTTCATCGCGATGGCCGTTTCTCACATTCTTTCAATAGGATTGGTGGCAGTGGTGAGGAATACTCCCCCCCGATAGGCTTGAACCTATGTGTGAACCCCGAATTGAGAGAGGTCTACATAAACGATGTAAAAAAATATCGTATTCAAGTGTATTCGTATGATGGTAAATACAAACGAACCTTGAGGACTAAAGGAGGAAGCTTTGCCTATGGAGCGCTCTATCCTCTTGATTCAAACAATCTGTTATTGGAAGACTTAGACAATGTAGGTAACTACAATGGCAAACCCACCAATCCGAAGCCTTATTACAAGATATCGGTTACCGATGGTAAAATGACACGCCTTCCGCTCACTGTAGAAAACAGGATCGGGAACACATTCCGTTTGCCGCCTGATAAGGAAACGGGGCAGGGGATGTGCGTTGGTGTAAATATCTCTCCCGTGGCCAAAATCAACGGAGAGCTGCTCATTACCCCCTTTGTGTCGGATACGCTGTATTCCTATCGGGACGGACATATGGTGCCCATCGCAAAGAAACAGAACTGGATGAAAGAGAATGGAGCATGCTGGCTCGTAACCCTTAACGGCATTTCTGATAAGTATTTCTTGTGGTGGGCTATTGAAAAGGACCTGAAAAAGATCGGTTGGTATGACAGAACTTATTTACAAGACCGATATACTGGTGCCTGTTCCCAAATCAAACTAGTAGATGGAAATATTACAGACAACAGCATGCCTGGGAAATATGAACCGAATGCCAATAGATATTGCCCCCCTGATAATTGTATCATGCACTATTATTCTGCATACCAGTTGGTAGAATTATATAAAAAGGGTAAGCTACAAGGTAAGCTGAAAGAGATAGCATCAAAGTTGAGCGAAGAGGATAATCCAGTAATTATGTTGGCAAAATTCAAGTAAACGGATATGAAGAGATTTATCATTGGTTGCATGGCGCTAAGTATATTGGTGGCCTGCACTAAAGCGACCAAAGCGAGTAAAGAGAATGAAAGAGTGGCAACCGTACTTCCTCAGCAGGTAGATGAGGTAACGGTGATGACGCTTGCCCGAGGCGACTTCCACCACGAATTGGTGAGCAATGGCAAGGTGGTGGCAAAGGAATATGCCGACCTCTACTTTCATACATCAGAGGTGGTGAGAAAGGTGTGGGTAAAAAATGGTACTCGTGTGAGCAAGGGACAGAAACTTGCCGAACTGGACATCTTCAGGCTCAACAACACTTTGGCACAACGCAAAAATGCACTATCGCAAGCAACAATAGAACTGCAAGATGTGCTGATAGGTCAGGGCTACACCCCCGAAGACCTGACCGCCATACCCTCCGATGTGATGGAGCTGGCCAAGGTGAAAAGTAGCTACGAGCAGGCCAGGATACAATATGAGTCAGCTCTACACGATGTAGAGCAAGCCACACTGACGGCACCCTACGATGGAGTGGTGGCCAACCTCTTTGACAAGACACACAACATGGCCCGAAGCGGAGAGCCCTTTTGCCGAGTCATCGGCACTGCTACCATGGAGGTGGACTTCACCGTGCTGGAGAGCGAGCTGCCTCTTATCAAGATTGGCGATGAGGTAATGGTAACACCCTATGCCTCGACTGTAGAGATACGTGGCGGACATATCAGCGAGATAAACCCTATGGTGGATGCCAATGGCATGGTACGCGTGAAAGCAACAGTAGAGAGTAGCGACGGACTGTTTGACGGCATGAACGTGCGTGTCAGTGTGAAGCGCATCATCCCCGAACAGCTTGTAATACCTAAGACGGCTATCGTGTTGCGCTCGGGCAAGCAGGTACTCTTCACCGTAGAGGATAGCCTGGCATTATGGAACTATGTGAAGACAGGACTGGAGAACCTCACGCAATATACACTCATAGAGGACGAGGAAAACAAGCTGCAGGAAGGGATGACAGTGATAATCACTGGTAATGTAAATCTGGCACATGAGACGAAAGTGGAGATAATTGAAGAATATGATTAAGTTTCTATTACAACGCCCCATAGCAGTGCTGATGGCCTTTACGGCATGCTTCATCATCGGTCTGGTAACCTACCGCACGCTACCAGTATCACTGCTACCCGACATCGCGATACCGCAGATTACGGTGCAGGTGACAGGAGAGAATTCCTCGGCACGTGAACTGGAGAACACGGTGGTGGCCCCTGTACGCCGACAGCTACTCCAGGTGGCAGGACTGCGCGAAATCAAGAGCGAGACACGAGATGGTGCAGGCATCATACGCATGGAGTTTGACTTCGGTGTGAACACTGACCTTGCCTTCATTGAGGTGAATGAGAAGATAGATGCAGCCATGAACTACCTGCCCAAGGAGGCTGAGCGTCCCCGCGCCATCAAGGCAAGCGCCACGGATATACCTGTACTGTACCTGAACATGACACTAAAGGATGACCGACCCTATGAGGAGACCGACGAGCAGCAGTTTCTGACACTATGTGAGCTGGCCGAAAACGTGGTAAAACGTCGTATAGAACAACTCCCCGAGGTAGCAATGGCAGACATTACAGGAGTGCCTGGGAGAATGTTACAGATAGTACCAGACCCCGAGAAGCTGGCCATCACAGGTATCACGATAGCAGATATTGAGAGTGTCTTGGCTGCTAACAATGTGGAGCCAGGGAGCATGTTGGTGCGCAACGGCTACTACCAATATAACATACGTATAGCTACACTGCTGCGTACGCCTGAGGATGTGGAAAACATTTACCTGCGCAAAGGAGACAGGCTGATGCAGTTGAAGGACCTATGCCGCATAACCATAGTATCGCAGAAGGAACAGGGACTGTCGGTAGCTGGGGGCAAGCGTGCAGTGACATTGGCCATCATCAAGCAAAGCGATGAGAATATGGAGGCGATGAAGACCAAGCTGAAGGAAACGACCGACTACTTCACTTCCTTATACCCCGACATTGAGTTCAGCATATGCCGCAACCAGACGGAACTGCTCGACTACACCATCTCAAACCTGAAGGAAAACTTCATCATAGGCTTTTTGCTGATATTCATCGTGGCGATATACTTCTTGGGCGATATGCGCTCGCCCTTAGTGATAGGGCTGAGCATGGCAGTATCGGTGGTGGTGACCTTTGCCCTATTCTATCTCTTCAAGGTGTCGCTAAACATTATCTCCCTCTCAGGACTCATCTTGGCCGTGGGCATGATGATAGACAACTCCATCATTGTAACGGAAAACATTGAGCAATACCGCGAAAGGGGATACTCACTCAAGCGAGCCTGTGCAGTAGGCACTACAGAGGTGATAACACCTATGCTCAGCTCGATGCTTACGACGGTATCTGTATTCCTCCCACTGGTATTCATGAGTGGTATAGCTGGGGCCATCTTCATGGATCAGGCCTTCTCCATCGCAGCAGGTCTGCTCGTGTCGTACATCGTCGGCATCATGCTGCTTCCTGTACTATACCTGCTGTTCTATAGCAAAGGACTGCGAGGTAAGGGGTGGCTCACCCATCGGTTTGACAACAGTGAAAAGAACAGCTGGCTGGAGCGCTTCTACAACGTAGGTATCCATTGGGTATTCTCCCATAAGGTACTGAGCATAGCTATGACGGTAGTCACACTGCCACTGTGCGTATACCTCTTCACTTATCTGAAGAAAGAACGTATGCCCGAGATTGAGCAGAACGAACTGGTGATACGCATCGAGTGGAATGAGAACATCCATGTGGAAGAGAACCGACGCCGTGTGGATGAATTGACAAAGATGGTCGATACCTTGGTGACGGAGCACACGGCATACGTGGGTATGCAGGACTATATACTGAGTGAAGGTAGCGAGCTCTCGGGCACCGAAGCAGAACTGTACTTCAAGACCGAGAGCCCTGACGTCATAGCTCCGCTGCAAGAACAGTTGGCTAGAGCTGTGAAGACGGGCTATCCGTTGGCAGTACTGACCTTCTCGCCACCAGAGACCATCTTCGAGAAACTCTTCGTGACAGGAGAAGCTGATGTGGTAGCACAGCTACATTCCACCAATCGCTCACAAGCCCCTAAGCCTATAGCGCTAAAGCAGCTCGAAACGGAGATTGCCAAGCGTACGGGGATAGAAACCGAAGGCATTGCCTTCCGCAACCAGATGAACATTGTGGTGGACAGAGAGCTACTGCTACTCTATAATGTATCATACAGCGAACTGGCACGTGTGTTACGTACGGCGTTTAAGGAAAACAAGGTATCGACCCTACGGTCGTATCAGCAGTATCTGCCCATAAGCATTGCTGGTGAGGAGCGCACCATCAACGAGATACTACGCACCACCTTGGTAAAGACCCAGAAGGATGCCCGAGGAGAAAGCTACGAGATACCACTGAGTAGTTTGGTGAAGGTAATGTCATCGGAAGATCTGAAGAGCATTATAGCCGGAAAGAACGGAGAATACATCCCCATCAGCTTCTACGATGTAAAGGATGCTCCCACACTGATGGCAGACGTAAAGAAAACAGTAAAGAGTACCGAGAACTGGGAAGTGGACTTTTCCGGCAGCTTCTTCTCCAACAAGAAGATGATAGGTGAGCTCACCGTGATACTCTTCGTGTCGATACTACTGATGTACTTTATCCTATGCGCACAATTCGAGAGCTTCGTGCAGCCGCTCATCGTACTGGTGGAGATTCCGATTGACGTAGCCTTTGCCTTGGCTTCGCTGTGGATTTTCGGACATACGCTAAACCTGATGTCGGCCATTGGCATCATCGTGACGTGCGGCATCGTAGTGAACGACTCGATCCTGAAGCTTGACTCTATCAATGAGCTGCGCAAGACAGGCACTCCACTGATGGAGGCCATACATACGGCAGGCATCAGGCGCTTGCGCCCCATCATCATGACCTCATTGACGACCATCATGGCGATGGTGCCGCTATTGTTCTCCTCAGACATGGGTTCGGAACTGCAGAAGCCGTTGGCCATAGCGATGATCGGCTCCATGCTGCTGGGGACACTCGTCAGCCTATTTATCATACCTCTAATCTATTGGTTGATTTATCATAATAAATAAGGGAAAAATATGAAATGGAGATTTTATACCATAGGTCTATGCTTGTGTTTGTTGGCATCGGTTGGCAAGGCGCAGCATACGGTAAGACTCAGTCTGAAGCGCACTGTAGAGCTGGCCAATGACAGCTCGCTATCAGCATTCCGCAACCGAAACATGTACCTGTCGGGCTACTGGCAATACCGCACTTACAGGGCCAACCGATTACCAAGCTTGACACTGGATTTAATGCCTGCGCAATATTACCGTTACATCACCCAAAGATATGACTCGAATAACGACATGGACGTGTATCGTGAGCAGCAGATGTTCAGCGCGAGCAGTGGACTGAGCATCAGACAGAATTTTGACCTTACGGGTGGTACGTTCTACATTGACTCGGATATGGAGTACCTACACAACTTCGGTGATACCCATTCGATGCAGATAGCAAGCGTCCCCTTCCGCATAGGTTACTCGCAGAGTCTACTGGGCTACAACCCCTTCCGTTGGGAACGCAAGATAGAACCGCTGAAGTTCGAGAAGGTGAAGCGGGAATTTGTCTACAATACTGAGGCAGTAGCGGAGGAGGCGGTAGGCTACTTCTTCAGTTTGGCTATGGCACAAGCCGACTATGAACTGGCCGAGGAGAATATGACATCGACAGATACACTGTATAGCATCGGACTGCAGCGCTATAAGATAGCTGCCATATCAAGAGCCGACCTGCTGACCCTACAGCTGGATAGGGTGAATGCGCAAAACACGCTGGAGAATGCGCAGATAGCCCTGAAAAGAGCGATGTTTGCATTGGCATCATTCCTCGGCATGGAAAGGGATACGCAGATAGAGCTTGACATGCCAAGCTGCCCACACCCGCTGGAGATACCAATGGAAGAGGCGCTAACGAGAGCAAAGGACAACAATCCGAAGTTTCTGCAACAACGGCAGAATATATTGGAAACGGAACGTGATGTGGACAAGACACGGATAGAATCGCAGTTCAATGCCAGCGTGAATGCCAGCGTCGGATTCAACCAAGTAGCAGATAATTTCAAGAATGCCTACACGGACCCTTTGCAGCAAGATCTGATAAATGTAAGCGTGTCGATACCCCTGATCGATTGGGGAGTTAGGAAGGGTAAGTACAACATGGCAAAAAATAATCTCAACGTGATGACCATAACATCTCAACAGGAGGAACTGAAACTGGAAGAGGAGGTGACGATGACGGTGAGTGACTTTAATATTCAGCAACGACTCATCAAGAGTGCAGAAGAGGCATTGGATTTGGCGGTGATGGCATATGAACAGACACGTCAACGGTTTATCATTGGCAAAGCAGATGTGAATAGCCTGACACTATCGCTGAATCGTCAGCAGGCTGCGCAGAAAAACTATATATCGGCACTACAGAACTATTGGCTCAGCTATTACAGAATACGCAGACTGACATTGTATGATTTTGAAAACGGAGTATCTCTCTCCGATAGTTTTGATTTGAAACACGGTATTCATCCATGAGTAAGATACGTACCTTCTCACCCTTTACACTGATAGTGACATTCGTTTGTCTATCGTTAGTGGGGTTGGCGCTGCTGCCGCAGCTGCCTGTAAAATTGTCGCCTTCTCGTACCTTGCCCAGACTGACGGTGTCGTTTACGATGCCAGCTAGTTCATCGAGGGTGATTGAAGCAGAGGTGACCAGCCGACTGGAAGCGATGTTGAGCCGTGTTAAGGGTGTAAAGAATGTTTATTCCACCTCAGATAATGGTAGCGGAAGTATCACGTTGGAGATGGATAAACACGCAGATATGGAGGTGGCACGCTTTGAGGTATCAGCCATCGTGAGACAGACATGGGCACAACTTCCCGAGGGAGTGAGCTATCCGCAAATACGAGCTAACCACTCAAGTACAAAAGCAGAGCGTCCCTTCATGACCTATACACTAAATGCCCCGGCCAGCCCTATCCTTATACAGCGATATGCTGAAGAGTATATCAAACCCGTAGTGGGACAATTGAAGGGTGTGTATAAGGTGGAGCTGACGGGGGCTACATTTATGGAATGGCAGTTGGAGTATGATAATACCCAGCTGGCACACTTGGGTATCACACTGGCCGAAATACAATCGGCCATGTCGCAACATTATGAAAATGAATTTTTAGGTGTATGCGCTCAAGAAACTGGACCAGGAGAAAAGGAGTGGATAAGACTCATACGAACGGCAACAGGTAAGAATACAGAATTTTGTCCCGAAGAGATAATGCTAAAAACTGCGGATGGCACACTGGTGGGGCTGGAGAAATTTGTCAAAGTAATGCATGTAGAGGCAGCCCCTACGAGCTATTACCGTATCAACGGACTGAACTCTATATACCTAAACATTACTGCAGAAGAGACTGCTAACCAGTTGGAATTGGCTGAAGAGGTGAAAGAGACGATGTTGAAGCTGGAGCAGCAAATGCCACCAGGCTATGAGGTACATATCGGCTATGACGCTACGGAACACATCCGTAAGGAGTTGGATAAAATATACTTCCGTACAGGGTTGACGGTGCTGATATTACTGCTTTTTGTAGCGCTGATTACATGGAACCTGCGTTACCTCTTGCTAATAGTTGCCAGTTTATCGGTGAATCTGGCTATCGCTTGCGTCTTCTACTATGCTTTCGGGCTAGAGATGCAGCTCTACTCACTGGCAGGTATCACCATATCGCTGAATTTAGTGATAGACAATACCATCGTGATGATTGACCACATCCGCCGAAAGCAAGACTTGAAAGCCTTTATGCCCATATTGGCTGCAACCTTGACAACAGCTGGGGCATTGGTCATCATATTCTTCCTTGATGACAAGCTGAGACTCGACTTGCAAGACTTCGCTGCAGTAATGATTATCAATTTGCTGGTATCACTGCTGGTGGCGCTACTATTCGTACCTGCCATGATACAGAGGATAGGACTGGAAGAGACAAAACATGCTGCATCGAACCGTTGGGTGAAGCTCAGAACTATAGGCTTCACTCACCTATACGAAAGACTGATAGGATGCCTGTGCCATTACCGGATTCAGGCATGTATAGTACTAGTATTGGCATTCGGACTGCCAGTTTTTCTCTTACCCGATAAAGTAGATGGTGAAGGAGTTTTTGCCAAACAGTACAATAAGATGTTTGGCAGCACAGTATACAAGGAGCAGATAAAGCCCATTGTAGATAGGGTTCTGGGAGGGAGTCTACGCCTATTTGCTGAAAAGGTCTATACTGGTAGTTACTTCAATCGTGAAGAGAATGAAACGATACTCTCGGTGTATGCATCGTTACCAAACGGAAGTACGCTGGAGCAGATGAATACACTGATAGGAAAGATGGAGACTTATCTGAGCGAATTTAATGAAATCAAGTCGTTTCAGACCTCTATCTACAGTGCCCGAAGAGCTGGCATACAAATATATTTCACCAAGGAGCATCAACATAGCGGATTCCCCTATGTGCTGAAAGATGACATCATCGGCAAGGCGCTGCAACTAGGCGGAGGAAGCTGGGCTGTATACGGATTGCAGGACCAAGGATTCAGCAACGACGTACATGAGACGGCAGGACGTATGCAGATTAAGATGTATGGCTACAATTATGACGAACTTGCCTACTGGGGAGAGAGATTGAAAGAGAGGCTACTGGCAAGACGAAGGATTAAGGAGGTAACCATCAACTCGGAATTTTCGTTCTACAAGGATGACTATAGCGAGTTCTTCCTGGACTTGGACAGGCACCGTCTGGCTGAGGAGAACATCACAGGCATGCAACTGTTTGCTGCTCTACACCCCATATTCGGTAGAGACATATCGTGCGGAAGCATCGTTCACGATGGGCAGCCCGAGATGCTGAAGCTAACCTCGCGACAAAGCGGGGAGTATGATGTATGGAGTTTGGTCAATATCCCCATCAAGATAAACGACAACTCATACAAACTGAACGACTTTGCTACGATAAGGAAGGTACAGGCACCACAAAAGATTGTCAAAGAAAATCAGCAATATAGACTATGTCTGCAATATGACTATATCGGTTCGAACCAACAAGGATACAAACTGCTAAAAAAAGACCTGAAAGAGTTTAATGCAACTCTACCGATGGGATATGTAGCAGAACATGAGGAGCAATCTTGGTCGTGGGGAGAGAAGGACGGCAAACAATATACACTGCTACTCATCGTGATAGGCATTATATTTTTTACCACCAGCATACTATTCAACTCACTGAAGCAAGCGTTGGCAATCATTTTCGTGATACCTATCTCGTATATAGGTGTGTTCCTCACCTTTTATCTGTTCGGGTTGAACTTTGACCAGGGAGGCTTCGCTTCGTTTGTACTGCTGTGTGGTATCACCGTAAATGCGAGCATATACATATTGAGTGAATTTAATGCCGTACGTCAGCACTACCCCAGGTTGGCAGGAGTACGAGCATTTGTTAAAGCATGGAATGCCAAGGTTACCCCAATCTTTCTGACTGTGGTATCGACCATCTTAGGTTTCGTACCGTTCATGGTAGGCACTGGTAAGGAAGCTTTCTGGTTTCCATTGGCTGCTGGCACCATCGGCGGACTGGTAATGTCGGTCATCGGCATATTCCTGTACTTGCCGATATTTGCATGCCAACTGCCAAGAACACGGTCGGAATAGCCTCGTTCGTAGAATCCAAATGAGTGGCTGTAGCCTTCGTAGACGGTGTGGTGTACGTCATGCTTTTGACGGGGAAAGGGAGACTTACAACTTCTGCACTATGCTTCTTTATTCTGTAAATGCCTTAAAACTTAAAGTCCCTATAATTGATAATGCCATCGTATGGAGTATCTAATTGCTCTGATTCAGCGTAGATGACCGCAGCCAATCGCGGAGCATTCGGTGACTTCATGTATATCCTCCTTGCCGCCCAGAATGAGGGGTCGCTACACACTGCCCGCAAGACCGATGATGAAGACTACCACATCGAACATACTCGCCTCGCCTTGGCAGCTACGGGTACCATGTCATCGGTGCGTGAGTTTATCCCCCAGAGAATGAAAATATCAAGTGTCTGATTGGTGCTATTGCAGAGCAACAACTGTCAGTAAAGGAGATGATGGCAGCAATCGGATTAAAGGATCGTCCTAACTTCATAGAGTATTCACTTTCTCCAGCTATAAAGAACGGATATGTGCGCCTGCTCTATCCCGACTCTCCTCGCCATCCTCGTCAAAAGTATCTGCTAACGGTTAAAGGATTGGCTGCATACGAGGAAATCAAGAAGTAAAAGGAATAACCCAAACAAACGCAACACTCCCAGACTCTACCAAGAGAATCGGGGAGCGTCGGTATTTTTGTTTAAAGTTTAGTGTGCAGTGCTTAGAGCTCAAGGCTCACTGCTCACAGCTTATTCCACCACCTGCAAGTTGTGTTCGGCTATGATGGTGCGGAGCGTTGTGCCACCGTCGATGTTACCGATGTAGCGGGTGAGCACACGAATCTTATCGCCGTGTCCGGTAGCTACGAGGTCCTTGATGGTGTTGCCCACGCAATAGTCGCCACAGAGCCCTGCCACGTAGATCTCCTCTATGCCCTTCTCCTCTATCAGGGCGAGGAGTTTCTTTGCGCTCGCCGCATTGGCCAGGATGGAGTATTCATCTACCGCCACATCGTCGCCCTTGGTCAAGATGGGCGCCTGGGGATCATGCTGCTTTACCGCATCGAGCACAGACTTGTAGATGGATGCTCCTTCGGTGTTCTGCACGCAGTGCGCAGGCCATATGCCGCCGTAGTCCTTGAACGAGGAGTGGTCGGCCGGATGGTGGTCGGCAGTCATGACAATGGCATCATACTTTCCCTGAGGCTGTGCGGCGATGTATCCGGCAAGACTATCCATCACAGCTGGAGCGCCGGCTACGGCCAGCGAGCCGGTGATGAAGTCGTACTGCACATCCACGAGTAGCAAGAGGCTCTTGGGGGCTGATGCGTTGGATGTCGATGACTTGGGGGCATGTTGGCAAGCACACAGCATTGCCACACTTGCGAGTAATAACATCTTGATAGGTTTCATATTCATTCTGGTTTAGAGTTTAACAATTTCATTGTTGAGCTTCGGCTGCGCTCGCTGAAAATTTGCAAGTTACTTGCATTTACTCGCTGGCACGAACCTTAGTGTTTAAACTGCATTATTGAGCTGGCAAAACCTTAG
>JAZONI010000103.1:0-3839 GCA_045654445.1 Bacteroidaceae bacterium | reverse complement strand
TACACTACGCTGTCCTCCTTGAGGTACTCCTCATTGAATACGGGCCACTGGGCATCGCACACAGAGCCTGTGCCACCGAGCAGCTCGAACAGCTCTTCGCACACATGAGGTGCGAAGGGTGCCAAGGCTACCACGAGGGGCATCAGCACCTCGCGCTTGGTGCACTTGAGCGACGAGAGCTCGTTCACGCAGATCATGAAGGCGCTGATAGAGGTGTAGTATGAGAAGTTCTCGATGCCGCCAGTCACCTTCTTGAGCAACTTGTGCAGCGGCTTCAGCTCCTCCTTGGTGGCAGCCTCATCGGTCACGAGCAGCTCCTCGCCACGGCCGTAGAAGAGGCTCCAGAACTTCTTGAGGAAGCGATGACAGCCATCGATACCGTTGGTGTCCCAAGGCTTCGACTGCTCCACAGGGCCAAGGAACATCTCGTACATACGCAGGGTGTCGGCACCATACTTCTCGACAATCATGTCGGGGTTCACGACGTTGAACATCGACTTTGACATCTTCTCCACCGCCCATCCGCAGATGTACTTGCCATCTTCGAGAATGAACTCAGCATCGGCATACTCGGGACGCCAAGCCTTGAAGGCCTCAAGGTCGAGCACATCGTTGGCCACGATGTTTACATCCACATGGAGGGGAGTCACGTCGTAGTCCTTCTTCAGATTGAGCGACACGAAGGTGTTGGTGTCCTTGATGCGGTATACGAAGTTACTGCGACCCTGAATCATACCTTGGTTCACGAGCTTCTGGAAGGGTTCGTCCTTCTTGCTGTAGCCAAGGTCGAAGAGGAACTTGTTCCAGAAGCGTGAGTAGATGAGGTGGCCTGTAGCATGCTCGCTACCACCGACGTAGAGGTCTACGTTCTGCCAATACTCACCCACCTTGCTGTCTACGAGTGCCTCGTGGTTGCGGGGGTCCATGTAGCGGAGGTAATAAGCTGATGAGCCAGCAAATCCTGGCATGGTGTTCAACTCGAGGGGGAAGATGGTGACGTTGTCAATCTTCTCGTTCTCTACTACGCAATTGTTTACAGTATCCCAAGCCCATACGGTAGCGTGACCCAATGGGGGCTCACCACTCTCTGTGGGGAGGAACTTGGCCACCTCGGGGAGTTCGATGGGCAGGCATGATTCGGGCACCATATAGGGCATACCCTCCTTATAGTATACGGGGAATGGCTCGCCCCAGTAGCGCTGGCGGCTGAAGATGGCATCGCGCAAGCGGTAGTTCACCTTCACGCGGCCAAGGCCCTTCTCCTTGATATATTCTTTCGTACGTGCAATAGCCTCCTTCACATCCAAGCCGTTGAGCACGAGGTCGCACTCGCCCGTCTGCTCGGGGCGGGGGGAGTTCATCATGATACCCTCCTTAGCATCGAAGCTCTCCTCTGAAACGTCAGCGCCCTCGATGAGCGGACGAATCTCGAGACCGAAGTGCTTGGCAAAGGCATAGTCGCGGCTATCGTGAGCGGGAACTGCCATGATGGCACCGGTACCGTAGCCTGCAAGCACGTAGTCTGAAATCCATACGGGGATGCTCTCGCCAGTCAAGGGGTTGATGGCATAAGAGCCGCTCCACACACCAGTCACGCGGCGGTCGGCGATGCGCTCACGCTCGGTGCGCTTCTTGGTGGCGTCGAGGTAAGCCTCCACGGCCTCCTTCTGCTCGGGGGTGGTGAGTGTTGACACCAGTTCGCTCTCGGGAGCAAGCACCATGAAGGTAACACCAAACACCGTGTCGGCACGGGTGGTGAAGATGACAAACTCTACATCGCTATCCTTCACCTTGAATGTGAGCTCGGCACCCTCGCTGCGACCAATCCAGTTGCGCTGTGTCTCCTTGAGTGAGTCTGTCCAGTCAATCTTATCGAGTCCGTCAAGCAAGCGGCCTGCATAGGCCGACACACGCAAGCACCATTGGCGCATCTTCTTCTGCACTACGGGGTAGCCACCGCGCTCAGAAACACCATCCACTACCTCATCGTTGGCAAGCACCGTACCCAACTTGGGACACCAGTTCACCATGGTTTCTCCAAGGTAGGCGATGCGGTAGTTCATCAATGTCTCCTGCTGCTCCTTCTCGCTCATAGCCTTCCACTCCTCTGCAGTGAAGGTGAGCGCCTCTGACTGTGCAGCATCGATGCCCTCCGAGCCCTTCTGT
Source organism: Bacteroidaceae bacterium (assembly GCA_045654445.1). GTDB lineage: Bacteria > Bacteroidota > Bacteroidia > Bacteroidales > Bacteroidaceae > UBA1189. The sequence continues at coordinate 1,673 of JAZONI010000103.1, read as the reverse complement.
TCGAAGTGTGCCACCAAGTTCTCGATGGGCATTGCCTTGCCTTGGGCGTTGTCATAATATGAGCCGAACATCTTGATGAAGGCCCACTGTGTCCACTGATAATACTCTGAGTCGCATGTGCGGATTTCACGGTCCCAGTCGAAGCAGAAACCGATCTTATCCAGCTGCTCGCGGTAGCGGGCAATGTTCTGCACCGTAGTGATGGCAGGGTGTTGGCCGGTCTGTATGGCATATTGCTCGGCAGGGAGTCCGTAAGCATCATAGCCCATGGGGTTGAGCACGTTGTAGCCCTGCGAACGCTTGTAGCGGGCATAGATGTCTGAAGCTATGTATCCGAGCGGATGTCCCACGTGAAGTCCCGCACCTGAGGGGTAGGGGAACATGTTGAGCACGTAGAACTTCTTCTTCTCGGGGTCTTCGGCCACTTTGTAGGTCTTGTTGTCGACCCATCGCTGTTGCCATTTCTTTTCAATCTCTCTAAAGCTGTATTCCATATCTTTTGTTTGTATTTTTATTCTTTTTTATAATCAGCAAAGATATACAGAATTCTTGAAACAACTCTTTTTTATGGCGATTATTTGTGCATATTGTTAAAAAATATGAGCTGTGATTGGTGTCAAGTTATAGTCATTTCACATTCTACTACGGTTCGCAATGAGCGGATATTGACACGAGTACAGGTAGGGCTTATCGTGCAGTTTATGGACCTTTGTACCCAAATCTTTAATGCAATAAATGGACACTCAATAAGTCTATTAAGGCCGTGTGTTCTTCCCCTTCTAATAATCTTTGTCCTTAGTCTTGCAAGATTCCCAGTTTTTACTCCTTGTTCTTACTATCCATAAAAATGGTGACAGGGCCATCATTGATGAGAGCACACTGCATGTCGGCACCAAAAACACCCGTCTTCACAGGTTTTCCTAGAGCAAGAGAGAGTTCGGCACAGAACCTCTCGTAAAGCGGTACAGAGATGTCGGGCTTGGCTGCTTTGATATAGGAGGGACGGTTACCTTTCTTAGTGGATGCATGCAATGTAAACTGACTAACGACAAGGATTTCTCCATCGATATCGAGCACTGAGCGGTTCATCACACCATCGGCATCGTCAAAGATGCGCATATTCACGACTTTCTTGGTGAGAAAAGTAATATCTTCATCGCCATCGGCATCTTCAATACCTACCAGTATCATCATGCCCTTTCCGATAAACGAATGTAATTGTTCGGCAATGGTCACTGACGCCTTTTGCACGCGCTGTATAATGATTCTCATTGTATGCTGTTTTTAAGATAGGCCCTGCATATGCAAGGCCTATCGTTGATGATTATTTCAAATAGTCTTCGAAATACTGTGTAATGCGTTCGTGCAGATGCACGCTCTTGTGACCCATCATGTTGTGCCCCTCGCCAGGGTAGGCGAAGAAGTCGGGCTGGGTACCGGCCTTGATGCACTCTTCGATGAACATGAGGCAGTGCTGCGGCACTACGGTAGGGTCATTGTAACCAGTGATAATCTGCAGTTTACCCTTCAAATCTTTGGCCTTGTGTAGCAGCGAAGTCTCGTAATAGCCTTCGGGGTTGGCTTGTGGGGTATCCATATAGCGCTCGCCATACATCACTTCGTACCACTTCCAGTCAATAACGGGGCCACCGGCCACACCTACTTTGAATACA
>JAZONI010000102.1:0-7108 GCA_045654445.1 Bacteroidaceae bacterium | reverse complement strand
CGCACATTCACGCGGTCCAGTAGGGTAGCATAGTCAGAAGGACTGATAGTGCCACGCACTGCCTGCTGCTCTATCAAGGGAAGGTAACGCTCCTGATACTCCACATCAGCATGGTCGATGATAAGCCAGATGGTACGGTTCGACTGTACGCTTAATCCTTCGGGCCAACCATTCTGCAAGAGCGAATCTACGGCCACTCTATTGAGGCTATCCGCACGGTCTTGCTCGGCGACAAGCATCACGATGGAATCAATCAATTCCGCCCGTTGCTTGGCAATGTATGCTTGCTGCACGCTCATCAGTTTGTGCCGTATCTGCTGGTCGCGCTCGTGCAATACGCAGAGCAAGGAGTCGGTCTGAGCGGTAGTATTCTGTGTGCTTTTTGGGTTCGTGCAACCCAATGCTAAGCAAGCGAGTAAGATTGGGATGAGTCGTTTCATAAGACTATTGGCATATTTCTTCATTTATAGAATTGCTTCTTGAATATATTTATATAAAGCGCTGCTACAATAACTGTGATGAGGAGAGGAGAGGATAACATCGTAACAGATAATTCTACATTCGACATAAATGGGGCACTAAGCATAAATGGAATAGCAACAAACATCATATTGGAAACAAAGCGACCTACACGCGGGAGATCAATCTTATCAAGTTTCTCACGTGGCATTGTATTGTAACCTGACATTCTCTCGGGATGGCGACGGATGTAGAGTCCAAATCGCACAACGATGAAAGACATTAGCAAAGCGAAAACAAGACAAATAACAATATCAACTGTTTCCATAATATATAACTTGTATAACTGTTTTCCTTATAAAGAATATCGAATACATTCCCTCGAAACAGCAATATTAAAAGGTAGTGCCGTTTCCTATACCAACTATTCCCCCTCTAAGCAAAGCAGCGAACTCACATCCACTCCCTCGGGGAAGATGGCACGCCCCTTGAGGTCTACCAATTCGATGATAAAGTTGATAAAGGTAGTCTTTGGAGCAAACTTCTGCACGAGGTTATAGGCGGCGAGCATGGTGCCTCCTGTTGCCAAAAGATCATCATGGATAAGCACCACATCGTTCTCCGAAATGGCATCTTTGTGTATCTCGATAGTGTCTGTTCCATACTCTTTTTGGTAACTTTCTTGGATGGTTTCAGCGGGAAGTTTCCCAGGTTTGCGCACTGGAACGAAGCCGGCACCCAAACGAATTGCCAAACTTGCACCCATAATAAAGCCGCGCGACTCGATACCTACCACCTTGGTGATGCCTTTATCTTTATACATTTCATAGAGCGTGTCCTCCAATTCTTTCAAGCATTCGGCACTCTTGAATAGGGTAGTCACGTCGCGGAAGAGTATACCTGGAATAGGAAAATCAGGAATACTGCGCAGGTTTGCTAATAGTAGTTCTTTATTCATTGTGGCATGTTTTTAATTCTCAATTTTTAATTTTTAATTCATTTTGTTTCACGTGAAACATTATCGGCCGAGAAGTACTAAAAGTACGTTAATGTCGCTGGGTGAAACACCGGGAATGCGGCTTGCTTGTGCCAAGGTTTCGGGGTCTATTTTGGTAAGCTTTTGGCGTGCCTCGGTAGAGAGTGACTGCAGAGAATTGTAGTCAAAGCGGCCGCGAATCTTGATGCTTTCGAGGCGCTGCATCTTATCGGCAATCATACGCTCGCGCTCGATGTAACCCTGGTACTTTATCTTGATTTCGGCAGCTTCAACAATCTCTTCCTTACGCTCGGTAATCTCACTAATCAGTGCGCCAAACGGGCGAATAGCTTCGCTCATATTTTCGATAGTAATCTGTGGGCGACCGATGAGGTCGATGAGTTTGCAACCATGGGCGAGTGGGGTAGTACCAAGGCTTTCCAATGTACCGTTGATAAGCGCAGGCTTGATGGAGAATCCCTTGGCAAAATTGATGATTTCATCAACTTTTTCACGTTTGCGACGCAAGTGTTCGTAGCGTTCTGCTGACGCAAGACCGAGGTTATATGAACGCTCAGTAAGGCGCATATCGGCATCGTCCTGGCGCAAAAGAATGCGGTATTCGGCACGCGAAGTAAACATACGGTAAGGCTCGTCTACACCCTTTGTCACGAGATCATCGATGAGTACACCGATATAGGCCTCGTCGCGACCCAATGTGAAAGGCTCGCCTCCGTGGCAAGCGATGTGTGCATTGATACCCGCGATGAGTCCTTGGCCTGCTGCCTCTTCGTAGCCCGTAGTGCCGTTTACTTGGCCTGCAAGGAAGAGTCCCTTCAGCACCTTCGACTCGAGCGTATGACGCAGCTGCGTGGGGTCGAAGTAATCATATTCGATAGCATATCCGGGGCGATAAACGGCTATGTCACGGAAGGCAGGTACCTGACGCAAAGCCTCGAGTTGTATCTCCATCGGGAGCGATGAGGAGAAGCCATTCAGGTAAAGTTCATTGGTCGTTTCACCCTCGGGCTCGAGGAAGAGCTGGTGCTGCTCCTTGTCGGGGAAGGTGACAATCTTGGTCTCTATGCTGGGGCAGTAGCGCGGACCGATACTCTGGATTTGTCCGTTGTAAAGGGGCGATTCAGCCAATCCATCGCGTAGTATGCGGTGCACTTCGGGATTAGTATAGCAGGTCCAGCAACAGAGCTGTTTCAGCTTGCGTGGCTCGCTCATGTAGGAGAAGCTGTGGAAGTCGCTCTCGCCCTCCTGAATCTCCATTTCATCGATGTGTACGCTGCGTTTGTCGATGCGTACGGGAGTGCCCGTCTTCATGCGACCAACGGTGATACCATGGCGTGCGATGGATTCGGTGAGTCCGTACGATGCAGGCTCGGCCATGCGTCCACCAGGGAGTTGCACACGACCTACATGGAGCAAACCGTTGAGGAAGGTACCTGCGGTGACTACGACACTTTTGGCATGGAAGGTCACGCCCCACACCGTGTGTACACCGATGACCTCGTCGTTCTCTACAAGTAGTTCGTCAACGGTGTCTTGCCAGATTCGGAGGTTGGGGATATTGTCGAGAATCTCGCGCCAAGCCCAGATAAACTTCTCGCGGTCACACTGAGCGCGGGGGCTCCACATGGCGGGGCCCTTCGAGCGATTGAGCATGCGGAACTGAATAGCCGTGCGGTCGGTGACGATTCCCGTGTATCCACCGAGTGCGTCAATCTCACGCACTATCTGTCCCTTGGCAATACCACCGATGGCGGGGTTGCAACTCATCTGCCCAATCTTGTTCATGTCCATTGTGATGAGGCAAGTCTTCGAACCCATATTGGCCGCCGCTGCCGCCGCCTCGCATCCTGCGTGGCCAGCACCAATCACAATGACGTCGTAGAAAAATTCCATTGTACCTATTATTTGTTCAATCTGCAAAGTTACGAATAAGTGAGCGAAATACTTTATCAATTCTCCAAAAATCTCAAATTCTACCGCCTCATCCTTGCGTTTTTTCGACCCGATGGACAGGACGAACAAAAAGACGCAATTCTCAGAGGCTTATTTTTGCCATAAACAACTAATATTCATTGCTTTAACCGTGTTTTCTTTTGTTTAGTTTTTTCTCCGTCTCGTTGAAAGTAAAACAAAATGGAGGTTTCTTTCCTCTTTTTGCCGTTTTTCGTTTACTTTTGTAGTCGTACTGAGTAAAAGGCAACGGATTGGCATGACTAAGCTCACATCAAAACAATTGGAGGCTAGATTACACTTTGCTGGCGAAGCAATACCCTCAATGACTCGTCGTCGTGAAGGGCATGACTACGAGGCACGGCAAATGTACCTTATCACTCTCACGGTGGAAGGGCGTCGTCCATTGCTTGGATGTGTAGTCGGTAATCCCAATGCTGCTGAAGGGGCAGCTGATGCTCCACGCATTAAACTATCTCCTCTTGGCCAAGCAGTGGAACAGCAATGGATGGCTATCAGCCACTATCACCCCGAGGTGAAGGTTCTCGCTTTACAGATCATGCCTGATCACTTGCATAGCATCCTCTTCGTCAAGGAACGAATGCCACAGCACTTGGGTCATATCATCAAGGGTTTCAAGGCAAGCACTAACAAGGATTATCGTAGACTCATAGAGCCCTCTGCGTCCCCTGTCCACTCCGCTGCGACGCCGTCGCAGCATACTGAAAAGGAACAGCAAACCAGCATTGCTACTCCTCGCCCCAAGCCCGATCGTAAGTATGGATTGCTGTGGAGCATAGGCTACACCGATGGCATCCTTGGTCGCCAAGGACAGCTTGATAACTGGCTCACTTACCTACATGATAACCCTCGCCGACTGCTTATGAAGCGACTTCATCCCGAGTTCTTCCGTGTGCAACGCAATATAAAAGTGGGAACGAATGAGTTCTCTGCTATCGGAAACCGTTATTTACTGAGCCACCCAGTACGCTTGCAGGTACAGTGCTCGCGCCGCCTTTCCGAAGAGGAGATAGCCCAACAGAAGAGCTATTATATGGAACTGGCAAAGCGTGGTGCCGTACTCGTATCACCCAGCATCTCACCAGGTGAGAAGGCTATTATGCGTGCGGCCTTCGATGCGGGATTTCCGCTCATTCTTTTGCAAGAGAATGGCTTCACCGACCTTGCCAAACCTGGAGGTACTCGCTTTGATGCGTGTGCCGAAGGCCGACTTCTTATCCTCGCTCCATGGGAACATCACAATCAACGAATCACCATCAGCCGCGGACAATGCCTCTCACTCAATGATATGGCACGGATGATTTGTGAGTGATACACCTACTACATACGACTCTTGGCGCTCTCGCCGGCTCCGGTGCCCTTATACTTGCTCTTGACCGAGTTGAACTTGTAGCGCAGGGTGAGTACGGCTTCGCGTGTGTCGAAATTGTTATATTGTATGATGCTGTAGTTGCCCGAGCGCAGCATCACATTGTCGCGGCGCGAGTTGAGCAGGTCTGTGCCCTCAAGCTCTATGGTGAGCGCATCGTTAAGGAATGACTTCTGCACCGAAAGGTCGAGCGCATAGTTGTGAGAGAGCGTCTCGTATACCAACGTGTGTCCTTTGCCCTGGTAGTTGAAGCTCGCGTTTATCATAAACTGGCGCGGCAGCTGGATGATGTTGGTGAAATAGGCTACCCAGATGGGGCGGTTCATCGAGATTGTCTCGCCGCGATACTCCATATCGAGCCATTGCTTTGCGGCGCCGACGGTGAGGCTCGGCATCCAGCAGCCTATCTTGGGAGAGGCTGATATGAAGGCATTCAGTTCGGGAATTGGTTTGCCATAGTTATAGGTAGTGAGCATCATTGCATCGGGATTGTCGGGCTGCGCTTCGCCCCACTGCACAAAGGCTCCTTTCTTCACCTTGTACGCGGTGGAGAGGGTGAGGAACTTCCACGCGCCGGTCAATGAGAGGTCGTGCGTGGTCTGAGGCTGTAGCGTGGGGTTTCCCTTGTCCAAAGAGTAGCGGTCGATGTAGGTCACCGAGTTGCGCAACTGATGATACGAGGGGCGCTGTGTCTTCACTGCATAGGAGAGTTGTGTCTGCACGGGGCCGAGCAGTGCGGTAAGTGAGGCATTGGGGAAGAAGTTGTCATACACACGGCTTTGGTCATATTGTATCCTCTTGTCTACAAAATATTTGAATGCGACATGCTCGTATCTTATACCTGCACTGATCATACCAAAAGGTAATGCATGGCTATACTCGGTAAAGGCTGTGGCGTTCTGCTCACGAATCATACTATTGGCCGAGGGCAGATAGTTTTCGGGGTTGAGATAGGTGTCTTTGCGGTAGGTATAGGTGTATTCGCTACCAGCAGAGAGGTTTCCTCCCCATACAGGATAGGTGAGCACGAGCTTTCCTGCACCCAAGCGATTTTTAACGTTATTATAAGAGTTAACGATGCGGTCTTCACCATGAGTACTAAGCTCATTGTAGATGTCGTGTCCGTCCTCATCTTGCATCAGCCAGTCGGCATTGAAGTCGATATTCATTTTGCCTACCATACCATTATAATAGGCGTTGAGCTGGTGGTTGGCATAGTCATCGAAGAGTATCTCTGACTGGGTCTGCAAGTCATCGTCAATCACTCCATCATAGGTAACAATGCTGTGTGCATCAATTGTGCCACGATAATCAATCATTGCTTTGCCCATATACTTTACGCCTATTGAGTGATTCTCATTAAACTGGTAGTTGGCACCCAATGTGGGACGCAAAGTTTGCACTTGTGTAAAGCTTAGAAGTGTGTTTTTTAATTCGAGCAAACGAGTCGATTGCAACGACTGAGTTAACCGACTATCCTGTATGTCATTCATCAAGCGATAATCCAGGTTGCCAAAAACATCGAGATTTCCGTGACGGAAGTTGAAGTTCAGCTGATCTATCAAGTCGGTGTTATACGCACTCTGAAAGCTTGATGAGCGTAGGTTGAAGCTGAATCCGTCGCCCTGCTTGCGTATGGTCTGTATGCGTATCACGGCACTTACCGTCGCATCATAGCGTGCGCCAGGATTACTGATAACCTCAATATGTTTTATTTCTTGAGAGTTAAGCTGCTCCAGTTCTGAGTTGTCGCGCACGAGTCGGCCATTGATGTAGAATATCGGACTTCCTTTTCCCAGTACTTCTATGCCATCACCTTTCTTTATCACTCCCGGTATCTTACCCAATACATCGTTGGCCGAGCCCAGTGTGGCGAGTACGCTGTTCTCAATGCTTGTCACCATAGCATCGCCCTTGATTTGTGTCTTGGGCAGCGTGCTCTTCACCACCACTTCGCCCAGCATCTGCGTATCGGGCTGCAGTTGTATATTGCTTTCCGCACCTGCGGTGAGCCACATAGGTTTGTATCCGATGTATGATACATGCAATAATGCGCCATTACCCTTTTCGGCTATGGCAAACGTACCTTTTTCATCAGTCACCGTACCTGCCACATAAACAGTATCTGCGGTGTGCAGTACTACATTGGCATAAGCGATGGGGGCTCCTTCGTGATCCATCACCTTACCTTTAATCTCTTGTGCTTGTATGCCGCCTACGATGCCCAGCATCAGTGTAGCCATTACCATTAATCTTTTCATTTCGTTTTGTCGTTTTGTGTTTCCCTTAGACGCATTGCCCCCTCAGAAAAC
>JAZONI010000101.1:0-5727 GCA_045654445.1 Bacteroidaceae bacterium | reverse complement strand
TTCAACTTCCCCGGTCAGCAGGGAGTGTATCACGGCAAGGTACGTGATGTGTACAACATGGGCGACAAGCTCGTGATGGTAGCCACCGACCGCATCTCAGCGTTCGACGTAGTATTACCCAAGGGTATCCCCTTCAAGGGTCAGATGCTCAACCAAATTGCAGCAAAGTTCCTCGATGCTACTACTGACATCTGCCCCAACTGGAAGCTCGCTACTCCCGATCCTATGGTTACCGTAGGTGTGTTGTGCGAAGGTTTCCCCGTAGAGATGATCGTACGCGGCTACCTCTGTGGCTCTGCATGGCGCGCTTATAAGAGCGGTGTGCGCGAGATCTGTGGCGTGAAGCTCCCCGAGGGCATGCGCGAGAATGAGCGTTTCCCCGAGCCTATCATCACTCCTACCACAAAGGCTGAGATTGGTGAGCACGATGCAGACATCTCAAAGGAAGAAATCTTGGCACAGGGTCTCGCTACTCCTGAGGAGTATGCATTGCTCGAGCAGTACACACTCGCTCTCTTCAAGCGTGGCACTGAGATCGCCGCTGAGCGCGGACTCATCCTCGTAGATACCAAGTACGAGTTTGGTAAGCACAACGGCACTATCTACCTCATGGACGAGATTCATACCCCCGATAGCAGCCGCTACTTCTATAGCGAGGGCTACCAGGAGCGCTTCGAGAAGGGTGAGCCCCAGAAGCAGCTCTCAAAGGAGTTCGTACGCGAGTGGCTCATGGACAATGGTTTCCAAGGCAAGGAGGGTCAGCAGGTGCCCGAGATGACCGACGAAATCGTTACTGGCATCAGCGAGCGTTACATCGAGCTCTATGAGCACATCACCGGTGAGACCTTCGTGAAGGAGAATACCGAGGATATCGCAGCACGTATCGAGAAGAACGTGACTGAGTGGCTCACAAAGTAAGAACATCCCACTCAAGCCTAAACAAAGCACTGCCTTAAGGCAGTGCTTTTAAATTCCTACATCATCAACAATCAGTTTTTCATCCACACATGACCTACGGACTCATCGGCTATCCACTCGGACATTCCTTTTCTAAAGGCTACTTCACCGACTTCTTTCAACAAGAGGGCATCGATGCCGAGTACAAGAATTTCGAAATTCCTCAGATTGACGACCTACGCCAAGTGTTAGCAGAAGAGCCTCATCTGCAAGGCTTCAATGTCACCATACCCTACAAGCAGCAAGTGTTCGCCTATCTCGACGAGATAGATGCAGCAGCACAAGCTATCGGAGCCGTCAACGTGGTCAAAGTGCAGCGCCATGGTGAACGCACCTTGTTGAAGGGATATAACACTGACGTCATTGGATTCAGTGATTCCATACGTCCACTACTACAAGCCCATCACACCCATGCCCTCATCTTAGGCACGGGTGGTGCCTCCAAAGCCGTAGACTATGCCCTGCGCCAATTGGGGCTCAACACCCGCTTCGTGTCACGTACCCGACGCGAAGGTGTATTCAGCTACGATGACCTCACCCCCGAGATATTGGCACAATACACCGTGATTGTCAACACTACCCCATTGGGCATGTATCCCAAAGTTGATGAGTGCCCCCCACTTCACTATGCTGCACTAAGCAGCCGCCATCTGCTATTCGACGCAGTCTATAATCCTACCAAGACACGCTTCCTGGAACAGGGTGAGCAAGTCGGTGCTACCATATGCAATGGCATGCAAATGCTTATCGGACAAGCCAAAGCCGCTTGGCGCATCTGGGAAGAAGATTAGAACCTAGACATTCCCATAGCTGCATACCTACATTCAATTTTCTATCCGCGTGAACATTTATCGGCACAAGATGTTGAGATAGAAGATTATAAACATATGTAGAATAGTATGAATACAATGGCTAAAAGTTTTCTCATTGGATGTGCCGCACTATGCGGAAGTGCTACAGCATCAGTCGCTTGTACGGGCATATCACTCACGGCTAAGGATGGTAGCTACATCCAAGCACGCACCATCGAAGGAGCAGCACTTAAACTCATCAGTGAATATGTGATCATCCCGCGCGGACAGGAGATGCAATCGTACACACCCAACGCACTGAACGGACTGAAGTTTACCGCCAAGTATGGCGTAGTGGGGCTATGCGTGGTGCAGAAGGAATTCATCGCAGAAGGGGTCAACGAGGCGGGGTTGTCGACGGGACTCTTCTTCTTCCCAAACTATGGCAGTTACCTACCCTACAATCCCACAGAGGCTGACCATAGTGTGGGCGACCTGCAACTCAACGCATGGATGCTATCGCAGTTTGCCACCGTAGACGAGGTGATGCAGGCCATCAACAACAACCAGGTGCGCGTGGTGGGGCTCGACGCGGGCTCGGTGGTGCACTACCGCATAGGCGACAAGAGCGGACGACAGGTGGTGCTCGAATTTGTCGACGGCGTACCACACTTCTACGAGAACACGGTGGGCGTCATCACCAACTCGCCCGGATTCCCGTGGCACCTAGCCAACCTGAACAACTATGTGAACCTCTTCCCGGGCAGTGCCCCCAACCAACTACTTGGCGAGCAAGCGTTGAGTCCCTTTGGGGGTAACTCGGGAATGCTAGGCCTGCCGGGTGATGCTACGCCTCCCTCACGCTTCGTGCGCGCAGCCTTCTTCCGCAACACGGCACCCCAACGACCCGATGGATTTTCTACCGTGACACAGTGTTTCCATATACTGAACAACTTTGACATACCCATCGGCATTGAGCACAAGCCGGGACAAGGACCCGACATACCCAGCGCCACACAATGGACATCGGCTATAGACCTCACGAACGGAAAGGTGTACTACAAGACATCGTACAACAACCACATACGATGCATCGACGTGAAGAGCATCGACTTCGAAAAGGTGAAGTACCAGTGGCACCCGATGGACAAGAGCGAGACACAACCCATAGAAATGGTGGTGGTGAAATAATAAGAAGAGGTTGACCTTTCGGGTCAACCTCACTATTTCTATATACATTGGCACATCACGCCTGCAGGTGCAGATGACCAAAGAACTCGGGCTTGTGGAAGTTGGGGCGCTCGACACCAATGGGCGACCACGATACGAAATGGGGCACACGGAGGTCGTCGCCACACTTGTAGAAGTTAGCGCGCAACGTAGCATCAGGCTCCAAGCATAACGGAAGACCGGCAAAGAGCGAAGAGGGAACTACCAAAGCCACCTCCCAGGCGGTAGGCTCTTCTCTATACTCGAAGGGCTCGTTGCCCAATGAGGCCCAACGCTTCACCTGTTTCAAATCGTCCAACGACAAGCGGTGACGGTCACCGACGGGACCTACGCCGACAAGGATAGTACCGATGCAGTTGCACTCGATATTATAATAGGCATCAGTATCAGCATTGCGGATGAAACACTCCACACACGAGTCGGTCCATACATTGCCATCATCCTCACCATAATGTGCACGCACGCTCTGCTCGTCGACACGGTAATGGATGACCAAGCCCTCGGGGCACCAAGCCATGCGGAAAGCAACATCGGGACAATAAGGATAATCGGCAGGCCAATTCACGCAACCAATAGGTTGGAACGCAACCCCAAGATTATCTAACAACGCGGGAACTTCGACCGCCGAGAGTGGCAATGCACTGAGGCGGGGAATGGAAAGAGTAGGTGATTGCATAATCTTATCTGTTGTAGTTATTACCAGTTTGATGCAAAGATAACAATAAACGAGCGAGAAATATGAAGTTTACTTCAATATTTTTCACAGCAAGTGAAAGATATAAGAAATAATAGCGATATTTATCACCTTTTAATTCTACTCTTAAGCACCGAATTGACGTCCTCAAAATGGATGTAAAACAACAGACATCCCCCACTCCGTTTTATTACCCCATGCGACGCGGCATCAATATTTCCACAAATCGGGGAATAGGCCGAAAAACTTCATGTTTTATTTGGCCGTATTACCATTTTTTCCTACTTTTGCACCGCTTTCAGCGTATGCCGAAATAGCTCAGTTGGTAGAGCAACGCATTCGTAATGCGTAGGTCGCGGGTTCGAGTCCCGCTCTCGGCTCAGAAAGGAAAAATAATCTCTGTTGAGACAGTAAGGAATCCCTAGTTACACTAGGGATTTTCTTATAAATCACACATTATAAGGAAATAACAAAAAAGACAACGAAGATTTACAAACACAAAAGAAGATCCTAAGTAAAAACTAAGGAGACATAAAGAACCAACTAAAAAAATCTATATTTGCTGATTCTCAATCATCAAAGACATAACAATTCGTTTAAACACACCTGAAGCATATCTCAAACAGACTTCTGCTCACTGCAAAAAAAATATTTCAGCAACTTAACATTATTTTGCGCGCTTATTAGTATCTTTGTCGTTTAATAGATAAATAATAATACATAACAACAATAAAGTATATAGATTATGGAAAAGACGAAGTGCCTTATCATTGGTTCAGGCCCTGCTGGATACACAGCAGCCATCTACACAGGTAGAGCAAATATTCCCACCATCCTATACGAAGGATTACAACCGGGTGGACAGCTCACCATCACAACAGACATCGAGAACTTCCCAGGATATCCCAATGGTATCAGCGGTTCAGAAATGATGGATGACCTGCGCTTGCAGGCAGAGCGTTTCGGAGCCAGCCTCCGCAGTGGTATCATTACCAAGGCCGACCTCTCACAACGCCCCTTCAAAGTGACCGTAGACGATGGCACTGAGATTGAAGCCGAGACCGTAATCATCGCTACTGGAGCATCAGCCAAATACCTCGGGCTGGAGGATGAGAAGAAGTATGCAGGTATGGGTGTGAGCGCTTGCGCCACATGCGACGGTTTCTTCTACAGAAAGAAGGTCGTTGCTGTAGTAGGTGGTGGCGATACAGCTTGTGAAGAGGCTAACTACTTGGCAGGCCTCGCCAGCAAGGTGTACCTCATCGTACGTAAGAACTATCTGCGCGCTAGCCAGATCATGCAGGATCGTGTGATGCAGAATCCCAAGATTGAGGTGCTCTTTGAGCATAATGTGACCGGCCTCTTCGGTGAAAACGGTGTTGAGGGTGCTCACGTGGTGAAACGCAAAGGCGAAGCGGACGAGCAGCACTACGATATCGCTATTGACGGACTCTTCCTCGCCATCGGTCACAACCCCAACTCTGAAATCTTCCGTGAATATCTTGAGACCGACGAAACAGGTTACATCATGACTAAGGGTGCATCGCCTGCGACCAACGTGCCTGGCGTTTTTGCTGCAGGAGATGTTGCAGACCCTTGTTACCGCCAAGCTATCGTTGCTGCTGGTAGTGGTTGTAAGGCTGCTCTCGAGGTAGAGAAATTCCTCGCAGAGAATGAATAATCGCTAAAGATTATATTCCCCAAATAAGAGGATGTGTCGCGACACATCCTCTTATTTGTTTTATACGACAATCTAAACAACTCCGACACTTCATTGTTATACCACAAGATTATAACCAATACCTTTCTGACTATGGCAAATATAGGTAAAGCAACGAAGCTGAGTGTTGCCACACTCGCTATCATGAACGTGACGGCTGTAGTGTCGCTACGCGGACTTCCCGCTGAAGCTGAGTATGGACTGAGCTCGGCATTTTATTATCTCTTTGCGGCTATCGTGTTTCTCATCCCCACAGCACTCGTGGCGGCCGAGCTGGCGGCCATGTTCTCCGACAAGCAGGGCGGTGTGTTCCGTTGGGTGGGCGAAGCCTTCGG
>JAZONI010000100.1:0-2390 GCA_045654445.1 Bacteroidaceae bacterium | reverse complement strand
CCTCATCACACAGAGCGAGTATATGCGTCGTATGAAGGAGATGGCAGCCATCAATGCTGGCATGAGCTTCTATGGAGAGATGCCCGACATGTATACCCTCATCCTCAACACCGACCATCCCCTCATCCAGTCTGTCCTCACCGCAGAGAAGGAGCAGACCGCCGATAGCCTCAAGCCCATCAACGAGGAGACCACAGCATTGCAAGCCCGTGAAGAGGCTCTCGAAGCATCACACAAGGGCATGAAGGACGAGGAGATACCCTCAGCCGAGAAGGATGAGCTCAGCGAACTCCACACCAAGATAGATGCCCAGCGCACCAAACGTGAAGCCATCTACGCCGACTTCGCCAAGGACAACAAGGTGCTGCACCAGCTCATCGACCTTGCCCTCCTGGGTAACGGCATGCTCAAGGGCGAGGCACTGAGCAAGTTCATCAAGCGTAGCGTGGACCTTATAAAGTAAAGACCCCCTCCAAACCTCCCCCTCTATGGGGAGGCTTTGCAGACATCGCTGAATAAGCAAATCAAAAGGCGGCTGGACAAATACATCCAGTCGCCTTTCTTAATACACAGAAAGCTCCAAGCAAAACATCATAACAAAAAAGGTTATTATACTAACCGATTTTTGACATAAATCGCTTATCCCACTAACCGATTTTTGGATAAAATCGCTTATCAGGCTAAACGATTTCTTTCATTTTCTTTTGTTATTACGTTAAGTTATCCTATATTTGCCGTGAATTTATACGATTATAGAATATGGAGACGCTTTACAACAAACATCGGATATTGATATCGCAGGCGAGTCTTGATATCGTTCGCGAGATGATGCACACGATTTCGTGGGACCGCCAGTTGGTAGCCATACGCGGTTCGCGCGGTGTGGGAAAGACTACGCTCATGCGCCAATACATCAAGCAGCGGTATGGCGTCAATGCTGGCGAAGCGCTCTACTGCGTGATGGACAGCATCTACTTTACCAACCATTCGCTACTCGACCTTGCCGAGCGTTTCCACACCATGGGCGGCAAGCATCTCTTCCTCGACGAGGTACACAAGTACCCCACATGGAGCAAGGAGGTGAAGGAGATTATCGATCTGTGGCCCGATATGAAGGTAACGTTCACCGGCTCGTCGCTCATACAGATACTCAATGCCGATGCCGACCTCTCGCGCCGCGTGCTCAGCTACACCATGCCCGGGCTCTCGTTCCGCGAGTATCTCCACTTCTATAAGCACATCCATCTGCCAGCCCACACGTTGCAAGCGTTGCTCTCCGATGCCGATGCCATCTGCGACGAGGTGTGCCGCGTATGCCATCCCCAGCCCCTCTTCGAGGAGTATCTGCGCGTGGGCTACTACCCCTTCTACGATGGTGAGGAGGTCGAGTACTACAGCCGCATAGAGAATGTCGTCAGCTTCATCATCGACCAAGAGATGACACAGTTCTGCGGTGTAGACCCCGCATATACCCGCAAGCTGAAGGCCATGATGCTCTACCTTGCCGACAACATCCCCTACGAGGTGAACATCGCCAAGTTGTCGTCCTACCTCGAACTCAACAAGACCACCGTGCTCAACTACCTGTCGAGTATGCAGCGTGCCGAGCTGCTCCACCTGCTCTATACCGACAACAAGTCGGTGACCAAGATGCAGAAGCCCGACAAAATCTACGTGCACAACCCCAATATCCTCTGTGCCCTCAGTTCGCAGCTCAACATCGGCACCTTGCGCGAGTGCTTCGTGGTGAACCAACTCTCTACCCGCCACACCGTAGAGTATGGCAAGGAGCAGGGCGACTTCAAGGTCGACGGTAAGATAACCTTCGAGGTAGGCGGACGCGACAAGTCGTTCGAGCAGATTGCCGACCTCCCCAATTCCTACATCCTTGCCGACGGCATAGAGCACCCTATAGGCAAGAAACTCCCTCTGTGGATGGTGGGATTGTTGTATTGAGCTGCAAGTGGAAGTATATTCTACGTTTACCTCAAATTATTACTGTCCGCTAAAAGTTTTCGAGCTTTTAACGGATAGTATTTTTTATTGCAACACATACAACAGGCTAAACCTATTAGAATGTAAAAAAAATTTTCGGGTTATAGACCCTAATACTCATAAACAACGGATAGTGTATATCCGCTGTGACGGATGGTGGGATTGCTGTATTGAGCTGCAACTAAAAGTATATTCAACGTGTGCTTCAAATTATTACTGTCCGCTAAAAGTCTTCGAGCTTTAACGGACAGTAGTCTTTTATTGCACCACACACAACTGGCTAAACCTATTAGAATGTAAAAACTTTTTTCGGGTTACAAACCCTGATATACATCAACGGCGGATAGGATATATCCGACGTGATAGAAGATTTTTTGCTATTCACACTAAAATAC
>JAZONI010000099.1:0-28397 GCA_045654445.1 Bacteroidaceae bacterium | reverse complement strand
GTATCTTTGCGATGCATCGCGAAGATATGTAGCACTCGCTGTGAAATATTCAAGCAAGCTTGATATTATTTCGCTCGTTTGTTCGTATCTTTGCCGTTCTAATAAAAACGATTAAGAAGATACAGATATGGCAGAAGATATAGTGTTGACCCCAATGATGAAGCAGTTCTTGGAACTTAAGGCCAAGCACCCTGATGCCATTATGCTGTTTCGTTGTGGCGATTTCTATGAGACCTACTCTACCGATGCTATTGTGGCTAGTGAGATATTGGGCATCACGCTCACCAAGCGTGCCAATGGTAAGGATAAGTATCTTGAGATGGCGGGATTCCCCTTCCATGCGCTCGACACTTATCTGCCCAAACTGGTGCGTGCAGGACGCCGCGTAGCCATCTGCGACCAGCTGGAAGATCCCAAGATGACGAAGAAACTCGTCAAGCGTGGTATCACCGAATTGGTGACTCCCGGCGTGTCTATCAACGAGAACGTACTTAACTATAAGGAGAATAACTTCCTTGCTGCCGTACACTTTGGCAAGGGTGCTTGTGGTGT
The DNA here is from genome assembly GCA_045654445.1 of Bacteroidaceae bacterium. Lineage (GTDB taxonomy): Bacteria > Bacteroidota > Bacteroidia > Bacteroidales > Bacteroidaceae > UBA1189. The sequence goes on along the minus strand of JAZONI010000099.1, from coordinate 27,845 downwards.
GGCTTTCTTGGACATCTCTACGGGTGAGTTCCTTACTGCCGAGGGCCCGTTCGACTATATCGACAAGTTGCTCGTAAACTTTGCTCCGAAGGAGGTACTTTTCCAGCATGGACTGCGCAATCAGTTTGAGAGTAACTTCGGGGGGAAGTATTGCACTTTTGAACTGGACGATTGGGCCTTCACCGAATCGTTTGCCCGTGAGAAACTCATCAAGCACTTCCAGGTGAAGAACCTCAAGGGTTTCGGTATCGAGCATCTGCGCAATGGTGTGGTGGCCTCGGGTGCCGTACTCCACTACTTGGAGGTGACCCTACATACACAGATCAAGCATATTACCACGCTCTCGCGCATCGAGGAGGAGCGCTATGTGCGTCTCGACCGTTACACCGTACGCAGCCTCGAGCTGGTGCACCCGATGAACGATGGCGGTAAGTCGCTGCTCGATGTCATCGACAAGACCATTAGTCCCATGGGTGCGCGTCTGCTGAAGCGTTGGGTGGTATTCCCCCTCAAGGAGGTGCGTGCCATCAATGAGCGCCTGGATATTGTGGAGTATTTCTTCCGCCACCCTGACTTCCGCGAACTGCTCGACGATGCCCTGCATCAGATTGGCGACCTCGAGCGTATCATATCCCGTGTGGCCGCAGGGCGTGTGTCGCCCCGCGAAGTGGTGCAGTTGAAGATTGCCCTCAACGCCATAGAACCAGTGAAGGCGGCTTGCGAGGCTTCGGACAATGAGAGCATACGCCGTATAGGTGAGCAACTCAACGTGTGCCGCACCATACGCGACCGCATCGCCCGTGAGATTAAGAACGACCCCCCTCTGCTCGTGGCTAAGGGTGGTGTTATTGCCGACGGAGTGAGTGAGGAGCTCGACGAGCTGCGCCGCATTGCCTACTCCGGCAAGGACTACCTGCTGCAGATGCAGCAACGTGAGAGTGAGGCTACCGAGATACCCAGCCTCAAGATTGCCTACAACAACGTCTTCGGCTACTACATCGAGGTGCGCAACACCCACAAGGACAAGGTGCCCGAGACTTGGATACGCAAGCAGACGCTGGTCAATGCCGAGCGCTATATCACACAGGAGCTGAAGGAATACGAGGAGAAGATACTTGGTGCCGAGGATAAGATTTCGGCACTTGAGACACGCCTCTACAATGACCTAGTGTTTGCGCTGAACGAATATATCCCTGCCATACAGATCGATGCCAACCAGATAGCACGTCTCGACTGCCTGCTCTCTTTTGCCAATGCCGCAGCGCTCAACCGCTACGTGCGTCCTGTGGTAGACGATAGCACTACGCTCGACATCCGTCAGGGCCGTCACCCTGTCATCGAGCAGCAACTGCCCGTGGGCGAGAGTTATATTGCCAACGATGTGTTGCTCGACACCGACACGCAGCAGATACTCATCATCACGGGTCCCAATATGGCCGGTAAGTCGGCGCTCTTGCGACAGACCGCCCTCATCACCCTGATGGCGCAGATTGGCAGTTTCGTGCCTGCCGAGGCCGCTCATGTGGGTTTGGTAGACAAGATCTTCACTCGTGTAGGTGCTAGCGATAACATCTCCGTGGGTGAGTCAACCTTCATGGTCGAGATGACCGAGGCATCGGACATCCTCAACAACATCAGTCCGCGTAGCCTTGTGCTCTTCGACGAATTAGGTCGCGGCACCTCGACATACGACGGCATCTCTATCGCGTGGGCTATCGTGGAGTATATCCACGAGAACAGCCGTGGCCGTGCACGCACTCTTTTTGCCACCCACTACCACGAGCTCAACGAGATGGAGAAGTCCTTCTCACGCATCAAGAACTTCAATGTGGCTGTGCGCGAGGTGAACAAGAAGGTGGTGTTTGTGCGCAAACTCCAGCCCGGAGGTTCCAACCACTCGTTCGGTATCCACGTTGCCGACATGGCCGGTATGCCCAAGAGCATTGTCAAACGTGCCGAGAAGATATTGCAACAGATGGAGAGCAATGCTGCTGCCGATGGCATCAGCAAGCCTACTGAGGTGATTGCCGAAAGTCGTGAGGGACTGCAGATGAGCATCTTCCAGCTCGACGATCCCATCCTCTGTCAAGTGCGCGACGAGATATTGGGTATTGATGTCAATAACCTGACGCCTCTCGAGGCCCTCAACAAACTCAACGAGATCAAGAAGATCGTGAAAGGGAAGAACTGACTTTAGAGTGATACTCTATATCCTGTAGGGCAACATGTAATGGAAAGAAAAAAGAATATCCAGTATAAGCATATGAGCGACAAGGTAATTACCCTGACAGAAATGCAAGGTCAGGCCGATGAGTGGATACGGACTTATGGTGTGCGTTACTTTAACGAACTGACCAACATGGCAATCCTGACCGAGGAGGTGGGCGAACTGGCGCGTGTGATGGCTCGCACCTATGGTGAGCAGTCCTTCAAGGAGGGCGAAGAGCCTAACCTTGCTGAAGAGATGGCTGATGTGTTGTGGGTACTCGTATGTATGGCCAACCAAACAGGCGTGGACCTCACCGAGGCATGGCGCCACACCATAGAGAAGAAGACCAAGCGCGACAGCATGCGTCATCTGCAGAACGAAAAACTAAAATAACATAGAATTTTCCAATGGAACACTATCACGAATTTGAATCAAACAACAAGTACAGCGATACGTTGTCTCTGTATGAGAGAACTTTTTCTGACGGCGATGTGAAGGCAAAGACAGACCTGATCGTCGAGAAATATGTGGCAGAGAATAATACCCAAGCGGTGAAGAAACAGCTCTTCAACTGCATTGATCTCACTACGCTCAAGACCGAGGATAGTGAGGAGAGTGTGTTGAGATTTACCGAACGTGTCAATGATTTCGAGAATGAATACCCCGACCTCAAGGGTGTGGCAGCCATCTGCGTATATCCCAACTTTGCCAAGATCGTGAGCCAATCACTCGAAGTCGAGGAGGTAGGTATCGCTTGTGTATCGGGAGGCTTCCCCTCATCGCAGACCTTTACTGAGGTGAAGGTGGCCGAGACGGCTCTTGCTTTGGCTGATGGTGCTACGGAGATAGATATCGTTATCCCTGTGGGTAAGTTCCTGAGCGGCGACTATGAGGGCATGTGCGATGAGATCGACGAGATAAAGTCGATTTGTGGCGACCGCACCCTGAAGGTGATTCTCGAGACCGGTGCGCTGAAGTCTGCCGACAATATCTGGAAGGCCTCTATTCTTGCCATGTATAGCGGTGCCGACTTTATCAAGACCTCTACGGGTAAGCAAGAGCCTGCCGCAACGCCCGAGGCTGCCTACGTGATGTGCCAAGCCATCAAGGCCTACTATGATAAGACGGGCCGCAAAGTCGGGTTTAAGCCTGCCGGTGGCATCAACAGCGTCAAGGATGCACTTGTATATTACACGATTGTGAAGGAGGTTCTCGGCGAGGAATGGCTTGGTAATTCGCTCTTCCGCATCGGTACCAGCCGCTTGGCCAATCTGTTGCTGAGCGATATCTTGGGCGAAGAGATCAAATTTTTCTAGTCCATGATGCCGGAGGCATCCATAAAAAACATATATTTGCAGATTGATAGCTAAGAGAAAACATAATGAGTGAACAAGATAAGATGGTGCTGCGTGCCGAGCATCTGGTAAAGACCTACGGCAAACGCACGGTCGTCAATAATGTATCGTTTGATGTTAAGCAGGGCGAGATTGTCGGTTTGCTTGGCCCTAATGGTGCGGGTAAGACTACGTCGTTCTATATGACTACAGGCTTGGTGGTGCCTAATGGTGGTAAGATCTTCATCGATGACCAGGAGATTACGACCGACCCTGTATACAAGCGTGCCCGTGTAGGTATTGGCTATCTGGCACAGGAGGCCAGTGTATTCCGCAAGATGAGTGTTGAGGACAACATTGCCTCTGTCTTGGAACTGACAGGAAAGCCCAAGGACTATCAGAGAGATAAGTTGGAGAGCCTTATTGCCGAGTTCCGCCTGCAGAAGGTGCGCAAGAACCTGGGCGACCAACTGTCTGGTGGCGAGCGTCGTCGTACCGAGATTGCCCGTTGCTTGGCTATCGACCCCAAGTTTATCATGCTCGACGAGCCTTTTGCTGGTGTAGACCCGATTGCTGTGGAGGACATCCAGCAGATTGTGTGGCGGTTGAAGGACAAGAACATCGGTATCCTCATCACCGACCACAATGTGCAGGAGACGCTCTCTATTACCAATCGTGCTTATCTGCTTTTCGAGGGTCGCATCCTCTTTGAGGGTACACCCGAGGAGTTGGCTGCCAACGCTACCGTGCGAGCCAAATACTTGAGTAACAGTTTTGTTTTACGAAAAAAGGAGTTCCAACTATGAAGATTAGATGCTTATTGTTGGCGGTGTGCCTGATGGCAGGACTTGTAGGCTATGCACAAGAATCAGGGCCTACCTCTACATACCATAGAGTTCCTCCTCGTCGTGAGATACGCCATCTGCTGAGCGACAATCAGCGCGAGCCGTCGTTCTATGAGGCCGTCGGCACCCGTGCTTCGGGCGAATATATCATGCAGGAGTTCCCCACAACAGGTGAGATCAAGGGGCTGGTGCTGTTGGTCAACTATCAGGATGTGCAGTTCCATCTGTCGGGCGACTCGTTGCGCAAGTTGTTCCAGAATCGCTTCGACGGCGACCACTATACCGAGGAGGTTAACTTCCAGGAGTATAGCGAGAAGTTTGGCGAAACACTCTCTTTGCAGGTATCCATTCCGGGCAGTGCACGCGACTATTTCCGCGACCAGTCGATGGGGAAGTTCACTCCCCGTTTCGATGTGATAGGTCCCATCACCCTAGACAATCCACGTAAGCACTATGGTGCCAATAATAGCAACGGTGGTGACAAGAATGCCCGTGCCATGATCACCGATGCCTGCCGCAAGGCCTACGCGCAGGGATTGACTGACTTTACTGACTACGACTACGATGGCGACGGCATTGTCGACTTCGTCTATGTCGTGTATGCCGGCAGCGACGAGGCGCAGACCGGTTTCGAAGAGTGCGTGTGGGCACATGCCCATACGGTATCGCTCCCGCTGGACAATGGCATGAAGGTAGAACGCTATGCCTGTTCGGGCGAACTGGTCATCGACCTGCCCGTTTGTGCGGGTATCGGAACGTTTGTGCATGAGTTTGGCCATATACTTGGTTTGCCCGACTTCTACAACACACAAGCCACAGACTTCACCATGGATATATGGAGCGTGATGGACTATGGCATGTACAATGCTGAGGGTTTCGTTCCCTGCGGATACACCTCCTTTGAGCGCTACTCGTTGGGTTGGCTCCCGATGCATACGCTCGAAGCTCCTGCTACCATGAGCTTGGGCACTACCGAAGAGGAGGGCAGGGGATATCGCATCTTCACCTCTGAGATTGACACAGCGAGGCTTGTCACGACTGCTGATACCGCATCGTTCTATCTCATCGAGACCATACGTCGTGAGGGGTGGAACCGTTACGCTGCTTCCGCCGGGCTTCTCGTCACACAAGTTACTTATAAAGCCTCGGCATGGCAAAACAATAGGGTGAACACTGAAGCCAGCCACCGCTACTATGTAGTCCCGGCCAACAACGATTATAACTATAGAACAGCGAACAAGCACCTCTTCGGGAGAGACAACCATGAGTTTACCTCCACCTCTACGCCAGCCTCTATTACCCAGTTTGGCGTGACCATGGATAAGCCGCTCACCGATATCAACTACGATGCGGCCACTGGGCACACCTCCTTCCACTTCCGTGGCGGAGCAGGTGTCAAGCTCCCTTCTGCCCATACTCCTCGACCCTCTACCGAGACATACGACCTGCTGGGACGTCGCCTACATAGCCCTTCTGTAGGAGTCTATGTACAGGGTGGTAAGAAGATCTTACAGTATTGATTTCCGAGGCGTGTTGATTGTGATATTTGCGGTTGTTTTTCATTTATAAGCCCCTATAGCTTGTATTAGGTTGGACGAATCGCTCGGCTTTAGCCGTCAGCACTGTCCCTCTCTGAGGGGGACGAGCGGAACAAAGAGGAGCGGAGGGGGTGTAGAACTATACAGTAGCTTCATGCACCCCCTCCGTTTCGTTTCACTTCACTCGTCCCCCTGTCTGGGGGACAGTGCCGGCAGCGACGCTGAATGTATTACATCCTTAAAAGCTTTATCGGACAGCAATAGAAAAGAAGAGCAGCGCCATGTCATTACGACGGGCGCTGCTATGTTGTTGTTGGGGTTATGATACCGTGCTCCGCTTATCCGCGTTGGCCTTTGGGAAGGACGAGGTTAAGGATTACGCCTACCAGGGCAGCAAGTCCTATGCCACCGATGGTGAAGCTGCCGATGGTGAGTTCGGCGCCGCCGATGCCTAGAGTGAGGATGAGCGAGGCGATGATGAGGTTGCGCGTGTCGCCCAAGTCCACCTTGTTCTTCACAAGGCTGTTGATGCCCACCGAGGCGATAGTGCCAAAGAGTAAAAGCATGATGCCGCCAAGCACGGCATTGGGGATGGTTTTCAAGATAGCGCTCACCTTGCCCAGTACGGAGAACAATATGCCCACGATGGCTGCTATGCGGATCACGGCAGGGTCGGTAATCTTAGTGAGCGACACGGCACCTGTAACCTCCGAGTAGGTGGTCACGGGAGGGCCTCCGATGAAGGCAGCGGCGATGCATGCCAGTCCATCGCCCAACATGGTGCGGTGCAGTCCAGGGGCCTTCACAAAGTCCTTGCCAGTCACCTCATTGATGGCATAGACATCACCGATGTGCTCGATGACGGGCGCGATGGCGACAGGAATCATGAACACGATGGCCTCCCAGGAGAACTCGGGGCGCACGAAGGCGGGCAAGGCAAGCCATGAGGCCTCTGCCACAGGTTGGAAATTGATGACACCCAGCAGGGCGGCAGCGATATAGCCCACCACGATGCCGGAGAAGATGGGGATGAGGCGCAGCAGACCCTTACCGAAGAGGGACACGACGATCGTTGTGAGTAGTGCGATGATGGCAAGCAGCCAATTGTCCTTGGCCATATCCACACCGGTGCTTGCCAGTGACAGCCCGATGAGCATAATCACCGGACCCACCACGACGGGAGGGAAGAGGCGGGCTATGAACCCTACACCGCGGAAGCGCACCAAAGCACTCATGATAGCATATACGAGACCTACGGAAACCAGACCACACAGGGTACCGGAAAGGCCATACAGTTCGGTAGCCTTGATGATGGGGGCGATGAAGGCAAAACTGCTACCCAGGAAGATGGGTACCATACCCTTGGTGACGAGATGGAAGATAAGGGTGCCTATGCCTGCAGTGAATAGCGCCACCGAGGGGTCCAAACCTACGAGTAGCGGCACCAGCACGGTGGAGCCGAAGGCAACGAATAGGAACTGTATTCCTACGATGGTCCGCTGTATGGGACCGAGTCTCTTGTTGTCGTTCATAATGAATAATAATAACTTCTTGCAAAAATAGTGATATTTATACGTAAACGATGAAAAAACTAGGAAGAATATTATTACTTTTGCCAAAGGAAACAAAAATTAATTCATCATTCATAAACTCACACCCTCCCCTATGGCCTTACATATCATTGACCATCCGTTGGTGCAGCACAAGTTGAGCATCATGCGCGACAAGACAACTTCGACCATGAAGTTCCGCGACCTGTTAGAAGAGATCGCCATGTTGATGGGATACGAGATCACTCGCGACTTCCCCTTGACCTACGAAGAGATAGAGACCCCCCTGATGTCCATGAACGCCCCCAAGATAGCCGGCAAGAAAGTCGTCATCGTGCCCATCCTGCGTGCAGGGCTAGGCATGGTCGATGGTCTTACCCGTCTCATGCCCTCGGCACGTATCGGTCACATCGGTCTGTATCGCGACGAAGAGACCTGCCTACCCGTGTTCTACTATTACAAGATGCCGGCAGGCAAGGAGCGCACGGTGATCCTCACCGATCCCATGCTGGCTACTGGCGGTAGCGCTTGCGATGCCATCATGCGCCTCAAGAACGATGGATACCGGAATATCAAGATGATGTGTCTCGTAGCCTCACCCCAGGGCGTGAAGACCGTGCAGGAGAAACACCCCGACGTAGACATCTACCTGGCTTCCCTTGACGAGGGACTCAACGACAGGAACTACATACTCCCCGGTCTGGGCGATGCCGGTGACCGCATCTTCGGCACCAAATAGACCACGATGTAGCGATACAAAAAAGAAATGAGAGAACTCACGAGTTCTCTCATTTTTCGTTAAGTGCCGTTCACACCATCGCACTGATGCCCAGCGTGCCGGCGATGGCCGTGAGCACAGCGATGAGTATTTTGATCAGTTGTTTCCAGTCGGGTTTCATAGTAATTTACAATTTTGACGATTTGCTATTTAACGTGAGTTCGATATAAGAACAAGTTGCTTAGATTCTCCTCCTAAGATAGGAGGCCGACGCGGTATGATAGCGTCGGTAGCGACGACTGCCGGTTTATCGGCACAAAGGAGTGCCGAAGGCCTTTACCCTCGTAGAGGGGGAGGTGGTACGATTATTTGCAAGGAAATACCCCCTCCGCTACACAACGTTACGCTCGTCCCCCTAATTTAGGTGGACAATCTCTAAAGGGAATCTTATTTCGAACTCACGTTATTTACGATTTGATGATTTCACAAACTCATGTACCATCTGCCCCTCCTGTCCACCTTTTTCGCGATGATGAAACTGTACATGGTAAATGGTCCCATGGTACATTTCTTTACTTCATCACCTCACTCGCTATGCGCTTGAGTGTGATGCCTGCTGCCACCTCATGTTTGAGTTTGGCTTCGGGGCGGAAGAGGATGCGGTGTCCCTTGATCTTCGATGAGGGTGTGAAGTCGTCCTGTTGCATGTCTTCGGCGGTGTAGCACTTGCCTTGCAGTGTCACCTGGAATCGGCCTATGTCCTGCAGCACCACCACCTGTCCAGCGAGCAGTGCCTTGGTGACGAAGGGCTTGATCGAGGCCAGCACGGCCATGGCGTCGGCCTTGGTCACGGTGGTTGAGTTGTTGATGTCGGTGGCGAGGTTCTCGAAGGTATACTCGCCTGTCTTCACGGCTTTGCCCGAGAAGTAGTCTACCCCTTCTGTTCCGTTGGGGTTCTTGCATTTGGTTACTCTGTAGTTAATCATGGTGAATAGAATTGAAAGTTGAAAATTAAAAATTAAACTTCGTTTTTAGTTCGGCTGCACTCGCTGAGAAATCGCAAGTAAACTTGCATATTCTCTCGTTGGCACGAACTTTGAGAATTGAAAATTGAGAATTAGCCTCCGGATGCCAATTCTTAAATCTTCGAATTCGGGGTTAATGATTTAGGTTAATGCTGCTTTGCAGCGGTTGATGTGGTGAATGTTGAATGATGGGATAGGTTAAGGTCTGTCGACTGTCGACCGTCGACTTTCTTATCCCGCTTTTCTTTGTGCGCACTGTGCGGACTGTGCGCGTTTGGCAATTCAGAATTCAGAATTCATAATTCATAATTCAAAAATCGGCCTGTTGTCTGTTGTCTGTTGACGGTTGACTGTAGACTGTTGTCTGTTGACTGAATAATTGTCATTTGTCATTTGTCAATTGTCCCTTATCAATTGCTCCTCCTCCATTCTCCCTCGTTGTCGGTGGGGGCTATGCGTCCTCTCAGGAGCCAGGTGCGTATGAGTGTCTTGGCTCGGGTAGTGAGCTCCTTGTCTGTGGCCTCGGGTGTGGCGAGTCGCTTGTGAGCGATGAGGTCGTCGAGGGTGAAGGTGTCGGGCAGTTCGGTGAGTTCGCTCTTGGGTCCGTAGCTCACGGTGTGGGGTGTGGTGGCCATCAGCTGGCGCTTCTCCCACGAGGCTATCTCGGCGGCAAACACGGTGAGCTTGCACTGCATGCCGTAGTCGAAGGCGTGGTGCAGCCAGGGCTCCCAGGCACTGTCCCACTGGTAGTCGTTGCATATGTAGAGTATGGTGGCTTTCTGCTTCGTGATGAGCAGTTGGCGGTGACACAGCTTGAAGTATTCGGGTCGCTGGTGGTATGACAGGGGCGAGGCCGGGTCGCTGTACTGGAGGCGTATCTCCTCGATGGTGCGGTCAATGTCGGGGCACACGATTTCGCCCGTCGCCTGTTCCAGTCGGTCGATGTAGAGTTCGAGTTGCTTGTAAAACTCGGGCGTGGGGTCCTGATATCGGGGCACGTCGTAGCTGTCGGGCACGACGGCAATGTCGCATCGGCCCACCGAGCCACGCTCCACACCGCCACGGAAAAACTCCTGTGTGCCGGGGAAGGTCGACGAGGCCACGATGTTGAGGCTCATCACCGTCATGGTACTCACGGCATCGGCCGATACACGCAGAGCACCATACGATGCGGTGTCGAAGGCCGAGAGTATGATCTCCTGTCCCCCTCCCAGGCGCGACGAGCTCACCGTCTGCATCTTGCGCAGCTCGTCGATTTCGGATACGCGTATATAGGCACGCCCATGCGTAGGCTCCAGTGCCTTGAGTCGTTCGAGCAGTGCCGGCTCGGTCATGTTGCTGGCCAGCAGGTGTAGGGGCACCTGCGGTTTCAGTGGTGCCGGCTCACCCTTCGGTGTGGTGCGCTTCTGCTCCTGCCAGGCCTCTATCTGTGCCCATGAGGAGAGGTCGCGCTGTCGGTGCCGTTCGGTGATGAGGTCCGATATGGTGTCGGTAAATCCCTTTCCGCTCGACGAGTTGCCCACGATGAGTGAGGTGAACTGGATGTTTCTCCGCTTGCCCGACACATCGCGTATGGTAACCGTATTGTTGAGGTACGACCCCAAGGGGCTGAACACCATCGCTGCCACCGCCTCCCGCGCATTCTCGGGGACGAGGGGAGTGAAGAGGGAGATGAGCGAGGGGACCTCCCAAGACCCCCTCAGTCCTTCGGTAGGCTCGCAAGCGAGACGCTTTTGTGAATCTAAAGATTCAGTCAGCGCAACCGATGCCTTCGCATCGGCCCCCTCTATGGGGAGCGCCTCCAGGGTGTTCGCTTGTATTGTTCCCTGCGATGTCTGCAAAGCCTCCCCATAGAGGGGGAGGTTGGAGGGGGTCTGCTCCATCGCTTTCGTCAGTGCTGGAGGCAACGTGTACTTCCAAGTCTTCTCATGCCGCATGGCACTGCGTATGCATGCCTGTGCCTCCTGCCTTGACAGGCCCAGGTAGTGGAGTGGGGCGAAGGCATCGAGCAGCTCCTCCTCGGTGATACCGTCGAGGTAGGCCATCTGGCGGGCCGCCTCGTAGAGGGTGTTATTGCGCGAGCCCTCGGGTGGTGTGGTGGTACCGCAAAGCTCGATGAGGAGTCGCGAGGCGATAGACCCAACAGACCCCCTCAGTCCTTCGGACAGCTCCCCCTCTATGGGGAGCCCCTTCTGGGTGTTTACCTCGTTTGTTGGCGATGGACTCTGTATCCTCCCCATAGAGGGGGAGGCAGGGAGGGGGTCTCCTTTAAGGGGGAGGTTGGTGGGGGTCTGCTTCATCGCTTCCCGCTGCTTATCCGTAAGGTCGGCACCGAAGAGCAGGGCAATGTCCGCATCGGGTGAGTAGAATATATGGCTCTGGAAGGCACGTCGTGCAGGGTCGGTGACGCTCAGGTCAAAGTCCGCCCCCAAGAGTCGGCTCCAGAGGAGTATCACCTCACGGCGGTTCATGGCAGCCATCTCCTCGGTCAGGCGCACATAGATGTGCAGTCCCTTGCCCGATACGCTCTCCATCACCACCAGCGGGTAGTGGGCCAGTCCCATGTCTTGCAGCTGCCAGCGCATGCGGTACCACGCATCGCCCGGTGTGGCACATCCCTCGGGCAGCGTGTCGAGGTCCAGCATCTGCATGGGTCGGTACCCGATGTTCTCCTTCGTAGGCTGTTGGCCCAGGGCGTAGGAGCGTCGTCCCTCCCTGAACTGCCCCTGAGGCAGTATGTAGTAGAGCTTCTTCTTCAGTTGGCTCCGCCGTGTGGGGTCGGCCTCGCGCCGCATGGCCTCCACCTGTGTGGCATAAAACCGGCTTTTTACATGAGTCAGATACTGCTCCATGGTCATCTCTATGATGCCACTGTTGATGCCCAGTCCGCAGAGGATGGGCAATAGGGTAGAATGTTCGTTGCTGTTTGTTTTCATAGTTTTATTTGTTATTACATAGGTTAAGCTTTTAAGAGACGCAAAATAGGCTATTTCTTTCATGTGCCTATATGCGCGAAAACCCCTCAAGAATGATATCTTTGAGGGGTATGTATGTGCAGAACTGTTGTGCAAGTTCTGCTCTCTTCATTCAAAGGATGTGGAATTTTCCCCGTTCTCTTACTCCCAGCCCACGGGCTCCCACCTCAGGCGGGGCGATACGTGGTGGGTGCGCATGTAGACGATGCTCACCGTGTCATCAAGCATCAGTGGGCGCAAGGGGTCTATCGGGAACTGCACCGTGTAGTCACACCATGGCAGTTCGCTTTTCAGCGCCAATGCGTACGCATCGGTCAGCTTGAAGCAGTATTCACCATCCTGCACCCCTGTGAAGGTGTAGAAGAAGCGCAGTTGCGTCATCGTTGTGTTGAATTTCATTGTTGTTCTCCTTTCTTTTCATTGTTTGTTACTTGCTGCTCTTTAGTGTCAGCGTTTACTCTCTCGTTTGCCATGGCCTCGGCTCTCTCGATGCGCTCCCACAGCTGTTGAATAGTTAATATTTCCATATATTTTTGAATACATTTGAATATTTTTTTTATTTGTTGAAAATCAGATTCATATCTTATATAAGTAATTAAAGTCATGACAAGCGACTTTTTGAGCCATTTTTACATATATTAATCTGTAATACAAGATGTTATCCTATTTTATTGGTGAGGCTTTGAGGCTTTCGCAGGCGCAAAACGCTTATTTTTTATGTATATCAATGTATATTTCTACTTTTTTATATCCTCAGACATTGCTTGCACATCTCGCAAAAGGCTTGTATATTTGCCGATAGTGAAACTATAAGATTCTATTTGCTATGGGAAAGTATGACGATGAGATAGACCGTGACAACTATGATTGTGATGATGACTATAACTATGGATACGGTGACGACATAGAAGATTTGTCGACGTCCTACCTCATGGGTGAGTGCAGCGGAACCGATGTGGTAAACAGTTTGATATTGGGTGCTGGGAAGATGGTGTTCGACCACTTCGTCAAAGCAAAAAAAGGGGAGGAAGACCGTAAGACCATAGTCACCAAAGGCGAGGAGAAACGCAAGGAGATAGTTACCCAAGGGGTTGTTGATGCAATCAAGGATACCATTATCACCGATAACGATATTAGAGAATATAGTGCGAAAACCGATGACGACATAAGGAAGGCGAGTGCTGCCACCAAGGACCAAATAGATTTGCTGGAGGCACAGGCTCGAATAGAACGGGAGAAGAGGGAGTTTGAGGAGATAACACTACTTAAAAAGAAGATAGAGGCAGGACTGATCGCTCCACCCACCCCCGCCGCTGCTGTGGCTGCTGTCCCCACAAGTCAGGAGGGCCTCACCATGGAGGCCATCCTCAATGCCATGGTCGAGAGTCTGCTTGTCTCACCTGACGAGCTGGAGCAACTGACTGCCGATGATCTGCTGAAAGGCGATGTGCCCTACGTGATGCAGAATGTCGTACAGCGAGGCATCAACCTCATCCTTGCCGAGAAAAAGAGCGGTAAGAGCATCCTTGCCATGCAGCTGGCCATAGCCCTTGCCAAAGGACAGCGGGTGAAGATATTCCCCGATGTGGGTGAGGTGGTGAAGCAGCATGTCATTCACTACGACACCGAGAACGGCAAGGACACACTTGCGACCTATTTCAGGGAGGTACTGCCCAATATGGTGAGTAACGGAAGCATCGAGATAAGAATGGGAGTCCCTCAATTGGAAACACTGCTCCGAGATATGGCTGTGGAGGTGGCCAAGAACGGTATCATAAATCGGAGATACCCCAACCTCACCTTCGTGGTCGACTGCATGTATCTCTACAAGGTGGACACCGAGGAGATCATAAGGAAGTTTATGGCCCTCTGCCACAATGCACGTGAAAGAGGATGCACGGTGACCATACTTGTGGTGAACCATCTGAACCTGAACGGCACCACTGCAGGTTCACAGGATTTGACGAGAGCCACCCGCATGACCATTGAACTCAAGCATTATCAAGAAAAGAAGAAAGGAAATAAGAAGAAACCCGAAAAGCGGGATATGAGCGACCCGCTCGAAAAAGTCACCATCTCATGGTGGGGACGCTCGCCTTACACTGGCAAACGCATATGTATGCTCAATGGCGAAAGAGAGGGCTTCCCTGGCAACACCCACTTCGCCCCCGTACCCTTGAAACTGAAAGAGGTGAAGGAGAAACAGCCTGAACTGTATGAAGAGGTCGTTGGACTGGCCCTTGTCATCTACAACTCAGTCGAGGGCACCCCCAATCACAGAGCCGAGGAGGCAGCCAAGGTGGTAGCCGAAGCGAAGGGAGTAGAGGTAAGCCGTCAGAATGTGCAGTCATGGGTCGACAGCAAGGATGTGGTGGATGTTGATAATAGCGATAGTTAAGATTCTGAAATATAATTGGTTGTGGTTTGCAAAAAGAGATGCAAAAAGAGTGCAAAATCTGGCTCCCAGTCAATACTTTGCATCCTCTTTTGAGGGGTAAAGATTCCTTTTTTGCAAAACTTTTGCAGCCTTTTTGCACTCACCAGAAGTTCCTCAAGCCACTGAAGGAATAGAAGCAGAGGTACCTGAAGGGATTGGATTTGCCTTGTTGGAACCAAGGATTTCTCGCATGTTCCCATATAGACCTTTTGTATTATAGAAAGAAACTCGTACCTTTGCAGTGCTCGGTTTATCATGACATAAATCGAGCCCTGCGTTTCTTATACCACCTCGGGAAGCAGAGTCTTAGTTTTTGTATTTATCTGTCAAGAAATAATCTCTCCTCTTGCAACATTTTTTCAATTGATACTTTAATTCAAATAAAATTCCTTACCTTTGCAGTATCTTCACGCCGATACCTTAGTAAGCTAAGGGGTAGGGCGGGGGATGACATTGTGGAAAGGCGTTTACTTGACGCTTTGGTTTTGACGTTCTGGAACTTCGCAACTTCTAACGATTAGTCAAGAACAAAGCAACGGTAGATGTCACGGGTATGTCTTATATCCATGTTGCTATGCTATGGCGCGGAAAAGACCGCGTAGGCATAGCCTTTGGTCATATATACATATCGGCGTGAGGTCTGCGTTGCTCGTTTCGACTAATCGGGCAATGCGAAGGCCTCAGAACGTGAGACGAGTAACAGGTACAGGTTCTCACGCTTTTCTTTTCTTATTACCTAAGCGATATCGCCGAATTTGGAGAACTTATAGGCAAATGAGACATTATTGTTTTATTAATATATAAGTTCTACAAAATGAAACACATTAAACATTGGCTGATGACAATAGCAGCGCTATTGTGCAGCCTCGCGGCAAGTGCTGAAGACTTTGTGGTACGTGGCATCTACTACAACATCACCTCTTCTACGGATCTGACGGTGGAAGTAACGTATAGAGGAAGTAGTGCCTCTTACTACTCCAACGAATATAGTGGAGCAGTAACCATCCCCTCTACAGTTTCCTATAATGGCAATACTTATAGTGTGACGAGCATTGGAGAGTATGCTTTCCAGTATTGCAGCAGCCTCACCGCCATCACCCTCCCCGAGGGCGTGACGAGCATTGGACACGGCGCTTTTTCTAATTGTAGCAGCCTCACCTCCATCACCATTCCCGAGGGCGTGACGAGCATTGGATACTATGCTTTTCAACGTTGCGAGAGCCTCACCGCCATCACCCTCCCCGAGAGCGTGACGAGCATTGGAGACTATGCTTTCTCTGGTTGCAGCAGCCTCACCTCCATCACTGTAGCTGAAGGGAATGCCAAATATGACTCTCGTGGTGGGTGCAATGCCATTATAGAGTCGAACAGCAATGCCTTGATTGCAGGATGCTCTGCTACTGTTATCCCCGAGAGTGTGACGAGCATTGGACACGGCGCTTTCTTTCTTTGCAGCAGCCTCACCTCCATCACCATTCCCGGGAGTGTGACGAACATTGGAGATTGGGCTTTTCAACGTTGCGAGAGCCTCACCTCCATCACCATCCCCGAGGGCGTGACGAGCATTGGAGAAGGCGCTTTTTCTAATTGTAGCAGCCTCACCTCCATCACTGTAGCTGAAGGGAATGCCAAATATGACTCTCGTGGTGGGTGCAATGCCATTATAGAGTCGAACAGCAATGCCTTGATTGCAGGATGCTCTGCTACTGTTATCCCCGAGGGTGTGACGAGCATTGAAAACTCTGCTTTCTATGGTTGCAGCAGCCTCACCGCCATCACCATCCCCGGGAGTGTGATGACTATTGGAGAATTTGCATTTGCAGACTGCAACTTAGAGACTGTGAAGGTATTGGCAGTAACCCCTCCACTGGCTTATTCTAGCAGTTTCAGTAACTACAATATCGATCTTTGGGTTCCATTAGGTTCTGTGGATGCTTATGAGACAACTAGTCCCTGGAACCAATTTATGAATATACAGAACGAGGATCAGTGGTTATTTGAGGAGCTGCTGAGAATGTTGGCCGAATGTATGGAAAATATGGAAAATACCGATGCCACAGGAACAAAAGTCGGATACTACAAACCGGCAAGTGTGACCAACCTGCAGAATCTAGTGGATGAGGTACAAAAGGCCATTGACAACAATGACACATCAGTACACAGTTACGAAGAGTGGATTCAGGTCCTCGAAGAAGAGATTGCATTGCTTGATGCAAACAAAATGGCCAAAGTACCCGTTTACGAAGCAAGCTACTACGCATTAAACTGCCTCCGCTACAACAACACAGCTTTGTCACATAGTTCATCAGGCTTGAAAGTTTCTACATCACTTACTCCCGCTGAAGATGCTGACGTACATTGGATGCTTGTTCCTACAGGAACCGAGAACCAATATTACCTCCAGCACATCGTAAGTGGCATGTATATCTCTAGAGTGAATGAGTATGCACGTGTCAAAGCCGAGGCTACTACTACAGACAAAGCGATCGCATTCAATCTTGTGGAGGCTTCTGCAGGTAAGTTCCTCATCCAGAATAGCGAGGCTACCGACACCTATCTTGCATGTAATGCATCAAGGAATGTAGTAGGTTCGAAAGATGTGGCAAACACCACCTCACATTGGAGCATAACTCTCGTTGTAGACAATCATAGTGCTGCTCTCAAAACTCAACTCGAGATGCTGATCGGCATGGTATCAAACACAATCACCGAACTAGTTGCCGCTACAGAGCCCGAGTTGCAACTCCACTCTGACGTTACCGTGCTAGACGAGCAATTGCCTCTCTACGTTACAGAATTGCTGAGCGCCAATGAAGCCGCCATTAATGGCATCAACGAAGGATACCCATTCCTCGACGAACTTCATGCAACACTTAAGGCCGCTTATGACAAGGTAAAAGCTGCTTATCGCAAGGCTCTCGTGCTGCCTGAAGCGACTAATGACTCAGAGGTAATGGCTTACTACATTCAGAGCCTTGACACCGAAACTTATGTATATACCTTCGAAGGAACCGGTCGTTACAATGGCACACTCCGCACAAGCGAGCTCACCGATGCTACAGACCAGAGCTATTGGTTCTACCTCCGTCCAGGAGCTACTGAGGGCGAGTACTACATCTACAACTGGAAGACAGGTAAGGCTGTTGGTACTAGCAGCAACAACTACATCTTTGCCAATGGTACAGTAGATCCTACTAGCTACACTATCACCATTGACGAAAAGGGTGAAGGATTTATTATCAGCACCATTGACGGTAGCTGGGCCAACTCTTCAAATGGTTATGTACAAAATAAGTCTAACGCTACAGTATGGACCCTCATCCCCATAGGAAAGTTCAATGCTACTGGTGTTGAGACTATTACCACAAGCATCACCCTGAGCCAAACAACAGCCACCCTTACCGAGGGAAAAACATTGACCCTCACCGCTACCGTAACACCCAACAACGCTACAGACAAATCCATCACCTGGAGCAGCAGCAATACCACTGTAGCAACTGTAGATGCCAATGGCAAGGTGACAGCCATCGCCACCGGCACCGCCACCATCACTGCTACCGCCAACGATGGCAGCGGAGTGAAAGCATCGTGCGTGGTGACCGTGGAGAAGAAGGTGGTTGCTGTATCAAGCATCACATTGAGCCAATCATCAGCAACCCTCATCGAAGGTGAAATGCTGAACCTTATCGCTACAGTGAAGCCGACCGATGCGACTAATAAGGGCATCACCTGGAGTAGCAGCAATATGAGTGTGGCAACCGTAGATGATAACGGTAAGGTGACCGCTGTTGCATCAGGAACTACCTACATCACCGCCACGGCCAACGATGGCAGTGGAGTGAGCGCATCGTGCGAGGTGACGGTATTGGCAAGCTATACCATAACCTATATGGTCGATGGTGAGGTGTACCACACCGAAACACTGATTCAGGGTAGCGACATCGTAGTGCCTGAAGAACCCACTAAGGAGGGTTATACCTTCAGCGGTTGGAGCACACTGCCCGAGACCATGCCTACGCACGACGTGATCGTCAACGGCTCGTTTACCATCAATAAATATGTCGTTACTTTCACTGTCGGTGGTGTAGTGATCGTGTCCGATTCGCTTGAGTATGGTGCGCCGATTACAGTTCCCACCATGCCTGCCCGTGAGGGATACACCTTCAGCGGATGGAGCGATGTGGCAGAAACCGTACCTGCTAGTGATGTCACCTACGATGCATGCTATGTAGCAAACATATATAAGGTGTACTATTTCGTGGGCACAGCAATTGTGCATATCGCCGAGGTTGCCTATGGTGAGGCCATCCCCGAATACATCTATGAACCCACTGCCGAGGGCGACGTGTTCATGGGCTGGATAGGCGACACCTACGACACCATGCCTGCCCACGATGTAGTGTATACGGCGAATATCGTGAATGGTATCGAACAAACGATGATTGATAAAGGACAATTTACCATCTACGATCTCAGCGGTCGCAAGGTAACTGATACAGAGAACCTCAAGGGTGGTATCTATATTGTCAATGGACGTAAAGTTGTAATTAAGTAAGTGCAGAGAATGCTTGCAGACTCTGCCGAGTGTGAGCAACTAAGACGATTTTTCCGAATGACAACAAATCCCTGCCGCCGCGGGGATTTGTTGTTTCCGCGCACAGTCCGCACAGTGCGCACAGTGGAAAACGATAAGATGTTATAATTTATGATTTATGATTTATGTTTCATGAGACACAGAACAGAAGATGTTAATAAATTATGTTTAAAGATATAGACTTTATAATCTATAAATAATTCATAAATCATAGTTTATAAATCATAGTTTATAAATCATAAATCCCGTTATGTAACTAAAGAAAATCGTAGGTGTGTTCCGCACGGAACGCACCTGCGATTTTTACTGTGCGCACTGCACGCACTGTGCGCTCAGCGCTGACCTAGGTCGACACCTGCTGTGTGCCTGCACACTCCTCAGGTGTGATTTGCCCGTTGAAATTTTGTGCGTAACAGAAACTGCTGTATATTTGTAGTATCGAAGCCTAGCTTCGGGGCAAAAAAAAAAAGGACTAGGACATGATTAAGAATATTATCTTTGATTTTGGTGGTGTACTCATCCACCTTGATAGGGAGCGTTGCGCGGAAGCCTTTGCCGAGTATGGTGTGCAGGTGGGTGATGAACTGACCAATCTATACGGGCAGCGTGCCCATCTGAGGAACTTCGAACTGGGACTGATGTCTGTGGATGAATTCCACGATACGGTGCGCCAGGTGTATGGTGTTCCTATGACGGATGAGCAGATTGACTATGCCTGGAACGCCTTGTTGGCGGGCATACCGTCCTATAAACTCGACACGCTCCTGAAACTGAAGGAGCGTTATCGTCTGTTCCTCCTGAGCAATACCAATGAGGTGCACTGGGCCGAAGGAAGCAAGCAGTTTGACTACCAGGGATGCAAGGCTGAGGACTTCTTCGAACAGATATTCCTCTCTAACGAGATACACGAATTGAAGCCTTCGCCCGAGGCCTTCCGCAAGGTGGCACAGTTGGCTGGCATCAAGCCCGAAGAGACACTCTTCGTTGATGACCTGCAGACGAGTTGCGACGCTGCGGCGGCATTGGGATTCCACACCTACTGCCCGATAGCCAATACGGACTGGCGGGGAGAGTTGATAATTGACAATGGAGAATTGACAATTGACAATTTAAATAGCCACAGCCAATCACCAAAAGCCAAAAGCTAAAAGCTAAAAACCTATTGCTATGACCAAAAGCCAAAAGCAAGACGCCAACAGCGTAGCCACCATAGGCTCGTTCGACGGTGTGCATCGGGGCCACCGATGCCTGTTGGGGCAGGTGCGTGGGATAGCCGACAAGCAAGGACTAAAGGCTATGGCCGTGACCTTTCGCCTATCACCCAAAAGCGTGCTGGGCGGTAGCGACATGACACGACTCAACAGCATGGAGGAGCGTGTAGCGCTGCTCAACCAGGCAGGGATGGACGAGGTGGCGGTACTGGACTTTACCCACGAGATGGCGGCAATGGCGGCACGTGACTTTATGCAACTGGTGCTCAAGGAACAGTTGGGCGTGGCGGTGCTGGTGATTGGCTATGACCATCGCTTCGGGCGTGGACGCACCGATGGATTCGACGATTATGTACGCTATGGCCATGAACTGGGCATCGAGGTGGTGCGTGGCGAGGCCTGCATGGAGGATGGCGAGGCGGTGAGTTCGACCCGTATACGCCGCTGCATCACCGAAGGGCGCGTGACTGAGGCTGCCCACCTGCTGGGCTACAACTACCGGCTGTGTGGCACGGTGGTAGGCGGCTATAGGGTGGGACGTAAGATAGGATTCCCCACGGCAAACCTCGGCAACACTGACAACAAACTGCTGCCCGCTGATGGCGTATATGCGGTGAGGGTGAATATGCTATGGGCAATGGACAATGGGAAAATGACAGATGCTACCAAGATGGAGGCAAATAATTGTCAATTGTCAACTGTGAATTGTCCATTCAGAGGCATGCTCAACATCGGCCATCGCCCCACGGTGAACAATGGCGAGGAGCGCAGCATTGAGGTACATATACTTGACTTCGAAGGCGACCTCTATGGCCAGTCGCTATGCGTGGAGTTTGTGGAGCGCCTGCGCGATGAACAGACCTTCGGGAATCTGGAGGCACTGATGGCGCAACTGGAGGCCGACAAGAAGAGGGTAAGGCAACTGAAAATTTTATAATAAACGATATGATACTGACAATCCTTAAACTGATCATCTACTACTTCATCTACCAACTGGGATTTGGGGCGGTGGCTACGCTCATCTCTACCTGCGTAGCACCGATGGATATGGCTACCATGACATCACTGGCGATGGTGGCGTCGACGCTTGCCATGGCGTTGCACCTGATGCATTTCAAGTATGTGGACCTCGGGCGCGACAGGTATAGGAGGCTGAGTTGGCAGGTGCTGTGCGTGTCGGCCCTGTTTGTCTTGGCTGCAACCTATGTGCTCAACGTGCTCATCGAACAGGTGGGCGTGCCCAACACGATGGAGGAGACCTTCATCGCCATGAGCAACAACCCCTTCGGCTTCCTCACTATCGCCCTGCTGGCACCCGTGTTGGAGGAGTTGCTCTTCCGTGGCGCCATCGAGGGCCGGTTGCTGCAGCGGTGGACAAATCCGTGGGCAGGCATCATGGTATCGTCACTCATCTTCGGTGTCATACACATGAACCCTGCACAGATCCCCTTCGCCTTCCTCATGGGCTTGGTGTTCGGTTGGCTCTACTACCGCACGGGAAGTCTGCTCCCCGGCATCGTGGGGCATGTGCTCAACAATTCCATTGCGGCGGTCAACATGATACTCTATGGCCAGACGACCATCGAGGAGCAGATGGACGATGTGGCGATGATGTGGACATGGGCAGCGGTGGCCGTTGTCGCCTCTATACTCACGGCAATATGGCTGAACAGTCATATCCCCACTGCCAAGGAGGGAGAAAATGAGATATAGGAAAGAAAAATGATATTTTTTTCATTTTGTTGCAACCTTTAGGGGTGTTCATTACGTCTAAGGGATAGGAAACAGAACAAAACGAAGAAGAGATATGAAAAAGACATTCTTGACAACCCTCCTATGCTGCGGAACACTGGCCATCGCTTCACCCCTGAACGCTATGCCCGTCGATGAGTCCAATCGATCAGAGACGACTTCCTCTGACAAGAGCAGCACGGTGATAGCACGTATGGACCTCCCCGCATTCAGCGGCGTACATTGCGATGTAGTGGCCCACATCATTATCGAGCAGGGCAACGAATACTTCATCGAGGCGAAAGGTCCTGAACATATCATCCAACTCATCGAGCCCGAACTGCAACAGGAGGGAGGCACGCTCGTCATCAAGGCCAAGAAGGAGTACAAGATCGGCAAGGAGGGGCTGCTCATCCGTATCGTGACCCCAAAGCTGGAACTTATCTACAACGAGGGGGTGGGCGACATACGCACCAAAGGGGCATTCAAGGCACAGATGATGACCATCACGAGCGAGGGGGTAGGCAACATCACTGTCGAAAACATGGAGTGTGAACGCATGCAGGTCATCAACGAGGGGGTGGGCAATGTCAACCTCACGGGAAAAGCCACGAACGCTGTGTTCAAGTCAGAAGGGGTAGGCAACATCCATGCCTATGACTTTGAGGTGGCCAGCCTCAGTGCCGAACTGAATGGCGTGGGCAGCATACAATGCAACGTCATCGAACGCTTCACCTGTAAGGCCAGTGGCGTGGGAAACATCTACTATAAGGGCAATCCCAAACAGACCAATGTCAGCGCGAGCGGCATAGGCAAGGTGCGCAAGCAGTGATGGCATCGTAAAATCATGTGAGTTCGATATAAGAACAAGCTGCTTCTATTCTCCTCCTAGGTTAGGAGGAGTACCCTCGTAGAGGGGGAGGTGGTACGATTATTTGAAAGAAAATACCCCCTCCGCTTAAAACTCCTTTATGAAGCTAAAGCTTCAGTCGTCGCAACCAACGCTATCATACCGCGTTGGCCCCCTAATTTAAGGGGACAATTCCCTAAGGAATCCTTATATCGAACTCACGTTAAAATCAAAAAGAAACGGCAGAGGTAAATCTGCCGTGACGATGAGGAAACAGGGAGTTTATGCTTCTACAGGTTGCTCGCTGCGTGCCAGGAAATGCTGGATGCTCGATGCATAAGACTTCGAGACGGGAATCTGCTTGATGTTGTCGTGCATGAGTTTGACATACATGCCGTCGCGGTCGTTGCGGAAAATCTTGATCTTGTTCTTGTTGACAATGTAACCACGATGGCAGCGGATGAGGTATTCGCCAAACTTGCTCTCGATGGCCTTCGTGGTGCTACGCAACATGTAGTTGCACAGTTTGCCATCGGCCTCATAGTAAATCTTCACATAGTTGTCCTGCGACTCCACATAGTAGAGGCTGTCGATGCTGATGCTCATCTTGAGGCGGCCAGTGCTGTCGACCAGGTGGATGAGTTTGGGGTCGGCATTGTCGGTCTTGTCATTGACCATGTTCATGCCTATGCGGTCGAGCAGTGCACGCTGATGGCGGTTGATGGCTTGCTGCAGGCAAATGATATAGGGCACAATGATGATAAATGACAGTACCAGTACCGAGCGGCCCCAGATAGGGAAGAACTCAGAGGGCGCAGCAAGATTGAAAAGCGCTGTGAAGATGGTGTAGATGAACGATATCAGCATGATCTCGGCACCTATCCATGCAAAGAGATGGGCTTTATACAACTGAAACTTATGCCCTACATGGTAGAGGACAACCTTGCTCAAGATGAGGAAAGCAATGGCGACAAGGTAGAAGGCGACAGAGGCCATCACCACTTGGAAGCCTTTGAAGGGTCCTACCTCACCGGTATGATCGGCCAAGAGGGTGAGCCAAGAGGTCGAAGAGTAGGGACCGTAAATAAGCATGAATATGATGGAGAAGATCACGATAGCAATGACCGAACCGGCAAGGGTACGGCTCTCAAGAAGAAATCGTGGTGCTTTCTTTTTTAGTTCCATAGTTAAGTTTTAATGTGTGTGCCAACGTTGGCTGTTGGTCTTTTTCGGGTGCAAAGATACGATTTTATCGGATAAGTCTACCATCTTTGGACATTTTTTCGTCCCCATAGGGTTTTGTCACTTTGTCCCTCATACCGCATGTTTTGTCCCTACAAGCCTTTTCTCTTGCCACATCGGTAGTGCTTTTGTTTAGTGTCCCGAGGAGATTGCGTACCTTTGTGCCGATTTTTATTACGAATAGGACTGATCACGCGGTTGCAGTATCATGCTACTGCCTGAACACCTGAATTTTGAAACTATGAGAATTCTCGGAACTGGAAGTGCGCATCCCAAGCGCACACTGACAAATGACGACCTGAGCCAAATGATGGATACCAGCGATGCATGGATCCGTGAGCGCACAGGCATCTGTACACGACAAATCATTACGGACGAAGAACTCGACGACCTCGCTGCCGAGGCTGCACAGAAAGCTCTCATCGATGCGGGTATCGATGCTAGCGAACTCGACTATATCATATGTTCTAACGTAGTGAACGAGTATGTAACCCCCTCAATAGCTAGCATCGTAGAGGGAAAGATTGGTGCCATGTGCCCTTGCGTGGATCTCAATGCTGCCTGCACAGGATTCATCTATGCCATGGACTATGCCGAAGCTTTGCTGCAGTCGGGACGCGCCACCAACATATTGGTGATGGCAGCTGAGGAACCCACACGCATGGTCGACTGGAACGACCGCAGCACCTGTGTGCTCTTTGGTGACGGTGCGGGGGCTATGGTGGTGACCCGAGGCGATGAGCTAAAGGCCCTCAAGGTGTCGTCAAAAAGCAATACCAGTGTATTGCACTATAAGCGCACATTGGAGCCTACCCCCTTCATCACCAAGGAGGAGCAGCACATCCCGCTCTACATGGCTGGACAGGAGGTGTTCAAGACTGCTGTAACCTGCTCGGTGAGCGACCTGATGGCTGTGCTCTCTGAATCGGGCCTGAACAAGGACGACATTACCTATTACATATTACACCAGGCTAACTTCCGCATCCTCGACTACATCCGTCACCGCTTTGGTGTAGATGGGGACAGACTACCCATGAATGTGGATAAGTATGGCAATACCTCATCGGCAAGCATACCTATGCTGCTCGACGAACTGAACCGCGAAGGGAGACTTAAAAGAGGTGATTTACTTGCATTTAGCGCATTCGGAGCAGGGTTTACCTCGGGAGCATGTATCATCGAGTGGAATAAATGACTGAAATTGTGACAAATGCAGCCCTACATTGCACTTGACCGGAAAATATCGGATCAAGTTTCGCAATTCTTGCTCGTTTGTTTGTATATTTGCAACAATTATTAGAGTTTTTAAGTTTATAGGTTGATGAGTTTCCATTCTGACGGCAAACTTAAAGACTCACAAACTAAGACTAAAAGACTGAAAATGATATGGAAAGAAGAGTTGTAATTACCGGACTGGGCACTATCAGCCCCGTAGGAAATACAGTAGCCGACTTCTGGAATAGCCTCGTTGAGGGTAAGAGCGGCTTGAACTTTATCCAAGGATATGACGATGTGGACCTCCCCGTACGCATCGTAGCACAAGTGAAAGATTTCGATCCCATAGCCAATGGCCTCGAGCGTGCCGATGTGCGCAAGATGGACCTCTATTGCCAATATGCCGTGGCAGCAGCCAATCAGGCTGTAGCTGATAGTGGCTTGGTGAGTGGTGAGAATATCGAGCCCGACCGTTTCGGTGTGTATGTAGGCTCAGGTATCGGTGGTATCAGCACTTTTGTGCGTGAAACCGAGAAACTCCTCAATGAGGGTCCGCGCCGCATCTCACCTCTCTTCATACCCACGATGATTGCCAATATCGCTGCAGGCAATATCGCCATCCGTCATAATGCACAGGGCCCTTGCTTGCCTATCGTGACTGCCTGTGCCACAGGTACCCACTCGGCAGGTGAGGCATATCTCGCCATCAAGAACGGGCAGGCCGATGCTATCATCACCGGTGGTTCTGAAGCAGCCGTACACCCCTTGGCTATCGGTGGCTTTGCCAACAGTAAGGCGCTCACCAGTGCCGAGACATTGGAAGATGCTTGCACACCCTTCGATGCACGACGCAGCGGCTTCACCATGGCCGAAGGTGCCGGTATCCTCGTGTTTGAGGAGTATGAGCATGCCGTAAAGCGCGGTGCTACCATCTATGCCGAGGTGGCAGGGTATGGCAACAGTTGCGATGCCCACCACTACACCGCTCCGCGTCCCGATGGTGTACCCGCCTCAAAGGCTATCCGCATGGCACTCGAAGAGGCTGGCTACACGGCTGACGACACCCTCTATATCAATGCACACGGTACCAGCACACCGCTCAACGATAAGACCGAAACCAATGCTATCAAACTGGCCGTCGGTGAGGATAATGCTCGCAAGGCGCTCATCAGTTCTACCAAGTCGATGACGGGCCACATGCTCGGTGCAGCTGGTGGCGTCGAACTTATCGCCACGGCTCTCGCTGTGAAGCACGGCATTGTTCCTCCTACCATCAACTACAAGGAGGCCGACCCCGAGTGTGATCTTAACTATGTGCCCAACAAAGCCGTCAAGGCCGATGTTACCATTGCTGCTTCCAATTCACTTGGCTTTGGTGGACATAATGCTTGTGTGGCGTTGAAGAAGATATGATTGATAGATAAGGAGATAAAGGGAGATAAGAGGGGATAGAGCCCATAGTGTATCAATGCGCGAAAGGCCTCTTGCTTTTAACTCCCTAACTTCCTAACACCAATGAAACCTAAAACACTATGAATAGAGAAGAAATAAAGACCTTTCTCCCTCATCGCGAGCCTATGCTGCTGGTCGATAGTCTCGAAGAGGAGATAGTGACCGGTGCCAATGGAGAGGTTTCCCGCTATGCCATTGGTACCTATCGTGTACGTGGAGATGAGTTTTTCCTGCAAGGACACTTCCCCGATTATCCTGTCGTGCCCGGTGTTATCCTCTGTGAGATGATGGCTCAGTCGTGTGCCCTGCTGCTTGGTGATGAGATTAAGACAAAGCGTCCCCTTTATACGGGTATCGACAATGTGCGCTTCAGATATCAGGTACGCCCGGGAGACACCATCGTCTTGCGATCTACCATTACTGAGCGCCGTCAATCGCTCATCTTTGCCAAGGCTGAAGCCAAGGTTGATGGTAAACTATGTTGTCGAGGCAACCTTTCGTTTGCTCTGATATAAGACATTAGGACTAATAAAATTAAGTAGAGGGGGCTTGCCTCCTCTACTTGTTTTATGTTGTGGAACTGCATGCCCCCTTTTTTGTAGAGAGGTTGTGATAGAAAGAAAAAACTTTATTTCTTTGTCTTTGTGCTCTAAATTACTTACTTTTGTCCATTAGATTTGTAAATACTTATAAAATACTATTTATACTATGACAAAACGTACTCTATGGACATTGCTCGCTTTGCTACTTTGTACGGGCGGCATCAAGGCGCAAGAGATGCCTACACAGAAGGAAATCCTAAACACGATGCTCCTTACCAATGATTATTTTATGAAGAAGTGGCCTGACCCCTCAGTGCCTACCAACGTAAAACGTATACGTCCCAGCAACTTGTGGACACGAGCAGTATACTACGAGG
>JAZONI010000098.1:0-29511 GCA_045654445.1 Bacteroidaceae bacterium | reverse complement strand
CCCTCCGTTTCGTTTCACTTCACTCGTCCCCCTGTCTGGGGGACAGTGGAGGCTCGTTGAAATTTAATCTTTTCATTGAATTTCTGCCTCACTCAGTTGTAGAAAAGTAAACTTTTCCACAACATTCGCTCGTTGAAATTTAATCTTTTCATTGAATTTCTGCCTCACTCAGTTGTAGAAAAGTAAACTTTTCCACAACATTCGCTCGTTGAAATTTGGCTATTCGCGCGGTTTGATGTATCTTCGCGAATTATTTATTTTAGGTATATAATACACATACACTATATGGACAAGAAATTTACCGAATATGGCCAGCTGAACCTCTCGGATGTGAACAAAGAGGTGCTGAAGGCCTGGGACGAGAAAGATGTGTTTACCAAGAGTATGACCGAGCGTGAGGGATGCCCTTCGTTTGTGTTCTATGAGGGTCCTCCCTCGGCAAACGGTATGCCCGGTATCCACCATGTGATGGCACGCACGATCAAGGACGTGTTCTGCCGCTACAAGACGATGAAGGGATTCCAAGTGAAGCGTAAGGCAGGATGGGATACTCACGGTTTGCCCGTAGAACTGGGTGTAGAGAAGGCGCTCGGCATCACCAAGGAGGATATCGGCAAGACGATTTCTGTGGCTGAGTATAACGCTGCATGCCGTAAGGATGTGATGAAATATACGAAGGAGTGGACCGACCTGACTCATAAGATGGGTTACTGGGTGGACCTCGATGATCCCTACATCACCTACGACAATCGCTATATCGAGACTTTGTGGTGGTTGCTCAAGCAACTCTATGGCAAGGGCCTCCTCTATAAGGGATATACCATCCAACCCTATTCGCCTGCTGCAGGTACCGGACTCAGCTCACACGAGTTGAACCAGCCGGGTTGCTACCGCGATGTGAAGGATACTACCGTAATCGGTCAGTTCAAGATGAAGAACCCGAAGCCCGAGATGGCAGAGTGGGGTACACCATACTTCATCGCATGGACCACTACTCCCTGGACATTGCCTTCAAATACCGCACTCTGCGTAGGTCCCAAGATTGACTATGTGGCCGTACAGACATACAACGCTTACTCGGGCGAGAAGATGACCGTAGTATTGGCCAAGGCATTGATGGGTATGCATTTCAACCCAAAGGCTGCCGAGTTGGCACTCGAGGACTACAACCCCGGCGACAAGCTCGTACCTTACAAGGTGGTGGGCGAGTACAAGGGTACCGACCTCGTAGGTATGGAATATGAGCAGTTGCTCCCCTGGGTGAAGCCCGTGAGCGTTGATGAGAACGGCAACTGGCAGGATGCTTCAGACAAGGCGTTCCGCGTAATCCCCGGTGACTATGTGACAACAGAGGATGGTACAGGTATCGTACACATCGCACCCACCTTCGGTGCTGATGACGCCTTCGTGGCACGTGCTGCTGGTATCCCATCATTGTACATGATCAATAAGAAGGGTGAGACTCGCCCCATGGTGGACCTCACGGGTAAGTTCTACCTCATGGAGGAGCTCGACGAGCAGTTCTTGAGCACCTGTGTGAATGAGGAACTCTACAAGAACTATGAAGGCCGTTGGGTGAAGAATGCTTACGATCCTCAGTTTACCGTAGACAACAAATACGACGAGAAGGCTGCTGCGGCGGCTGAATCGCTCGATATCTTCATCTGCCTCGCGATGAAGGGCGAGAACAAGGCCTTCAAGATTGAGAAGCATGTGCACAACTACCCGCACTGCTGGCGTACCGACAAACCGGTGCTCTACTATCCGCTCGACTCATGGTTTATCCGCTCTACCGCGGTGAAGGAGCAGATGATGGAACTCAACAAGACCATCAACTGGAAGCCCGAGTCAACCGGTACTGGCCGTTTCGGCAAGTGGCTCGAGAACCTCAATGACTGGAACCTGAGCCGCTCACGCTACTGGGGTACTCCTCTGCCCATTTGGCGTAGTGAGGATGGCGAGGAACTCTGCATCGGTTCGGTAGAGGAACTCTACAACGAAATTGAAAAGGCTATCGCTGCTGGCGTGATGACCTCTAATCCTTACAAGGAGATGGGCTTCGAGCCGGGCGTATATAATAAGGAGAACTACGACAAGATCGACCTTCACCGTCCCTATGTGGATGATATCTTCTTGGTATCGTCAACCGGTAAGGTGATGAAGCGTGAGACTGACCTCATCGACGTATGGTTCGACTCAGGTGCTATGCCTTTCGCTCAGTTGCACTATCCGTTCGAGAACAAGGAAATCGTAGATAACAATACTGTATATCCTGCCGACTTCATCGCTGAGGGTGTTGACCAGACACGTGGTTGGTTCTTCACACTGCACGCTATCTCTACTATGGTGAAGGGTAGCGTAGCCTACAAGGCGGTGATCTCTAATGGTCTGGTGCTCGACAAAAACGGCAACAAGATGTCGAAGCGTTTGGGTAATGCCGTAGATCCCTTCGGCGCTATCGAGAAATATGGTAGCGACCCCTTGCGTTGGTACATGATCACTAACTCTTCACCTTGGGATAACCTCAAGTTTGACGAGGAGGGTGTGATGGAGGTTACCCGCAAGTTCTTCGGTACCTTGCACAATACCTATAAGTTCTTCGCTCCCTATGCTAACCTCGATGGTTTCTGCTATGGCGAGCAGGAGATCCCCGTGAGCGAGCGTCCTGAGATTGACCGTTGGATCATCTCTGAACTCAATACCTTGGTGAAGAATGTAGATGCTTGCTACACCGACTATGAGCCTACACGCGCTGGACGCTTGATCAACGACTTTGTGAACGATAACCTCTCTAACTGGTACGTGCGTCTCTGCCGTAAGCGTTTCTGGGGTGCTGGTTACACCGAGGATAAGTTGGCTGCATACCAGACACTCTATGTATGCTTGGAGACCGTAGCTAAGTTGATGGCTCCCATCGCTCCCTTCTATGCTGATAAGTTGTACATGGATCTCGTGCGCACTACTGGTCGCGACACCGTGGCTTCGGTACACTTGGCACAGTTCCCCGTATGCGATGAAACTCTCGTAGATAAGGAACTTGAGGTGCGCATGGAGATGGCACAGAAGGTGTCTTCTATGGGCTTGGCATTGCGCAAGAAGGTGAACATCATCGTGAAACAGCCCTTGCAGAAGCTCATGATTCCCGTAGATGCTGAGATGAAGGCACGCCTGGAGGCTGTGAAGCCGCTCATCATGAACGAGGTGAACGTGAAGGAAATCGACTTCGTAGAGGGTGCATCAGACATCCTCGTGAAGAAGGTGAAGTGTAACTTCAAGATCTTGGGTAAGAAGTTCGGTGCGCTCATGAAGCAGGTGGCTGCTGCCGTTACTGCTATGAGCCAAGAGCAGATTGCCGAGTTGGAGAGCGCTGGTTGCCTTACTCTTGACCTCAACGGCACCCCTGCCGAGATTGAGGCTGGTGAGGTAGAGATCTATAGCGAGGACATCCCTGGATGGGTAGTTGCCAACGAGGGTGTACTCACCGTAGCACTCGATGTTACCGTAACTGATGAGTTGCGTCGCGAGGGTGTAGCCCGTGAACTTGTGAGCAAGATTCAGAATATCCGTAAGTCAAGCGGCTTCGAGATCTCTGACCGTATTGCCGTGACCTTGACCAGCAACGAGAATAGTGATGCCGCTATCGAGGAGCACAAGGCATACATCTGCAATCAGGTGCTCGCCGACAGCCTTACCATCGGTGAAGTAGCCGAAGGCACTGCACTCGAGTTTGACGGATTCACCTTGCAGGC
Organism: Bacteroidaceae bacterium; assembly: GCA_045654445.1. GTDB lineage: Bacteria > Bacteroidota > Bacteroidia > Bacteroidales > Bacteroidaceae > UBA1189. The sequence continues at coordinate 25,762 of JAZONI010000098.1, read as the reverse complement.
AGTAGTAGAAAAAGTATAATAGACCCACCCCAACCCCTCCCTCTATGGAGGGGCTTGTGGGTATCACTAAAATATAGTATAACAAAAAATATTAATACGCTTTCTTTAACTCTTCAGCGAGGCGGAGTTCTCCCCATAGAGGGGGAGTTAGAGGGGGTCTCCTAAAACAACTTAAAACTATGTCAGAAAAAACACGTTACACAGATGAGGAATTGGAAGAATTCCGCGCCATCATTTTAGAGAAACTGGAGTTGGCTCAACGCGACTATGACAACTTGAAGGGTTCGTTGACTAATCGTGACAACAACACAGATCATGACACTGCTCCTACGTATAAAATTCTGGAAGAGGGTGCCAACACACTCTCTAAAGAGGAGACCATGCGTTTGGCACAGCGTCAGATGAAGTTTATACAGAGTCTGCAGGCTGCACTCGTGCGTATCGAGAACAAGACCTACGGCATCTGCCGCGAAACAGGCAAACTCATCCCTGCCGGTCGCCTTCGTGCCGTACCTCACGCTACGCTGAGCATCGAGGCCAAGCAGGCGCAGAAGAAATAAGGAAATTTACTATTTGACGATTTACGATTTGCGATTTATGTACTATTTGTCTATTTGCCCTTCTTGTGTAAATAGCCAATAACTAAATTGTAAAAAAAAAACAGAAAACCGACGACAGCAGACGAACGAAGCAAGAGCAGAGAATGCTTGCATACTATGCCTTGCAAGGAGGAAGAAAACTAGGTTAAACCGAGTGCAGAGATAAGCTTCCTTAATCTATGCCGATGTGCGAATCGACGAATGAAGCGAGAGTATAAGCAAAGTTTATTTTGATTATACCAAGCAAGGAGGAGGAAACGCTAGGCGTAAGGAGAAAAAGAAACGAAGGTTGTTAAATAGTAAATTTGTAAATAAAGATTAAATGAAGAAGAAACTTAATGAAGGGCGTATGGTTGCGCTTATCGTAGCCATAGCCCTTATCATCGACCAAGTGATAAAACTGGCGGTGAAGATGAATATGCGTCTCTATGAGAGCATTCACATCACCGACTGGTTTTATATCTATTTTACCGAGAACCCCGGCATGGCGTTCGGTATGGAGATCTTCGGGAAACTGTTCCTGACGCTCTTCCGTATCGTGGCTATCTGTTGTTTTGTGTATTATATCTATAAGATACGCGGCAAGGGATTTCCCCGTGGATACTTGGTATGTGTGGCACTGATCATCGCTGGTGCTGCCGGAAATATCGTTGACTGCGTGCTATATGGTCCGCTCTTCTCTGAGAGTACTCCCTATGCCGTGTCGCATCTGGTACCATGGGGTGAGGGCTATGCGCCCATGCTCAAAGGTAAGGTGGTGGATATGTTCTACTTCCCCTTGGTGGAGTGGAACTGGCCCGACTGGCTCCCCTTCATTGGTGGTAATCATTTTATCTTCTTCAGTCCCATCTTCAACTTTGCCGATGCCTGCATCAGTTGCGGTGTGATTGCTATATTGCTGTTTTATAACAGATGTATGAATTGGGGACTTGAGGCCCCTACAAGTGACATAGTTGCCGATGAGAAGAAATCGAGCAAATAAGATATGGGTGTTATTGGCACTGGTCGTATTGTTGGCATCCTGCCGCAATAAACGCCCGTCAGATGTGTTGCCTCCAGAAAAACTTGAAGCAGTACTCTATGACTATCATTTGGTGCAGGTGATGGTCAGTGATATGCCTACGAATGAACGCTACAAGAAAGACCTCTACTTTGACTACATCTATGACAAGCATGAGGTAACAAAGGCCGATATCGATTCTTCGTTGGTATACTATGCCCGTTATCCCAAAGATCTGTCTGAGATTTATGTAAGACTATCGGAGCGCATTGAGCGCGATATCCAACGCATCGAAGAGGCCGAAGTGCCTTTGGTGAAACGTGAGGCGGTACCTGTTGAGGGTGATTCAGTTGATTTATGGTACGATGTGAGCATCATTCAACTGATGGTGTCTCCTCTCAGCAATCGATACTCTTTCACGGTGCCTGTAGACACCAACTTCAAGGTGGGTGACCGCATAGAGTGGGGTGGTAAGTCCCTCTTCCTAAATACGATAACCGACTCATTGCGCAACTATCTGTATCTGAACCTCACCGTTACCTATGACAATGACTCATTGATGGTGGCTGACACGCTGATGTATGCTACAGGAAACTATAGCCTGGTTGTTGCCGATACTTCGGATGTATTGGTGAAGAGTATCAAGGGTTCGGCTTATCTGAAGGGGCAGGAGAGTGCCGATCGTGTATTGTTGGCACATCCATATTTGCTACGCGAGCGCAAACAGGATTGACAATGTCACGCTACTATTCGCACACAATAATTCTTCCCGACGAGACTCGCCTCGACGATTTTGTTGTAGAAATCAACGGAGGCAAAGTAGTCTATTTCCCTTTTGCGGGTGAGATACACTCTACCATCTATATAGAGCACCCTATATTGGTTAGCTACCGTGCCGACCTGCAGGGAAAGACGGTGTCGCTCGACCAATTGTCATGGGCATTAACTGGTGGTGAAGGAGACGATGTGCTTTATGCCTATTCGCTCATGCCCTGTCCGTCCTGTGCCGAAGGACGATTCACGATGACAAGGCTCTGATATGCCTTAGCCAATTCTCTTGACATACTCTGCCGCCATCTCGGCACAACGCTCGCCATCGACACCTGCCGAGACGATGCCTCCTGCATAGCCGGCCCCTTCGCCACAAGGGAAGAGTCCACCCACGGTGATATGTTGCAATGTCTCGCGGTCGCGAATGATGCGCACGGGAGCCGAAGTGCGTGTCTCCATGCCAATCACCGTCGCTTCATTGGTGAGGAAGCCGCGTGAGGTACGACCGAAACATTCGAAGCCACGTTGTAGACGACTACCGATAAACTCGGGCATCCAGAAGTGAAGTGGCGAGGAGATAAGACCGGGCGAGTATGATGATATGGGGAGGTCGTACGACAATTTCTTTCGTGTGAAATCCATCATGCGTTGTGCGGGAGCCGTCTGTCGGCGATTGCCTTGTATCCAGCACTGACGCTCCAACTCCTCTTGCAGGTGAAGCATGGCGAGAGGGTGGAGGGTTGAAGATGAAGTGTCGAGGGCTGAATTGTCACCGGTCAAGAGTGAACTGTTGATTGAGGGGATGTCTTCGGGCCTGATCTCGACTACCATGCCCGAGTTGCTCCATCGGGAGTTACGGTGTGAGGCCGACATGCCGTTCACTACAATCTGTTCGGCGCCACTGGCGGCAGGCACTACGGCGCCACCCGGACACATACAGAAACTATACACGCCGCGTCCGTCAACTTGGGTGACAAAACTGTATTCGGCCGCCGGGAGATATTTGCCTCGGCCATTCTTGTTGTTATATTGTATCTGGTCGATAAGTTCGGCGGGATGCTCCAAACGTACTCCTACGGCAATGCCCTTGGCTTCGATGTCGATGCCCGAAGCATGAAGATGGCGATATACGTCGCGTGCCGAATGGCCGGTAGCCAGGATGACAGGGCCGCGGAAGGTACGCCCCGTGTTGGTTTCGATACCTACGATACTGTCGTTGTCGATGATGAGACGATCCATGCGTGTCTCGAAGTGTACTTCACCACCACAACGGCGTATCGTCTCGCGCATGTTCTCAATTACGCGTGGTAGTTTGTCGGTACCGATATGGGGGTGTGCATCGCTGAGGATGGTTGTCGATGCACCATGCTGACAGAACACATTGAGAATCTTTTCTACATTGCCGCGCTTCTTGCTGCGGGTGTAGAGCTTGCCGTCGGAGTAGGCTCCCGCGCCACCTTCACCGAAGCTGTAGTTGCTCTCGGGATCTACGATGTGTTCTCGTGAGATGCGGGCAATGTCACGCTTGCGTGCATGTACATCCTTACCGCGTTCTACCACGATAGGGCGGCACCCTAATTCGATGAGACGTAAGGCGGCAAAGAGACCGCCTGGACCTGCACCTACGACAATCACCTCGGGACTATCATCGACCATAGGGTAGTATGTCTCAGTGTACTCATCATCGGTAGGCAGTTCATTGATGTACAATCGTACAGTGAGGTTCACATAGATGGTGCGTTGGCGGGCATCGATGCTACGTTTCAGCGTGCGTATCGCCTTGATGGTGCGGGCATCGAGACCCTTCTCGCGAGCCACATACTGCTTGATGCTCTGCTCGCTGGCTGCCTGTTCGGGCAGAATGCGGAGTTGTAATTCTTGTGTCATCCTTATCGTTTATGTGATAACAAAGGTACGATAATTCGCTAAATTATTTTTCCTGTTTCTTTACTTTTTTCAGATATAAATTGTAATTTTGCGTAATATAAAGGTATTAAGATAAGGTATTATGATTTGGAATCCCAATAAAGAATGTATGAGCCGCGACGAGATGCACGCTTTGCAGAGTAAGCGGCTACAGAAATTGGTGACGTATGTATATCACAATGTGCCCTTCTATCGCAATAAAATGCAGGCAATGGACATCTCGCCCGAAGATATACGCAGTATTGATGACATCGTAAGACTTCCCTTCACCACGAAACAGGACCTCAGGGACAACTATCCCTATGGTTTGCAGGCGGCACCTGCATCGGAGATTGTGCGCGTACATGCCTCATCGGGCACTACGGGTAATCCAACTATCGTAGGTTACACTCGCAAGGACTTGTCGGTATGGTCTGAGGTGATGGCACGCAGCCTTACCGCTTTCGGTGTGACTCGCGAAGATACCTTTTCGGTGGCCTATGGCTATGGACTCTTTACTGGTGGTTTGGGTGCACACTATGGCGTGGAGAACTTGGGTGCTACGGTAATCCCTACCTCTACAGGTAACACAGAGAAACATATTCGCCTCATCCGTGACTTGAAGATTTCGGGTATTGCCTGTACACCTTCGTATGCCCTCTACCTGGCCGAAACCTTGGAAAAGATGGGCTTGAAGAAGGGGGATATCGGATTGCGCATCGGTGCTTTCGGTGCTGAGCCTTGGACTGAAAACATGCGTAAGGAGATTGAGGAACGCCTCGGATTGAAGGGGTACAACATCTACGGTTTGAGTGAGATCATGGGACCTGGTGTGTCGTATGAGTGTAGCGAACAGAATGGCTCGCACATCTGCGAGGACCACTTCTACCCCGAAATCATCAATCCCGAAACATTGGAACAGTTGCCACGCGGACAACAGGGTGAACTTGTGTTCACCACGCTCACCAAGGAAGGTATGCCTCTCTTGCGCTACCGCACCAAGGACCTCTGTACCTTGATGGAGGGCGAGTGTGCTTGTGGACGTACGGCTGTGCGCATGGGACGTATCATGGGACGTAGCGACGACATGCTCATCATACGAGGTATCAATGTGTTCCCCTCACAGGTGGAGAGCGTCATCCTCGAGATGAAGGAGTTCGAGCCGCAATATATGCTTGTGGTAGATCGCGTGGGCAATCTCGATACCCTGCAGGTGCAGGTCGAGGTACGTCGCGACTTCTTCAGCGACGACATAGGTCGTATGTTGGCCATGAAGAAGCAGTTGGCCGACCGCCTCAAGAGTGTACTCTCTATCAGTGCTGATGTGAAACTGATGGAGCCTGGTAGCATTGAACGTGCACAGGGTAAGGGCAAGCATGTGATTGACAACAGAATATTGAAATAACCTTATAAACAGATTTTGGCTATGACAATCAAACAACTTTCGGTATTCCTTGAGAACAAGACCGGACGTATCAACGAGGTGACCAAGACACTGAGTCGCCACGGTATCAATATGCAGGCATTCAGTATGGCCGAGACCGCCGACTTCGGTATCCTTCGCCTTATCGTGTCGGATGTTGATAAGGCCGTAGAGGTGTTGCGCGATGAGAACTTTGCCGTGATGCTCACCGATGTGGTGTATATGCATTGTCCGAACGAGGCGGGTGCCCTTGCTAGCATCTTGGATCGTTTGGCACAGGGCGAGGTAGCCATCGAGTATATGTATGCCTTTGCCGAAGGCGATATGGCACATATCGTAGTGCGCCCCACTGATATTGCTTTGTGTGAGAAAGCGTTGGGATAACACATCTATCCAAAAATATGAAGTGCAGGAAGAAATTCCTGCACTTTTTTATTATCTAATTTGGGGTTAAAACCCTGCAATTAATTGCAGCTACTTTAGTTTCTATAAATTTTATGTTTTGCTTTGTCATTCTGAGCGACGCGAAGAATCTCGCAAATGTCTCTTGTAAAAGTCCCAGCGCGGGATCCTTCCGACACTACGTTCTGTCAGGATGACAAAACTTTAGTTTTGTTTCTAAAGCTATGGACTTCTAGTCCATTAGTGGTTTATTTTCTCGTAAGCAGGGTGTTTCGTTCCCAAAACATGCCGTCAGAATAGCCTTGGATGGTGTTATCGCTCTCGGCCATGAGCAGTCTCTTTTCGGCCAGGCAAGCAAAGGTGGCGTCCATCTCCACTCCTATATAGTGTCGTCCTAGTTTCTTGGCCACGACCGATGTCGTACCACTTCCCAAGAAGGGGTCAAAGACGATGTCGCCCTCGTTGCTGGAGGCAAGGATAAGTTTTGCAATCAGTTTCTCGGGTTTCTGTGTGGGGTGATCCGTATTCTCGGGCATCGACCAGTAGGGGATGCTGATGTCGTCCCATAGATTCGACGGGTAGGTGTTACGGAACTTGCCGTCGGGTGTATCTTCCCAGTCTTTGGGCTTGCCATCTTCCTTGTATGGAGCCAGTACGCGGCGGCGCTGCATCACCTTATCCACATTGAAGGTGTAGTGGTGCGGGTCGGCCACGGCAAACCATATATCCTCCATGGCATTTTTCCAGTTGTGCATGGCACCGCGTCCCTTTTCACGTTGCCAGGTGATGCGGTTCATGATGTGCAGGCATTGCGACAATTCCTCGTATAGGGCTGCCGACGATTTCCAGTCTCCACAGATGTAGAGGCTGCCCGTCTCTTTCAACTTATTGCACACGCGAGGTAGCCATTGGCGTAGGTACTCCCTATACTCATCGTTCGATGATGAGCGGAATGCGGTCTGCCCAAAGTTCTTGTTGAGGTTGTAGGGTGGGTCAATGATTATCAGGTCGGCAAAATGGTCGGGCAATTTGTCGAGCACATCGAGTAGGTTGGCTTGGATGGTTTTATCCAATGGCAATTCTGCTCCGATAGCCGAGGCAAGGGAGAGTCTTTGCTGAAACTCCTGCGCCTCTTCTTCGCTGAGCGTAATGGTCTTGTTGCGTGTTGCCCGTATTTTCATTCCATAGGTTATTTGTCTAACAAAGGTAGTGTAAATGCCCCTCAAGAACAAGAATATTGCCGAATATTTGGGCAGCTCCATCACTTTATAGTCGATTAGGGTGGTGCAATAGAGTATTTATGCCTGTATGTATCGCTTTTCACGAGACGGAGATTTTTAACGACATAGTTTATTTATGTGTAATCGGTTGTATTTTAGTCTAATAGGTGATATTTTACTCGTTTTTAGTGCCATTTCCTTGCGTTTTTCTCTTTCGTCCTTATCCTAGCACGTGAATTTTCGATTCTCGGGCAATTAGTCCCTATTTTCAAAAATAACCTCCATGAAGGTTTACATAAATAATCAATGCAGGGACGTTATGTATACAATATTGTGAATCTAGATTTATGGACAGAATCTGATACGATAATATAATAAACTAATCAGAAGAGTAGAGTAGGGCACATGTCAATATTATTACAAATATAATCTATACAAATCTAACAAGGTATATTTGTGTATGCATATTGTATACAATAAGTAAAAGTGTGCCTAAATATGTGATTCTCAGATATGATGTAAGTGTTTTGTTAAAGCATTTTATTGTTATTATTGCATAAAGTGGTAAAATTCTCCAAATAGCACAGTATACGCTGTTTATCGCGTTATTATGTATAAGTAAATAAGTAAGTTATAGTAAATTCTTAAAGTATATTATCGTTGAATTTACAATACTACCATACATATTCGGGGTGTAGTAGTTATTATTGTCATCTCTAAAGATTATTACAATAACTTATACAGGTTAGAAATATAAATTGCAAATGTAAACTTTTTGGATTATTTTTGTAACTACAAAGAAAGTCATAAAAATAACCTCATTTATTATGAGAGAGCGAATAAAACAGATTATCGAGCGTGAAGGCATGTCGCAAAGTCAGTTTGCCGACTTCATTGGAGTGAACCGTCCCACATTGTCACATGTGCTTGCAGGGCGTAACAACCCTAGTTTAGATATTATGATGAGCATTCATCGCAAGTTTCCCCAGATAAATGTGCTTTGGCTGTTCGATGGCGTAGGTTCGTATGAGAGCGATACTGCACCCGATTATCCTTCCAGCACGCTACCCGAGGAACCGTATGCCAATCGTGATGCTGCTGGCTCATCGGCACCAGGCACTGAGCCTCTATCGCGCTTTTATCAGGGCGAATTGTTTGCCGAGAATCCCATATTTACGGCCGAGAGTACAGGCGACGCCCCAAAACGCAAGGAAATGCCGCTTCAGACCCCCAAAAAAGTATCTTATACTCCTGATACACAATCCGATTATGCACAAAAAAAACTGTCACGAAAAATTGTCGAAATAAAAATCTTCTACGATGATGGCACGTATGAGACCTTTAAGCAATAAAAACAGACAGCGGCCGGTATTCTAGTGATACCGGCCGCTGTGTTTCTTGTGCTATAGATGCTTTTATTTATCTCCTCCCAACTCTATGCCACAGAAGTCGAGGCCCATCGGTGCTTGGAACACTCGGAGCCCGAAGGTGGGTAACACGGCAAATACATGTTCGAAGATTTCGGATTGCAGGTGCTCGTAGGGTACCCAGTCGGTACCGTCAGAGAAGAAGTAGAGTTCGAGCGGCAAGCCTTGTGCTGTAGGTTGCAGTTGGCGCACCATAATCATCATTTTCTGGTTTACACGATGGTGGTGTCTCAGGTAGTTGTCGAGGTAGTTGCGGAACACGTGGAGGTTTACCGCAAACTTGTCTTCGCGTTCTATGCCTTCGAGCCATCCTCGTTGCTCAAACTCGGCCATCTGCTCCTCGGTGCAGAAGTTAATGGAGCGCATGTCGATATATATAGAGCGCTTCACGCGTCGTCCTCCACTCTCCTTCATGCCGCGCCAGTTTTGGAACGAGTCGCTCACCAGGGCATAGGGCGGTATGGTGGTGATGGTCTTATCCCAGTTCTGTACCTTCACGGTGGTGAGTGTCACCTCCAGCACATCACCGTCGGCTCCATATTTGGGCATCGATATCCAGTCTCCGGGACGTAGCATGTCGTTGGCCGAGAGTTGTACGCTGGCGACAAGTCCCATGATAGTGTCCTTAAAGACGAGCATGAGCACAGCAGCCGAGGCGCCGAGGGCGGTGAGTATATAACTAGGATTCTTGTCTATCAGGATGCTGACAACGATAATCAGTGCCACGCAGATGACCACAATCTTGAGCATCTGATAAATGCTTTTCAGGGGGCGGTTCTTCAGTCTGTCCTGTTGTAGCGAGAGGTTGTAGAGCGACGACAGGAAGGTGCATAGCAACTTGGCTATCACTGCCACGAGATAGATGGTGTTGACCTTTAGCAGGAAGTCCAGCATGGCATCATGTCCCTTGCCGAAGGCCACTGGCATGAGCACGGCGATAAGTATGGGCGATACCAGATGCGAAACATCGCGCAGTAGCGTATCGTTGAATAGTATGTCGTCCCATGACGAGCGTGTGCGCTGGATGATGTGCTTCACCATGGGCAGCACCACGCGGCGGCATAGTGCGTCGGCGATGTATACGATAAGGGCAATGGCCAGTATGATGATCGTCCAGTACATCCACGACTGTGTGTCGGTGTTCACGCCCCATTGTTGCAGCCATCCGGCTATTTGTTCATTCATTATGTTTCTCTTTTTGTTTTTACCTTCGCAAAGGTAGTAAAAATATATGATTAACAAAAAAAAGAGTCATCAAGTTTCCTTAACGACTCTTTTGAGGTACCTGGCGGATTCGAACCGCCGTACACGGTTTTGCAGACCGTTGCCTAGCCACTCGGCCAAGGTACCCTTGTGGTTTGCGGTTGCAAAGGTACTACTTATTTTTGGATTGCCAAATTTATGCGTGCCTTTTTTTGCAGTTTTTTGGAGTATTCTTCGTTTTCTTCTCCTTTTCGTCTGTTTTGCAGCATCCGCACTTCCCTTTTTGCATCTCCTGTGCCTTATGTAGCGGACAGTTGGTCTCGCTGCATGTGAGGCATCGCGGGTCGTTGTTGCGAGCTCGTGCTATCGTGCGTGCTATGTGGCATATCACCAGCCATAGGCATGCGGCAAAGATGATGGTGACGAGGAGATGTTGGGGCATTTTTATGTTATGAATTATGAATGCTGATTTATGATTTATGAGTTGCCTCCAGATGGCGAACTAATTTTCAATTTAAAACATCACGCACATACCTATTCTATATACCGCAAAGGCTACCTGCCACGCCAGTGCCGTGGTGTATACTGCGGCAAAGATGGCCCATTCCCATTTGCGCGTCTCCTTCTTGATAGCGATGAGTGTGGCCAGACAGGGGAAGTAGATGAGCACAAACACCATGTAGGCCAGTGCTGCAGGTGCTGTGGTCACGGTCTGCAGTGCGGCGGCTATCTGTGCCTCACTCTCTGCACTATCGTCAATCTCCTGATTTGCATAGAGCACGCCAAGGGTACTCACGATAAGTTCTTTAGCACCTATGCCGCTCACGAGGCCTATACCCATCTTCCAGTCGAAGCCTAGGGGAGCGATGGCAGGCTCAATAGCCTTGCCTATATGTCCGATATAGGTGTGTTCTTGCTGCTCGGCGGGGGTGGAATATTGTTCACCGCGCGGGTAATATCCGAGGAACCAAACTACGATAGAGGCGATGAGTATCACGCCGCCCATCTTCTTTAGGTATTCGTATCCCTTGTCCCACGTGTGCTTGAAGATTACCTTCCATACGGGGCGTCGGTAGGGCGTGAGTTCCATTACGTAGGGAGCCTCGTCACCATGCATCACCGTGCGACTCAACAGCCTGGCTACCAGTACGGATAGGATAATTCCTGTGAGGTATAACCCCATGAGTACGAGGCCCGACTGGTGGGGGAAGAAGGCTGCCACGAAGATGATATATACCGGTAGTCGGGCACTGCACGACATCAACGGTGTCACGAGCATGGTGATGAGTCTTCCCTTGCGGCTCTCTATCATGCGTGTAGCCAATACAGCTGGTACATTACAGCCGAATCCCATGATGAGGGTGATGAACGATTTTCCATGTAGACCCATCTTGTGCATCGCCTTATCCATGATGAAGGCCGCACGCGACATATAGCCCGAGTCCTCCATAAGGGAGATGAAGAAGTACAGGATGAGGATGTTGGGCAGGAACACGATGACGCCACCCACGCCGCCTATGATGCCATCGACCACCATATCCTTGACGGGCCCTTCGGGGAGGAGGCGCTCGATGAGCATGCCCGTCTGCTCCACCAGCCACTCGATGCCCTGCATGGGGTATTCGCCAAGGACGAAGGTAGCCTCAAACATGATGAACAACGACACGAGGAAGATCATCACGCCCCACACCTTGTGTGTCACGAGGCGGTCGAGTTTTTCGGTGAAGCGCAGGTTGGGCGCTCCCGTGGCTGAGGGTGCCGGTGTGTAGGTCTCCTTCAGCGCACCCTGCACGAAACTCTGCTTGGCTGTGCGAATGGCTTTGGGCACGCTCTCCTCCATCAGTCGTGAGTAGCGGCGCCGTTCCTTGTCGCGCAGGGCGAATATGGCCTTGCTGTTGGGCATGTTGGCCGCCACGAAGCGTTCTATCTCCACATCCCCTTCGAGCATGCCTATGGCCACGAAGCGTGTCGAGTATCGGTAGCGTGTCCCTTCGCTCTTCCATATCTCCGTGCGCAGGGTCTCGATGCTCTGCTCCAGTTCGGCACCATGGTAGATGTGTATATGTCGGTAGGCATGTTTCTTGTATCGGGCATCCAAGGTGTGGTCGCGTGTGAAGTCTGCCAGGTGCTCCGAGTGCTCGTCGGTATGTACGATGCTTCGGTGCCACTCCTGCAGTTCGCGCATCACCTCGGGGTTTATCTCTCCCTCGTCGTCGAGGAAGTCCGCGCCCTCGTAGATGTTGATGGTAAGGTGCAAGAGGTGTTCCAGTCCGTTGCTATCGAGGCTCACCGTGGGCACTACGGGTGTTCCCAGCAGTCGGCTCAGCATCTGGTAGTCGAGTCTTGCGCCTGCGGCCTGTATGGCGTCAAACTTGTTCAGCGCCACAATCACGCGCAGGTTCATGTCGAGCAACTGTGCGGCAATCTGCATGCTGCGCTCCAGGTCGGTGGCGTCCACCACACATATCACCACGTCGGGTGCATCGTTTATCAGGTGGTTGCGCACGGTGAGCGTGTCGGCCGTGCGTGAGGTCAGTGAGTAGGTGTCGGGCAAGTTGGCGATATGCAGGTGATAGTCCTGGAAGTCGCGCTCCCCATGTTGTATCTCATTGGTCGGTACCGTCATGCCCGCCTTTCCCTCCACAGCCATGGTGAACAGCGAGTTCTTTCCCGACATGGGCTGCCCCACGAGGGCAATCTCTATGTGGTGTCGGTGTCGGTGTGCCAGTCGGCCCAGTGCCTTGGTGCTCACCTCCGTCACTCCCTGCTCCTGTGCCGCCTCCTCATGGGTGAGCACTTCGATGAGCGATGCTTCGGCTTGGGGGATATCGCATCGTACACCCTCTATGTCGAGGCTCACCATCTCCTTTCCCATGTCGAGCACCTCGATGAATATGCCTTTATAGAGTCCCAGATCCACAATGCGCTTACGCACACTACCGTGTCCCTTCACTTTTACGATGCAGCCCTTCTGGCCTAAGTGCATTTCAGATATACGCATATCTCTTTCGTTTAGTCACCGTTGCATGCTGAGTATATATAACGTGTCAATACCCGCCTATTCTTAATTATTTTGCAAAAATACGCTAAACCTCGCACTTTCGCAATACCTATAAATAGTGATTTTAACATCTTCTCCTTGTGAAATTAACGGCAATATACAAGTGTAATAATGTACACGAAATGTTTGTAATGCACTGATGTTGATTGCTGTATAATATGATGAATGAACAATACTACACTTTCTTAGATAATTTGCTGTTAAGCTCTCCTGAGGGAGTTAGCACACGCAAGTTTCGATGCGTGAGTTTGCGGTTCCTCCAACTCGCCATATATGCACTCTTTCGCACTGTATAAAAGGGTATTTATCATCTATGTGATTATCTATCTTACTGATTATATGTGCAATGAACAGCTGCGGCACTTTCATTAATAAGTACTTGATATTGGTCATTCGTGGTTTCGGTGATTGGTATCTCTTCGTTCGTCCTTCGTCAGGGGCAGCGCACCTGTCCGTCGCCTTCGATGATGTATTTATAGGTGGTGAGTTCGCTCAGGGCCATGGGGCCGCGGGCGTGCAACTTCTGGGTAGAGATGCCTATCTCGGCACCGAAGCCGAACTGGGAACCATCAGTGAAGGCGGTGGACACGTTGGCATAGACGCAGGCGGCATCGACGGTCTGCTGGAAACGGCGGATGGCCTCGCGGTCGTCACTCACGATACACTCGCTATGGCGCGAACTGTGGCGGGCGATATGGGTAAGGGCCTCGGAGATGTCGGCCACGGTGCGTATGCTCATCTTATAGTCGAGAAACTCGGTGCCGAAATGGGCATCGGTGGCCTGCTGGAGCAGAGCCTCGGGGTAGTGTCCCTGGAGGGCCTGATGGGCATCGGCATCGGCATAGATGGTGACTTGCTTGGCGGCGAGGGGTGCACACAGGACGGCGAGATCGTCAAGGCGCTGGCGGTGGATAACGAGGCAGTCGAGGGCGTTGCACACGCTCACGCGGCGGGTCTTGGCATTGTCGATGATGGCCGTGCCCTTGGCGAGGTCGCCGGCAATGTCGAAGTAGGTGTGGCAGATGCCGGCACCAGTCTCGATGACGGGCACCTTGGCATTGTCGCGCACATAGTGGATGAGGGCGCTGCTGCCGCGCGGGATGATGAGGTCGACAAGGCCTACGGCATGGAGCAGGGTGGCTGTGGCCTCGCGATGGGAGGGGAGGAGGGTGCACACGGCGGTGTCGATATGGTGGGCGGTGAGCACGCGGTGTATGACCTCGACAATCTGGCGGTTGGTATGCTCAGCATCGGAGCCGCCCTTGAGGACACATACGTTGCCGCTCTTCAGGCAGAGAGAGAAGACATCGGCCGTAACGTTGGGACGGGCTTCGTAGATGATGCCGATGACACCGAAGGGAACGCTCTGCTTGCGTATGGTCATCCCATTAGGACTGGTGGCATGGCTGAGTGTCTGACCGAGGGGGCTGGGCAATGTGGCTACATGCAGCATGTCGGAGGCGATGGCTTCGATGCGCTGGGAGGTCAGTTGCAGACGGTCGTACTTGGGGTTGGTGCGCTCCATGCGTTCGAGGTCTAGGCGGTTGGCCGCGAGGATGGCCTCGGCAGATTGGCACAGGGCGGCGGCGGTGTCGCGCAACACGGCGCTGACGGCCTCGTCGCTGAGTGATTGGAGCAGGGTGGTGGCCTCTGCAGCTTGGTGTAACAGGATATCGGTGTGCATAGGTTACGGGGTTAGTTGAAACGGGTGCATAGAGTCTCGTCGGGGTGGTCGAGGAGACGCAGGAGGATGTCTTCATTCTTGCCATTGGCGATGATGACGGGGATGCCCTTGCCTGCCACGCGGCGGGCAATGTCGCACTTGGTGAGCATGCCGCCACGGCCGAGCGATGACCTCGACGACTGTATATATTGGGCAAGGTCGTCGTTATCGGAGACCTGTATGTGGCGTATCACCTGGCTATCGGGTGACGAGGGGTTGCCGTTGTAGATGCCGTCGATGTTGCTGAGGATGATGAGCATGTCGACACGCATCATCTCGGCCATGAGGCCCGACAGTTCGTCGTTGTCGGTAAACATGAGTTCGGTGATGGAGAGGGTATCGTTTTCGTTGACGATGGGGATCACGCCTTCGCTGAGCATCACCTCCATGCAGTTCTGCTGGTTTTGGTAGTGGTCGCTCTTGTCGAGCCCCTCCTTGGTAGTGAGCACTTGGCCACAGGTGATACCATGTTCGCGGAAGAGGGTGTAGTACTTGCCCATCAGTTTGGCCTGCCCGATGGCCGAGTAGAGTTGGCGCGACGATACCTCGTCAAGCGTGTGACTGGGCTTTATCTCGCTGCGCCCTGAGGCTACAGCACCCGACGACACGAGAATGATCTGTATGCCCCTCTTGTGGAGGTCGGCCACCTGGTCGGCGAGGGCCGACATGCGGGTGATGTCCAGCGTGCCGTCAGCACGGGTCAGCACATTGCTGCCTATCTTTACTGCTATGCGTCTCATCGTATCATCGGCTTGCTTTGAGTCCTTCAATGACGGCATTGGTGAAACCGGCACGCTCCATGGCATTGAGACCCTTGATGGTGATGCCGCCTGCCGTGGTCACCTTGTCGATGGCTGCCTCGGGGTGGATGTCGCTATGGAGCAGGAGCGTGGCTGCGCCCTTGACGGTGTGCTCGACGATGCGTGCCGCCTCCTCGGGACGGAAGCCCAGTTCTACACCGCCCTCCATGGCTGCACGCATGTAGCGCATGGCAAAGGCTATGCCGCACGAGGCCAGTGAGGTGGCTGCTGGGATGAGTCGCTCGTCAATCACCATGGCGTAGCCGATGGCTGAGAACAGGCGGCTTACGGTGGCCGACTGCTGCTCGGTGGCGCCTAGTGAGGCGATGAAGGTGACGCTCTCGAGCACCTCGGCGGCCGTGTTGGGCACGACGCGGAAGAGGGTTGGGGCGGTAGAGGGGGTGAGGAGATGGGCCAACTCATCCAAGGTGATGCCTGCGGCTACAGACACGATGATCTGTCGCTTGAGGTCTACGACGGGACGTATCTCGCCGATGACATCGGCCATGAGCCATGGCTTCACGGCAAGCACGATGATATCGGCGGCTTGGACAGCCTCCTTATTGTCGAGACTCAGGTGAAGCGCTGCGTCGTATTGGCGCAACTTGTCTAGTGTAGCCTGGCTCTTGGCCGTGCAGATAATATCTTCAGGGGGGCAGATGCCCGACTTTATCAAACCTCTTACGATGGCACCGCCCATATTGCCGGTACCGATAAAAGCAATCTTCATAATCGTATTTCCTTAATTAATACCTATCCTTATTGGCCCAGCACTTGACTGGCCATGTGCAAATGTAGTGATTATTCTGGAAAAAACAAATAAAAAAGTAGAAAGGGGAGGGGGCGCGCATGATTTTTTCGATGTACGGGCACGAGGGGGAGCAGCAATATGAACAGGCATTTTATAGTAAAAACTTGCGCAAGTCGCACAAAGTGCGTACCTTTACATTCGAAAAGCACGGCTTGCCATGGAATTGTCCCGAATGGCAAGCCTGTGTGATGAATAAAGCACTGACAATATAGATGTTATGAACGAAATAGAAAGAAGACGTACCTTTGCGATTATCTCGCACCCCGATGCCGGTAAGACAACTTTGACTGAGAAACTGCTCCTCTTTGGAGGACAGATTCAGGTGGCCGGTGCCGTGAAGTCAAACAAGATCAAGAAAACCGCTACATCGGACTGGATGGAGATTGAAAAACAGCGCGGTATCTCGGTGACAACCTCGGTGATGGAGTTCGACTACAAGGACTATAAGGTGAATATCCTCGACACACCAGGTCACCAGGACTTTGCTGAAGATACCTTCCGCACGCTCACTGCCGTGGATAGCGTTATCATCGTGGTGGACAGTGCAAAGGGTGTGGAGACACAAACACGCAAACTGATGGAGGTGTGCCGCATGCGCAACACACCCGTAATCATCTACGTCAACAAGATGGACCGCGAAGGCCGCGATCCCTTCGAACTGCTCGACGAACTGGAGGACGAACTGAGGATCAGTGTGCTGCCCCTGAGTTGGCCTATCGAGCAGGGAGCACGATTCAAAGGCGTATACAACAGATATGAGCAGAAACTGGACCTCTACACACCAAGCAAGCAGACGGTGACGGAGAAGAAAGAGATAGATATCAATAGCAGCGAACTGGAGGAGAATATCGGTGAGGCACAGGCAAAGAAACTACGTGCCGACCTCGAACTCATCGAGGGTGTATATCCCGAGTTTGATGTGGAGGAATATCTCGCAGCTTCCGTAGCACCTGTATTCTTCGGCTCGGCACTCAATAACTTCGGTGTGCAAGAGTTGCTCGACTGCTTCGTGGAGATTGCTCCCAGTCCGCGCCCTGTGGCTGCCATAGAGCGCGAGGTGGTGCCCGCCGAGGATAAGTTCACGGGCTTCATCTTTAAGATCACGGCAAACATTGACCCCAACCACCGATCATGTGTAGCCTTCTGTAAGGTATGCTCAGGTAAATTCGTACGCAACACACCATATCTGCATATACGTTCGGGAAAGACCATGCGTTTCTCTTCGCCCACACAATTTATGGCACAGCGTAAGAGCACCATCGATGTGGCTTATCCTGGCGATATCATCGGCTTGCCCGACACAGGAAACTTCAAGATTGGCGACACCTTGACAGAGGGTGAACTGCTTCATTTCAAGGGACTTCCCAGTTTCTCACCCGAGATGTTCAAATATATCGAGTATGCCGATCCCATGAAAGCCAAGCAGTTGGCCAAGGGTATCGACCAACTCATGGGTGAAGGTGTGGCGCAGTTGTTTGTAAACCAGTTCAATGGACGCAAGATTATCGGTACCGTAGGACAATTGCAGTTCGAAGTTATCCAATACCGATTGGAGAACGAGTATAATGCCAAGTGCCGCTGGGAGCCTGTGAGCCTCTACAAAGCATGCTGGATCGAGAGCGACGATGCTGCCGAACTCGAGGCATTCAAGAAACGCAAGTATCAGTTCATGGCCAAAGATATCGAAGGCCGCGACGTGTTCCTTGCCGATAGTGGCTATGTATTGCAGATGGCGCAGATAGACTTCAAGAATATTCGTTTCCATTTCACTAGCGAATTCTGATTTCACGGCACGCGCCTCGTGTAATCAATCATAATTACAAGATCGCAAGACCATGAAAGTTTCAATTCCTTTGCTTGATACTTTCATGGTCATGTTTTATTCGTACAACGACCTTGTTGGGTCACTTTTTTCATTGCTATAATTAAATATATACATTTGTGGTATAATCAGTATTATGTTTAATTTAATACGTGAATAATTCATTAGGGGGTATTGAGCTTATTCATATACCAATATATATTTAAATAGTTGCCCCCCACTATTATATAACTTATTATTTCATGGTAACACAAACAACCTTTCATTTACAGCCCAAGCGTAGAGGCTGCCACCTGATAACACGTGAGATTATCGAAAAACTCCCAGCGTTGCCTGCAACGGGGCTGCTGAATCTTTTTGTGCAACACACCTCATGCGCTCTCACGATAAATGAGAATGCTGACCCTGATGTGCGTACCGACATGGAACAGATAATGAATCGTGTGGTGAGAGAACGTGAGCCCTACTACACTCACACGATGGAAGGCGCTGATGACATGCCTGCTCATGCTAAATGCTCGCTCTTTGGAGTGAGCCTGACTATACCCATTACCAATGGTCGGCTCAACTTGGGAACGTGGCAAGGTATATATCTTTGTGAGTTCCGCAACTATGGCGGCGAACGTCGTATAGTGGCTACGATATATGGATAAAAAAGTTGGCCCGTCACACAATCCCGTGGAATTGCAGTTACGGACCAATAAGAGTTGCTAAAAAACAAGTGATTACTCTGCAGCCTCTTCAGCAGGAGCCTCAGCAGCCTTTGTCTCCTCGAGGATTGCCAAAGCCTTGTCAAGAACTGTAGTGTCGTCGATGCGTACGAGACCACCATCAGGACCCGGCTCGAGGTGGATACCTACGCTCTGACCAGCCTGGAAGTTTTGGCCACCGAAGAAGTTACGTACGGTCTCTACGCTAACACCGAGTTCGTCTGCAATACGGTGCATGCTACCATCGGGCAATGAATCTTTCAAATTGCGCAATTCGTTGAATGTCATTAACTTGCTCATAGTCGTAAATTTTTTATTATTACTAATAATGTTAATTGTTAATATTGTTGTCTTTTCTTATTCTATAACACGTTGATTTTGATATATATGAGAGCAAATATCGTTATCAACACAAAGGTTGTATAGATGGAAGTTACCATCAAATGAGCATCATCGACCAAATAGCCTGTCTTGGTGTAGTTGGAGGTGATACGCACCGATTGGCGCTCTACTTTATTGTGTATGAATCGATAAATCAGATAGGTCAGTGTACCGATAATGGTTCCCAACACTGCACCGCAGAGGATATCGCCAGGGAAATGTACTCCTAGATAGATGCGTGAATAACTGTTCAGACATGCCCAGGCAAGCATCGATAGGCTTAGTGCTTTGTTGCGGATGAGCAGTGAGATGAACATGAAGATGGCAAACGAGTTGCAGGCATGGCTCGATGTGAAACTAAAACTGCCACTGCGGTAGCCGTTGAATGTGTCGATGAGGTGCATGAACTCTGGGTCGTGCGAGGGACGAAGGCGGCCAACGAGCGGTTTGATGATACCTGATGACACTTGGTCACTGGCTAAGATGGTGAGGGCCACACCCAACACGACGAGCAGGCTGATGCGTGGAGTATTGTTCTTGAGTACGATGAAGAGAAGCACGAGGGCCACAGGCATCCACACAACGGTGGTGGTATAAATCTTCATCACGCCATCCATATACAGCGAGTCGCTCCCATTCAAGGCGAGCATCACTTGCTTGTCTATGTCGACCAATCGCTGTATATCCATCGCGCTTCTACACTATCTCGTTATTAAATTCTCTCGATAGCAGAAGCGGGAAGCCAGCCGATGTTGCCATCCTCTATTTCGATTTCCTTCCACTCTTTCATACTATCGTCTTTAATCTTTACCTTTTTACCTTCATGGAGGATAAAGAGCTCCGTACCAGTCACACTAGGTGTACTACGTATGGTAACACTAGGTTCCATGATGATGGCATTCTCGCGCTGTACCATTTTCTCTTTTTGATTGGCAGCCATTACGTTGGCCACGATGGTACATATCGCAGAGAGTAATGCAAATATAAAGATAATTTTTTTAGTTTTACTCTTTTTGCTAAAAATAAATAGCGATAGACACAAAATTAGCATAATAAAGCAGATAATTCCGCATTTTGCCCATCCATCGACCGATAAAATGGCCGAAAATTGCTTCCACCAACGCACGAAAAAGAGTTCGGTAACAATGGCATTCTTGTCTACCGCCTTGCTACGTGCCAACTCCAAGTTGAATAGTATGTCCTCGTTCGAAGGGTCTATCAGTAGAGCACGCTCATAGTTGAGTGTCGAACGAGCTATATCACCAACCTTGTAGTAGGCACCGCCCAAGTTATAGTACACCGCTGCTGCCTCACCTTGTGTATGGATTAGATGCTCATAGATGTGTATGGCTGCAGCATAGTCGGCCGCAGCATAGGCGCTATCGGCCATAGCCTTGGTATATACGGTGGTGCTGTCAGCAAAGGTCTGCGCGTGCAGTGCTGTCATGCTGCAAAGGACTACATATATATATATAAGGTATCGTTTCATTGATTTACAAGTTGACAATTTACAAATTATACTTTACTTAGCAATCTTGCTGTTCTTAATCTCATTTTCCAGATTGTTCATCAGTTCGGCCGTGCGGTTATAGATCACCTCCTCAGACACACCTGATAGAGAAGGGGCATAACGGGCAAACTCACACTCGCCAAGCAGGGCGTTACACTCCCCTATCAGTGCTTCGGACACCTGACGACTTGCCAACTCAGCCGCAATGTTCTCCTTTGACAATTCCGATACGGGCATGATGAGTTTGTCGCTCAGGTAACCCCAGATGGCTTTCAGCACCTCATCATAGAATCCGGCCTTGTCATGTCCCATCTTGGCCTTGGCCACCTTGAGGCGACGTGTAGCCACCTTACCGGCCTTCTTATTCTTGGTCTTGGCAATGTTGGCATTCTCAGCAGCCTGCTTACGATAGACAATCAGTATAACGAAGAAACCTACCAAGGGGATGATGTACCACAACCAATAGCCAAAGGTACCGTAGAAAAACTGTCCATGAGGACGATAGCTAACCTCCTTAAGGTTGATATAACGGATATCCTGACCCAGCAAACGGAGGTCTTCCTTGCTCACATACCCTGTGTTGACGGTAGCTCCACTACCCTCTCCCTTGGCCACGTTGAGTGTATATTCAGGAGTTTTCAGTGTCTTGTAAGCACTACTCTTGATATCAAAATAGGTAAACTCTACCGCAGGGATGGTGTAGTTGCCACCATAGCGCGGTATGGCTAGGTACTCAATGACCTTATTGCCCGATAGACCGCCAGCCTTCAAGGTAAACTTATTATCCACTTTGGGGTCGTATACCTCAAAGTCTGCAGGGAAATTCACCTCAGGTGTCTTGATTAGTTTCATGTTACCCGTTCCCGAGATGATGAGTTTGAGCGTAACAGCCTCATTCTCCTTCAGCTCGGTAGTGCTGATTGACGATGAGATATTAAAATCTCCCACCGCACCTCCATACGATGCAGGCTTGCCCGAGGGAAGCGGACTCACATCAATCGTGAGTTTGGGTGTACGTATCGGCTTCTGCACGTTAACATAACTGCTGCCGCCATTGAAGAAGGCTTCGAAGGGGTCGTAGTTTTGCACACGCTGTGCCACGGTCCCCTCGAAAGTGATGGAGGGTATCTCCAATTGTCCGCTCTGCTGGGGGAACAGCACATACTGGCTCCACACGATGGTGCGGTAGTTGCGACCTTTGTAATGCTCCAATTCAAACTCGCGGTTACCCTTAGGCATCTCCACCTCCTGTGTGTGGAAACCCTTGAGGTCGGGCATCTTACCACTCACATTAGTAAGATTTACGGTAGTGTATATCTTGTATGTCAGCAATATAGCTTCTTGTTCATACACCTTTTTCTTATTCACGGTAGCCACGATAAACAGGTCGTCGTCACCAATTGCACCTGTCTGCGAGGTGGCAGCTCCCCTACCCGCTTGTGAACCTGACTGCTGTGCTTGTGCCTTTTGGTCGGGAGGCAGTACCTTCACGGTCAGTGCCTTTGAAGTCATCGGTTTTCCTTCGGCAGTGATGGTTGCCGCAGGGATGGTATAGGTACCCTCCTTCTTGGGGCGTAAGATACAGGTAAAGGTCAGTGTCTTTGTTGACGTACGCACTCCGTTGATGATTGAAGTGCTCGATGAACTTGACTGGTTAGGGCCTGAGAGGATATCGAAGTCGGTAATATTGCCCACTCGGAAACTCTTGGCATTGTGCGTATTCACGGTGTATGACAATCTGAACGTTTCGCCCATCACCACCGCATTGGGCGCATCGGCCGTAAAGGTCACCTCATCGGCCTTCACATAGGCAAAGGTAGCGACGAGGAGTGTGAATGTTAAAAGTAGTTTTTTCATTATATCTCCACTCTTTTCAACTTTATATACTTGACTTCATCCACTGCTTCGGGTACGCAGATAAAACGTCTACCACCCGACTGTTTGCAGTTTTATTACTGAAATTCTATTCTATAGATTACCAATCCTTCTCCAGCGTCTTGCCCTGCTGTTGCTGCATCATCTTCTTTTGTTTCTCTTGCAGCTCTTTCTCATCTTGCATCAATGCATTGAGTATCTGCTCGGCGTTCTCCTTAGAGATCTGCTCGTCGCTTCGTTCCTGCTGTTGTTGGTCTTGTTGTTGCTGCTGTTGCTGTTCTTGGTTTTGTTGTTCCTGTTGCTGCTGATCCTGCTTTTGCTCTTGTTGCTCTTCTTGTTTCTGGTCTTGCTGTTGTTCTTGATTCTGTTGCTGCTCCTGCTGTTGTTGCTTGTTCATGTGCATAGCCATGGCAAGATTGTAGCGTGTCTCATGGTCGGCTGGGTTGTTGCGCAACGCCTCTTTATAAGCCTCTACGCTCTCTCCATATTGCTGTGCAGCATACATGAGCACTCCTATATTATGATATATCTGTGCCAGTCGTGACTTGTCAGTTTCCAGCTTGGCAGCAGTGGAATATTGTGCCAATGCCTCCTCACCCTTTGCAGGAGTTGTCACCGCTTGATTATAGAGCGCATTACCCAAATTGTACAGTGCATCTGTCGATGCGGGATTCAGTTCCAGTGCCTTGCGATATTCCACCTCAGCCTTCTCAAACAGACTGTCGGCATATAACTTGTTCCCTCGACGTATATGATCGTTCTCGCTCATCTGTTGTGCTGTGGCTGTCAATGCACAACAAAGATACAGACTCGATAGTATGATATTCTTTATCATATGATATAGTATGTTCACATCATTATTTTTTTGCAAAGATTGTGCAACGAGGAATAAAACTTGTCTTATTTCTAACGATCACAACCAATCTTAGCTGTTCAAAATGCAAAGATAATGATATTTTGTTGATTTGTGAAATCTCTAAGTAAATAAGCTTCAGTTTAAGATTTATTAAAGATTTCTCATAGATTCTTCTGATGTTATGTATGCGTCCGCATTGCCAGCATGATAGCTTCGCCAACAAGAGCAACATTGGCTAGGAGGTAGTGGCGCTTGTTGCCCATCACTACGGTATGGCCAGCCGTCTCGGCGGTTCTTAAGATGGCATTCTCTACTTTGGTGTCGTCAAAGTAGAAGGTGGGACCTGCAAAGAAGGCGGTTCCCGATGGACTCAACTCTAATAGTATAGGGCCTGCATCAATGTCCATTTCATCTTTTACCCTCGTTGTGAGAGTCACTCCATTGTCCTTGTAAATTATCCAATTGTAAATTAACTTGAGTTTCCGTTATCGTCTTCGTCATCGTTGAGCTGGTCATCTTTGTATGGAAATGGTTGATCAATAGTTGGCGTCCAAAATCTTCGCTGTTTATAAAACAATTGTAGTTGTGTCACTATTGCAAGGCAAAAAGTATGACACAACTACAAATGCTACAAGATATACTTTATCGGATGCTTACGTTACACCTCTATTTTTCACTATTAAAAGTCGTCTTATCACCACCATACATTCCCATTATTCAGGAAGAGGTTTATTGTTTCAATTTGCAATTAGATACTTAAGTTTACAACAATGGTCTCTTCCCCTTTGTTGCAAGGCTTATGTCAACTGACAGAGTCTAACAAACTCTTCATATAAACATCTTTTATATTCTGCAATATTACCATCATCTTGTATTATAAAATATCCCGCATCATTACCTTGCCTAAAAAAGGCACCAATAAAGAATTCGTCTCGGGGGCGTCCTGGTCCTGGTCCTGGCCAACAGGACTCCCTGAAATTACTAATCTCATCATACAAGAAATCAACGATAATAATTCCTTTATCATCAACAATCCCATACAATGACTCTTTGGCTGATTTTACTATTTTATACCGCTTCATTGCGGAAAGGACAGAGTTATTATATGAGTTATAGAATGAACAAGCAAGTGTGCCATCCAATGTTAGAAAATTTAGTGCGCCCAGACTTTCCAAGCCATCCGTACATAGTTCATCACACTCTGCCTCATTCCCTAGAATCATCGAATCAGCTAAAGCTATTATCTCTGTAGCTGAAGGACGAATCTGAGGACATGGGTTAATACATGCATCAATTAGTTTGCTCAATCTTTTTGAGCACTTATCACACTGAAGTTTAAATATACAATCAGACAGTTGCTGTTGACCACCACCGCGAAAAGGAAGTTCTCCTGTGACCAATTCATATATAGCAACACCCAATGACCAAATATCACTAGAGGTATCAATCTTTTTATTGAAGGCAAACCTTTCAGGAGACATATATGCAATACCTCCAATAGTTATAGCTTTATTATATGAGTAGATTAGACTTGCAGCACTATGCGACAACCCAAAATCAGAGATAACATAACGACCTCGAGAATCTAATAATATATTACTTGGTTTGATATCCAAATGTATTATTCCGCAATTGTGTAAATACTCAAGTCCACATGCAATATCCTTTATAATCCTCCACAATGTATGTTCTGGAATCTTAACAGATTTAGCAATAGACCCAAAAGAGCAATATGGCATAACTATAAACAAAAATCCTTCATGATGATTAAAATCATATGATGGCAGAATATTGGGATGATATAAACTCATTCCAATTGCATATTCTTTACGGGCTCGTTCTACCATATCACAAGGTATAGAATCCTTGTAAATCTTAACAGCAACTTCCGTATTGTTTGTAATGTCATTAGCAAGCCATACGACTCCATATCCGCCTTCACCAATTTGACGAATTAACTTATACCTATTGTTAAGAAATGTACTCATTTTGATAATAATTCAGCCAAAGAAATAATGAATATAATATTATAACTACGACTATCAAGCTATAGTTGGATTACACAACTGCAAAGGCAAAAGTGGAATCCAACTATAAATACAACCATAAAATTTCATCAAAGGCTACTTTTTAGCTACAAAATCTGTTTCAAACACCCAACACTTATTTAGATTTCTCAAGTATACAAAATACACTCCTGGTTCAGGAACTGTAAATAACAATTTCTGAGTACCATTAATACTAACAGAATGCTTTACATTGA
>JAZONI010000097.1:0-9367 GCA_045654445.1 Bacteroidaceae bacterium | reverse complement strand
GTCTTGAGAGCCTTTTCTACCTTGGGTTCATAGTCAGCCTTAGCCAACTTTACAGTGAGCATACCTTTTACTTCGCTCACGTTCTGCAATGTAATTTCCATTATCTTATACTTATATAATTATATACAAATTTGAAGTGCTTCTGTTGCACATTTTTATTTCAGCTTGCAAAGATAGTGCAAGGCGAGCGAAATATCAAATTTATTTGAAGATTTCCGAGCCGAAGCCTATCTTCAACTTGCGGAAGCAAGTTAAAGGGAGTGCAAACCGAACGAAAAAGCAAGTTTACATGCATGTTTCTGAGGTGCAGCCTAATTCAGTCTGCAAAAACAAGCGGAAGATAGGGAAGATAAATCTATTTTAAGTATCTTTTATCGATGAGAATTGAGCCTCTTATTTTCTTATAAGTGTCAAATTATTCCGCTAAACTTGATACTATTTCGCTTGCTTATTCGTATCTTTGCACTCGTATATTGTAAATGTAGCTGAAGATGAAAAAGTATATCTTACTATTGCTGATGTGTGTAACATTGTGTGCGCAAGCACAGAATATCAGCACCTTGAGTAGTGAATATGTACGTACTGACATTCCGGAAAATGAGTTGCGCCAAGCGAGGTTGCTCTATGATGAGGGGAACTATGAGATGGCTGAGGTGATATTGCGAAAAATTGCAGCGTCTCCTTTGGTTTGTTCCCAAAAGCGTGAGGCAGAAAGACTGCTTACGTTGATAGCCTATCATCGTGATGCCGCAAAGGCTGGTGAGGCGATAGAGCGGTATCTCTATGCCTATCCTGCTACACCCGATGTGAACCGCATGAGGGCGTTAGCTATGCTCAGCAACTATGCTCAGGGTGACTATGCTGCCGTGATTGAGGCCATGCAGGAGGTAGACCCCGACCAACTGAGCCATGAGGAACGCGATGAGGTGATTCTTGCCTATGCTATGGCAATGATGGAGGAGGAACGCTATGACGAAGCTGCTGCGCAATGGCGAATATTAGATATTATAAGTGAAATGTATGACGATGAGGTGACCTTCTACACGGCATATATTGACTTCATAAACCGTAAGTTTGACACAGCACGGGAAGGTATGGAGGAGATGATGGACAATGCGCGCTTTCATCGTCAGGCACGACGTTATCTCGCCGAGATAGCGCTTGAAACTAGGGATTATGCGAAGGCCGAGGCATTAGCTGTGGCCTACATTGATGAGTATGGTGCTACAGAACCTGTTACGGAACTGAAACGTATACAGGGTGAGGCTCTCTATGCTCAAGGGCGTTATTTGAGTGCTGCCATCGTACTTGAAGAGTATCTGGCTGAGACTGATGAACCTAAGCGCGAAGTGCTGTATCAATTGGGAATGTCACATTTCGGTTCGCAAGAGTATCTGCGTGCTCCTGAGGTTTTGGCTATGGTTGGCAATGACAATGATGAGATCGTGCAGAGCGCACAGTTGCATAGTGGATTAGCTTATCTGAAACTTGGAGATAAGAATAAGGCACGCCTTTGTTTTGAACAGGCGGCAGCCATGACTGCCAACCGCCGTCTGCGCGAACGCGCCATGTATAACTACACCGTATGCGTACATGAGACCGCATACTCGGGATTTGGCGAGGCTGTAGAGTCACTGGAGAAGTTTATCAATGAATTTCCACATTCAGAATATAGTGACCGTGTCAATAGTTACCTCGTAGAGACCTATATGAACACTCGTAACTATGAGTCGGCCTTACAGTCGATATCGAAAATTCAGAAGCCTAGTCGCATGGTGTTGGAGGCCAAGCAATGCTTGCTTTATAAGTCTGGTACCGAGGCTTTTGCCAATTCGGATATCGACAAGGCTATAGCAAAACTCAGCGAGTCGCTAAATGTGGGTGATTATAATCGTCAGACACGTGCCGATACTTATTTCTGGCGCGGTGAGGCCTATTATCGTAAGGGCAACTATCGCCAGGCAACGAAGGACTATACTCAATATTTCAATCTCACCAATGAATGTAGTGGACGCATCTATGCCTTGGCTCTCTATGGGCAGGGCTATGCTCATTTTGTGCAACAGAAATATCAAGATGCTTTTAAACAGTTTAATCTTTTGCAGCAGAAGTATCCCTCTTCATCTCAGGCCATTGACAATACCACGTTAGCCGATGCGCAGATGCGTATAGGTGATTGTTATTTCTATTCACGTAAGTATAATAGTGCCGAGGATGCATATGAGAAGGCAGTCAGTTTGGATGCTTCGATTGCCGACTATGCGATTTATCAGAAGGGATTTACGCAAGGGCTTACAGGACGCTATTCCGATAAGATTGGAACGCTCACCTATTTGGTAGAGAACTATCCTCAGTCTGACTATATTGATGATGCTCTTTATGAAAAGGGGCGTGCCTATGTACAGCTTGATAAGGGTGAGCAGGCTATCCAAGCATTCGAACAATTGACCGAAAAGTATCCTCAAAGCCAATATGCGTCGAAGGCAGGCAATGAGATTGCACTCATTTATTATCAGAACGATAATATTCAGTTGGCAATTAAGGCCTACAAGAGGGTTATAACTGACTATCCAGGTAGTGAACAGGCAAATCTTGCTATGCGTGACCTGAAGAACCTTTATGTGGAGGAGAATATGGTGGATAGTTATGTGGAGTTTGCCTCACAAACCTCGGGCATGGTAACGGTTGAGGTGAATGAGCACGATTCACTCGCTTATAAGGCTGCTGAACTAGCCTATGTCCGTGGTGAGGAAAAGAAAGCTATAGAGAGTTTTGCTAAATATCTCGAACAGTTTAAGACTGGTGCATATGTGAATGATGCGCAATATTATATGGGCTGTATCTATCACAAGCAGAACAATCCTAAACAGGCACTACACTATCTACAACTTGTAGCAGGGCGTAATAGCAAATACAAGGAAGAAGCAACGCGCATGGTGGCCGACCTGGCTTATGACCAGAAAGATTACATGTTGGCACAAGAGGCCTATGGTGAGTTGATTAATATTTCGAACAGCCCATCAACGAAGTTGCATGCACAGATACACCGCCTGCGGGCAGCGCAGAGAGTTGGCAACCATAGTCTTATCATTACTGAGACGGGTGAAGTGCTCAATAATAGTAAATTGGCTCCTGAGACAGCGGTCGAATTGCGTTACTATCGTGCAAAGGCCTACCTTGCGACTGGGAAAAAGGAATCAGCTATAGAGGATTTGGTTGTGTTATCAAAGGATACGCGAAATGTCTATGGAGCTGAGGCCAAATACTTGCTCGGTCAACTCTACTACGATTTGCAACAATACGATAAGGCTGAGCAGTTGGTGCTCGATTATATCAGTGTGAGTACCCCGCATAGCTATTGGTTGGCACGCAGTTTTGTTCTTCTGTCCGATGTCTATGTCAAGAAAGAAAGAGTTATCGAAGCAAAGCAGTACCTGTTATCGCTCAAGCAGAGTTATCAAGCCAAAGACGACATTGCTTCGATGATTGAGACACGATTGAACGCATTAAATACAGACAATAATCAATAAGATATTCCATTATGAAAAGATACTTCTCACTATTGTGCCTGACGTTTGTTTCTCTTGTCGGCATAGCGCAGGTTAATGATACGATCAACCGCATGGTGCTCATAGAGAGTACGTACAATCCAGTTATCGCAGGTGCGGTGAAACGTAATTTTATTCCCGATGCGGTGAGTCCCTCAATGCAGAAAGAGCAGGTTGTCTATGCCGACGAGAACCAGCCAATTCAGAAATTCGTACGCGCCATCGATGCAGTGCAGCCAATTGCTCTGGAACAGGGAGACCTGTTCCCTGGTTATGTTCACTTGGGTTATGGTAATTATAATAATCTGAATGGACTGGCTACTTATAACGTAAATATCAAGAAGAACCAGAATCTTGCATTCAAGGCACATCTGCATGGTTGGAATGGCTATATAAAGAATGTCGATGGCGACAGGTGGTTTTCGTCCTTGCACGATATGGGGGTCAATGCCGACTACCGACTATCTTTGGGTAAAGCTGAACTGGAGGCCGGAGGCAGTGTCGTGAACTATCTTTACAACTACCAGACCCGTAATCTTGGCGAGGGGTATACTAATGACCAGCAATCTATGATGGTGAATGCCTATTTCAAGTTGCGAGGTATAGTGCGCGAACATTATAATTATCAGTTTGATAGCCGCTATACTTACTTTGATCGTGCCACCCTATGGGGAACTGCGCATAACCATTGTGAACAGCATCTGCACACTATGGGCTCATTCAGCGCTGACTTCTACGAAAAAGGTATTGCAACACTGCGTATCCGTAGTGACCTGCTCATGTATCATGGCCTTGAGGGATATCGTAATTATTACTCCTTAGGTTTCACTCCGGAGTGGAACTACAGATACGGCAATTGGCAGTTTTTGGCTGGTGCCAATTTGGATTTCTTGACCCATAATGGTCCCATCGTTCAGGTCTCGCCTCAATGCAGCATAAGTTACGTGCCCACCAAAATCTTCTCGGCTGATTTTGTGTTGAATGGAGGACGTGACATCACTACGTTGAGTCGCTTATATGCAGTCTCGCCCTATTGGGCAAGTGCTGAGCAACTGCGAAGCAGTTATACCTACCTCAATGCACAGATGGGTGCTAACCTTCGTCTTTTCGAAGGTCTTTCCATGCATTTGGGTGGAGGATATAAGGTGGTGGCCGATGCCTTGTTCAGCGTAGCTGCCGATACCTTGGGTTTTGTGTATAGTGGTATCGCTAATCATAATGCACGGGTTCTTTATGCTGAAGGTGACGTGCGATATTTGTATAAGGACATTTTGCAACTCTCTGCTGATGCCCGATATAACCATTGGATGGTGAAGGGGCAGCAGGCGGTTCTCGGCCGTGCTCCTCAGCTTGACGTCAACTTGTTGGCACGAATACGCATCATCAAAGGTCTCTATTTGAACAGCGATTGCCGCTATGTCACTTTTACTGAGGTGGAAGATACTCCTCGCGAAGTATCCATCATCAACTGGAGTCTTGGTGCGCACTATGCCATGAATCGCCAATGGTCGTTCTTCCTTGATGGACACAACCTGCTTAATCGACGCTATCAACACTATGCGGGGTATCCTTCACAGGGATTCAATGTGATGGCAGGTGCGGTCTTCAAGTTTTAAATTTTCTTCAAAAAGGCACTTTTATACCTATATTATAATAGGGATTGATTTTTTTTGTCTACTTTTGCGGCCAAATTCGTGAAAGCTGTATAAAGTTATGCAAAAGAATTTAGTAATTGTTGAGTCTCCGGCTAAGGCCAAAACGATAGAGAAATTTCTTGGTAAGGACTATAAGGTGATGTCAAGTTTCGGTCACATCCGCGACTTGAAGAAGAAGGATTTCAGTATCGATATCGATACGTTTGCACCTACGTATGAGATACCTTCCGATAAGAAGAAGGTGGTTGAAGAGTTGCGCAAGGCGGCGGCACAGGCCGAAACCGTGTGGCTCGCATCCGATGAAGACCGCGAGGGAGAGGCCATCAGTTGGCACTTGTTCGAGGTGTTGGGGCTCAAGGCCGAAAACACCAAGCGTATCGTCTTTCACGAGATTACAAAAGATGCCATCACCGCTGCCATACAGGCGCCGCGCGACATCGACATCAATCTCGTCAATGCGCAGCAGGCACGTCGCGTGCTTGACCGCATCGTAGGTTTCAAACTCTCTCCCGTGTTGTGGAAGAAGGTGAACCCGTCACTATCGGCAGGACGTGTGCAATCTGTGGCTGTACGCCTCATCGTGGAGCGCGAGCGTGAGATGCATGCTTTCCAGAGCGAGGCCTCATACCGTGTGGTAGCCACCTTCATGGTGCCCGACGGCAATGGTAACACCACAGAGATGAAGGCCGAACTGGGTACTCGCTTCAAGGAGAAGGCCGAGGCCGAAGCCTTCCTTCAGGCATGCAAAGATGCAACCTTCACTATTGAGGAGGTGCAGACCAAGCCATCAAGCAAGTATCCATCAGCACCCTTCACCACATCGACCCTGCAGCAGGAGGCCGCACGCAAGTTGGGCTTCTCAGTGTCGCAGACGATGACCATCGCCCAACGGCTCTACGAGTCAGGACAAATTACCTATATGCGTACTGACTCTACCAACCTCTCGGATCTCTGCCTCGGTGCTAGCAAGAAGGTGATTGTCGAAAGCATGGGCAAGGAGTATCACCAGATACGTAACTTCAAGACCAAGACCAAGGGCGCACAAGAGGCTCACGAAGCCATCCGCCCTACCTATATGGACCGCCAGAGCATCGATGCTCCGGCTCCTGAGCGTCGCCTCTACGAACTCATCTGGAAGCGTACTATCGCCTCACAGATGGCCGAGGCGCAGTTTGAGAAGACCATTGCCACCATCAGCATGAGTGGATCCTCCTATATCTTTACAGCCACTGGTGAGGTACTTGTGTTCGACGGTTTCCTGCGCGTCTACCGTGCCAGTGCCGATGAGGAGGGCGAAGGACAGAAAGGTCTGCTTCCTCCCTTGCATCGCGACCAGCCATTGCAATATAGCGAGGTGCAAGCGATAGAGCGCTACACACAAGGTCCCAGCCGATATAACGAAGGTAGCCTTGTAAAGAAACTTGAAGAACTTGGCATAGGCCGACCCTCTACTTATGCTCCAACCATCAGCACCATACAGAATCGTGACTATGTAATCAAGGAAGATACTCCCAGTCAGGAACGCACTATCAATGTCTTGAAACTCAAGAACGGTAAGGTGACTGACAAGATGACAAGCGAGACCTATGGTAGTGAGAAGGCAAGCCTCAAACCTACCGATATTGGTACAGTGGTCAACGATTACCTCATCGACTACTTCCCTCAAGTGCTCGACTATAATTTTACCGCCAACATCGAGAAGGAGTTTGACGAAGTAGCCGAAGGCGAGAAACCTTGGGATGGTGTCATCGCAGCCTTCTACAGCGACTTTGCCCCCCTTATCGACCGCTCGATGAATGAGAAGCAAGAGCACAAGGTGGGCGAGCGCGTTCTTGGCGTCGATCCCAAGAGCGGACGTCAAGTGTCGGTGAAGATCGGCCGTTTTGGTCCCGTGGTGCAGGTAGGCTTGGCTTCTGATACTGAAAAGCCTCGTTTTGCCCAATTGCAGAAGGGGCAGTCTATTGATAGCATCACGCTCGATGAGGCTCTGGAACTCTTTGCATTGCCCCGCACACTTGGCGAGTGGGAGTCGGGTTCCATCGTGATCAACGTAGGCCGTTTCGGTCCTTACGTACAGTTAGGCAAGGAGTATGTGAGTCTGCCCGCAGGTATCGACCCTATGCAGGTAACCTTGGATGAGGCTATTGCTCTCATTGAGAAGAAACGCCAGTTTGAGCAGCAGCGCCTCATCAAATCCTTCGCTGAGAACCCCGATGTAGAGATTCTTAATGGTCGCTATGGCCCCTACATTGCCATGGCTGGCAAGAACTATAAGATACCCACAGGCACCGACCCTGCCACACTTGACCTTGCTGCTTGCATGGAGATTATTGAGAAGGCAGCCGAGAAGCCTGCTTCACCCCGTCGACGCAAGAGCAAGTGATATGAAGCGCATCCTGCTTGTCGGATTTATGGCTGCTGGTAAGACCACCTTGGGCAAAGCGCTTGCCAAGGAGATGGGTCTGCAGTTCATCGACCTCGACCACTACATCGAGAACCGCTATCGCTGTACCGTGTCGCAACTCTTTGTCCAGCGTGGCGAGGAGGCTTTCCGTCAGATTGAGCGTAACATGCTGCACGAGGTTGCCGAGTTTGAGGATGTCGTCATCGCTACAGGCGGCGGTACCCCCTGTTTCTTCGACAACATGGACTATATGAATACACAGGGCGTCACCGTGTTTCTCGACGCATCGGTCGATGTCATTTACACCCGCCTCACGATAGCCCGTGTGCAGCGCCCCTTAGTGGCAGGTAAGAGCGCCGAGGAGTTGCGCACCTACATTGCTGAGATGCTGGGTCGCCGCATGCCTTACTACTCTCGTGCTACACACACCTTCTGCGCCGACCGCTTGGAAAATGCAGCGCAGGTGAGCGATTCGGTACGGCTCTTTATTGAAACGATACTTTAATACGCATAAATATAGATAAGCATTATGAAAATAGCATTGATAGGTTATGGTAAGATGGGTAAGATGATTGAACAGATTGCCCTACAGCGCGGACACGAGATTGTCTGTGTCATCGATATAGACAATCAAGACGACTTTGCCTCCGAGGCCTTCCGCAGTGCCGATGTGGCTATCGAGTTTACCAATCCCATGGTGGCCTATGATAATTATATGAAAGCCTTCGCTGCAGGCGTAAAGGTGGTTTCGGGTAGTACAGGCTGGCTCGAGGAACATGGCGATGAGGTACGCAGCCTCTGCACCGAGGGGGGCAAGACTCTCTTCTGGTCATCAAATTTCAGCCTCGGCGTAGCCGTGTTTGCTGCCGTGAACAAGTACCTGGCCAAGCTGATGAACCGCTTTGACGAGTACGATGTGAGCATGAGCGAGACACATCATATCCACAAACTTGACGCCCCTAGCGGCACTGCCATTACACTGGCCGAAGGCATTCTTGAGAACCTTGACCGCAAAGCACGTTGGGTACCTGGCACACTGCTCTCTGCCGACGGCACACTGAGCGGCACCACCGACTGCGCTGCCGACGAACTCCCCGTGAACTCTATCCGCGAAGGTGAGGTCCCTGGCATACACAGTATCCGTTACGACTCTGAGGCCGACAGCATTACTATTACCCACGATGCCAAAAGCCGCCGCGGCTTTGCTCTCGGTGCTGTATTGGCTGCCGAGTACACCGCTACCCATGAGGGAATGCTCGGCATGAGTGACCTATTTGACTTTTAATTCGCAACGATAATATACTAAGTAATAGGGTGGCCTAGGCCACCCTATTTTAACGTGAGTTCGATATAAGCAATTATTGGTGTCCGATAAACTCTAAAACTCAGAATATACTCAGCGTCGCTGCCGGCACCCTATCGGGTCCTCCGTCGCGCAGAGCACTGCGCTCCCCTCACTCGGTACGGCTTGGTATTTAGACAACCCTCTAAAGGCCTCGCTACGCCCCCAGACAGGGGGACGAGTGAAGTGAAACGAAACGGAGGGGGTGCATGAAGCTATTGTATAGCTCTACACCCCCTCCGCTCCTCTTTGTTCCGCTCGTCCCCCTACCCCTCTTGTACCCCCTCCGCACTTCGTGCTCCCTATCGGGTCCTCCGTCGCGCAGAGCACTGCGCTCCCCTCACTCGGTACGGCTTGGTATTTAGACAACCCTCTAAAGGCCTCGCTACGCCCCCAGACAGGGGGACGAGTGAAGTGA
>JAZONI010000096.1:0-3795 GCA_045654445.1 Bacteroidaceae bacterium | reverse complement strand
CACCCCACAGCCGAAGAGGTAGAGCGGATATTGCAGGAGAAGTTGTAATTCATGAATATTTATGGCTAATTACATGGCAATTGCCTTTGGCCCCTTCGGGCGGCGAACTTCGTTTCGTGTTCCCTTTTTTCAACATAAATTCCCGTAAATTGACCATAAATTATCCATAAATAAGATTCGTGTAACGACATAAACAACCAAAATACAATGAAGACAAAACAATTCCTTGCCCTTGCCGTGGCGGTGCTGCTGGGGGCGTGTGGAAATAAAGAAAATGCTTATTGGTTAGAATATACAAGTCACGACATCAAGTTGATGGATGATGTACAGATTGCCGTAGCTGACTCATTTGTGATTCTCGTATCGGCTTTCTTCGAAGACGGTGTATGTCATACGTATTCTATTGCTGACAATCTGGAGTTCTGCCATGCATACGGTCGTATAGGAAGCGGTGTTGATGAATTCCGCCAGCCAGTACTTACATTTGCATCGGGCAACACTTTTGGCATTAACGACATCAACGAGATGTCGCTGAGAGTCATCGGTATTGACTCCGATGGTGTTATGAGTGCAAAGAAAAGACTGAAGGCTACTTACCGAAGAGCGAAACCTGGGGAAGAGATTATGCCCAAGGACACCCGATATACGCTGTTACCCAATTCCAACCAATACGTATCGTGCCTGTTCAAAGGTGACGGCAGTCTGTTTACATTGTCGAATAGTCTGTTACAGCCTAGTTGTCGCTTTGGAGATTCGCCAGTGGGTGACTCTCTTACATGGTATGCCATGCGCAATGACCTTAACGGTTATATGGCTGCGAGTGGTAGGACATTCTTCTATGCCGCCGAGAACTTGCCCTATATGGCAGCATATAGGTTGCAAGGTGACACTATGCAGAAACAGTGGGAATGCTTTTACCGTACTCCTCATTATAAGATATCCAACGATGCCATACGATACGACAAAGAAAAAGCCACTGGCCCACTGAAGTCATTGGCAGCCGATGAACATTATGTATATCTGCTGTATGTAGACACACTCATGAGTCGATACAACGCGAATGATATTACAAAGTCTTGTTCAAACAAGGTATTGGTATTCGACCATAGTGGGGAATACGTCTCAACGCTACACCTCAATTGTCACCTGAAAAAGATAGCAGTGGGCAAGAATGGCAAGTTATATGGTATTGCCCGTATGCCTCAGCAC
Source organism: Bacteroidaceae bacterium (assembly GCA_045654445.1). Lineage (GTDB taxonomy): Bacteria > Bacteroidota > Bacteroidia > Bacteroidales > Bacteroidaceae > UBA1189. Next base: position 2,586 of record JAZONI010000096.1, on the reverse strand, counting down.
GTACTTGTTGAGTTTGATTTACCAGCCCAATTAATAGGAGGGAAGAGCACCAAACGCCATGCAGTGAAGAATACGGAATTACAGCAACAGGTTGGTCCACTGGAAATAGGTGACACCATCCCATACATTGCCTTGTATGACACACTGGGGAATACGCATTATCTACAGGACTTCAAGGGGAAATATCTTCTGCTCGATTTCTGGGGAGCCCATTGTGGCCCTTGCAAACTCAGTATCCCTGAGTTGAAAACAATTGCCGAGACAATGTCCGACAAGCTGGAAGTGGTTAGCATCAGCATTGATGCAAAAAGTACATGGAAGCAATCCTCAATCGAACATGGAATTAGCTGGTACAGTCTCAATGACCTCAAGGGACGGGAGTATGATGCCATCAGCACACTATATAATGTTATGGGATATCCTACGTTTTTCATTGTCTCTCCCGAAGGAGTAATACTGGATAAGATGAAAGGATATGGCGAAGGTGTCGTGACATATTGGCTCAAGATGAATATGGACTAAATGTTTTTAGTGAAGTGATGAAGCAATCAAAACAATAATTCCTTAAAATTGCCTTTAGCCCCTGCGGGCGGCGAACTTCGTTTCGTGTCCCTTTTTTTCAACATAAATTCCCGTAAATTATCCATAAATAAATTATCACCCAAAAGTGTCAAAAAATTGGACACTTTTCATCGGGGAAAGCATTTTGTGCGATTTTTTTAGTGATGAGGATTGACAAGTATCCTAACTTTGTTTGCATAAAAACCACCAAATACAATAAAGATATGAAACAACGAATGAAACTATGGGCAGTGATGATGCTGCTATCGGTAGCACCCATTGGGACGCTGTATGCACAGGCCAATGACTCAGTATATGTCTTTGGACGTGTAGTGGACTCTTTTACGTATGAGCTGCTGCATCCTGTGAAGATAGATGTGTTGACTCCCGACAGCACGGTTATCGTGGGGGATTTGGATTCGTATGAGTTTGCCAACTTCATGGAACGCAACGTGAACTGCATCGTTAACCTCGGCCGTGAGCATCGGGATGTGATATTGCGTTTCAGAGCCAATGGGTATGATACGGGGTATCAGCCTGTGCACCTGTCGGGCAACAGACGTGCCGTATATTTCCCGTTCGAGGATGTGAAACTGCGCAGAATGTCGACCATCAACCTGGACGATGTGGAGATTGTAGCCACACAGATACGCATGGTGATGCGTGGCGACACCATCGTGTACAATGCCGATGCGTTCCAACTCTCTCAGGGGTCGATGCTCGACGAACTGGTGAGAAAGCTGCCCGGTGTGCAGCTCGACGGCGGGCGCATCATGGTGAACGGACGCTTCGTGAGCAGCCTCCTGCTCAATGGCGAGAACTTCTTCACTGGCGACCCCAAGGTGGCACTGGACAATCTGCCGGCCTACATGGTAGACAAGGTGAAGGTATATGACAAGTCACCCGAACACGACTATATCACAGGAAAGGAGGTGCTCGACGAACTGCCGCTCGTGATGGATGTGCAGCTCAAGCGCGAGTACAACACGGGCTGGATAGCCAATGCCGAAGCGGGATATGGTACGCACGGGCGATGGCTGGCACAGGCGTTCGGTCTGCGATTTACCGACAACACGCGCCTTGCCCTGTTTGGCAACGTAAACAACATCAACGACACGCGCGAGCCTGGGACATCGGGCAACTGGAACTCGGGATGGCTGGCCAATGGCTTGACCGACATGCGGTATGGCGGTGTGGAACTGCTGCTCAAGGACAAGCAGGACACATGGAAACTCAATAGCTATGTGAAGGGGCTGTATGAGGGAATAAATCATGAGAGCAAGGCATCGGCAGTGAACTTCCTGGAGTCGGGCGATACCTACCAGCGTATAGCAAAAAACTCTTATATGAGACGTAACAAACTGATATCGCACCACAATCTGGACTTGAAATACCCTCAGTCGTATGTTAACATCAAGGCATACACGGAGTATGCCGATGGCAATACCGACCAGCTGGAGCAGAGTGCCGAGTTCAGAGACAACCCGAAAGAGGGGTACGGACATTCCATCCTCGACACACTGTTCAGCAGCATCAAGAGCGAGTTTGTTGACCGCTCGTTGATAAACGGCTATTCCAATGCCGAGCTGGCACGACAGCGCATGTTCCGTGGCGAGCTGAAGGGTGATGCCTACATCAAGATTGGCAACCTGCCCGATTATGTGACGGTCAACTTCGTGGGAAATTATAGAAATATACTCAACACCTCCTACTCGCACTACGACCTCCTGTCGGGCAATGGGGGACGCAGCTTCCAGAACCGTTATAGCGACCATCCCGAAGTGCGCATAGACGCTTCGCCCATGGTGACATATAATCTGGACCTCCCTGTAGGTGAGAAGAAGCTGCGACTGATGCCATCATACAAGTTGAAATACAACTACAATCAGGGCAACCGCAACTATTACCGTCTGGACTATCTGGACGGATGGAACACGGCCGACGCTGCTCCCGAACTGGGACAGCTACCATCGAACAACAGCCTCATGCAAGCGGCCTTGGACGCAACAAACAGCTACCATTCAC
>JAZONI010000095.1:0-3926 GCA_045654445.1 Bacteroidaceae bacterium | reverse complement strand
TTCGGCATCAAAGAAGATGATGTCTATTCCGATATCTGTAGGATGGGACTTCAGTTGGCGTGCTACTTCGAGGAGTACACCCACGCCGCTGGCACCATCATTGGCACCAAGGATGGGCGTGTAGTGATTCTTGGGGTCAGGATCGGCATCGGCCCAGGGACGACTGTCCCAGTGGGCACACAGCAACACACGCTTCTTCAGTTCAGGCTTGTAAGAGCCGATGATATTGCGAGCCGCAAGTATGGTACCATCATAAGCGCGTAAAGTAACGTTTTGTGCTGTTACCTGTGCCCCGAAGCGCTCAAGTTCGCTCTCGAGCCAGTCGCCACAGGCCCGGTGTGCCTCGCTATTGGGCACACGGGGGCCGAAGGCCACCTGCTCTGCTGTGTAGTGGTAGGCGCTATCGGCATTGAAGGTAGGTACCACTACGGCTGCTGCTTGGGGCTGCGTAGTAGTAGCATTTTGCTTCTTGCCGCCACAAGCGACAAGAAGCAAAGCTATAAGTAATATAGAGGGTATTCGCATAATTTCGTTTCTTATCAGAGAGCTCAGAGTGTTCGGAGAACTCCGAACGCTCAGCAATGCTTATACAGCCCTCTCCTTGGGAGGGGGTTGGGGGAGGCCGTTACTTGTTCAACTTCCAGGTGCATCCCTCCTTGGTATCCTTAATCTCGAAGCCAAGGGCAGCAAGCTCGTTGCGTATCTTGTCGCTAGTAGCCCAGTCCTTATTGGCCTTGGCGATGGCACGCTGCTCAAGGAGCATGTCTACCACCTTGCCGAATGCCTCTTCGCGACCACTATTATCGCCACCCTGCTGAGCTTGTAAACCGAGTATATCGAAGAGGAATAGCGAGAACACCTCTTTCAGCTCAGCCAGGTCTGCAGCGCTGATGGTAGCCTTCTTGTCGGCTACTTGGTTGATGAGGCGCGATGCGTCGAAGAGATGGCTGATGACGATGGGCGTGTTGAGGTCGTCGCTCATGGCTTCGTAGCACTTGGCGCGGAGGCCGCTTACATCTACCGTTGAGGTATCAGAGGGGGTGAGGCGCTCGAGGCTGCTCCATGCTTCGAGCAGGCGGTTGAGGCCCTTCTCCGATGCTTGCAAAGCTTCGTTGCCGAAGTCCACTGTGCTGCGGTAGTGTGCCTGCAGGATGAAGAAGCGGATAGTCATGGGGCTATAAGCCTGTTCCAACAGGGGGTGTGAGCCAGCGAAGAACTCGCTCAGGTTGATGAAGTTGTTGTACGACTTACCCATCTTCTGTCCGTTGATGGTGATCATGTTGTTGTGCATCCAGTAGTGTACCATATCGTCGCCTTGGCTGGCTACGCTCTGTGCTATCTCGCATTCGTGATGAGGGAAGACGAGGTCCATGCCACCACCGTGGATGTCAAAGTGCTCTCCCAGGTATTTTTTACCCATGGCTGTGCACTCGCAGTGCCATCCGGGGAAGCCGTCGCTCCAGGGTGAGGGCCAGCGCATGATATGTTCGGGCTGTGCCTTCTTCCACAGGGCGAAGTCTACGGGGTTGCGCTTCTCGCTCTGTCCGTCAAGGTTGTCGCGTGAGGTATTGAGCACGTCGTCGAGGTTGCGGCCCGAGAGCTTGCCGTAGCGGTGGTCACGATTGTACTTCTCCACATCGAAGTATACCGAGCCCTCGCTCTCGTAGGCATAGCCATTATCGAGTATCTCCTTTACCAAGGCAATCTGTTCGATGATGTGTCCCGATGCGTGCGGCTCGATGCTGGGGGGAAGCACGTTGAGTGCCTCCATGGCCTTGTGGTAACGGTTCAGGTAGTGCTGTACCACCTCCATGGGCTCAAGCTGCTCGAGGCGTGCCTTCTTGGCCACCTTATCTTCGCCCTCATCGGCATCGTGCTCCAAGTGGCCTACGTCAGTGATGTTGCGCACATAGCGCACCTTGTAGCCCAAGTGCTGCAGGTAGCGGAAGAGGATGTCAAAGGTGATGGCAGGGCGGGCATGGCCCAAGTGAGCATCGCCATATACTGTAGGTCCGCAGACGTACATGCCTACGCGTCCTTCGTGCAGGGGTTTGAACAGCTCCTTCTGTCTCGTCAGTGTATTGTAAACAAATAATTCTTGTTGCATAACTATATATATTGATATTATGAGGCAAAATTACAAATAAAGTTTGGAAACGGGAAATCATGTCCCTATTATAATGGCAATAATACAAAAAATGAGAGTAAATGCACCATCATCAAAGTATTTTGCGTATCTTCGCAAGTGAACGGTAAACGTTGAATGGTGAACGGTGAATGAACCCGTCCGGCAGGCAACTCATAACTCTTAATTCCTAACTCCTAATTCCTAATTAAAAACATGGTCCTCAATTATATCTGGATAGCCTTCTTCCTCGTGGCCTTTGCTGTGGCCCTGGTGCGCCTTGTCTGTTTTGGCGACACCGAGGTATTCCCCGCCATCATGAATTCCACCTTTTCATCGGCCAAGTCGGCCTTTGAGATATCACTCGGTCTCACGGGTGTGCTCTCGCTTTGGCTCGGCATCATGCGCATCGGTGAGAAGGGAGGTGTGGTCAATGTCGTGGCACGATGGCTGGCCCCCGTGTTCTCGAAGATCTTCCCCGACATCCCCAAGGGGCATCCTGTAACGGGCACCATCTTCATGAACTTTGCCGCCAATATGCTCGGTCTCGACAATGCCGCCACCCCCATGGGCCTCAAGGCTATGGAGCAACTGCAAGAGTTGAACACCGAGAAGGACACCGCCACCAATCCCATGATCATGTTCCTCGTGCTCAACACCTCGGGCCTCACGCTCGTGCCCATCAGTGTCATGGTATACCGTGCCCAGATGGGTGCTGCGCAGCCTACCGATGTGTTCGTACCCATCCTCCTGGCTACTTTCTTCTCTACCGTAGTGGGCCTCATCGTCACCTGCCTGTACCAGCGCATCAACCTCTTTAACCGCACGTTGCTCCTCTTCCTTGGCGCTTTATGTACCTTGGTCGCGCTCATCATTTGGGGCTTCAGCGCCATGCCCCGCGAACAGATGGATGTGGTGTCATCCACCTTTGCCAACGTGTTCCTCTGCGGTATCATCGCCTGCTTCATCATTGCCGGTATGCGCAAGAAGATCAACGTATACGACACCTTCATCGAAGGGGCTAAAGAGGGTTTCCAGACAGCCGTACGCATCATCCCCTACCTCGTGGCCATCCTCGTAGCCATCGGCGTATTCCGTGCTTCGGGAGCCATGGATTTCCTCATCGACGGCATCGCTTGGTGCGTAGCCCTCGTGGGAGGCGATACGGAGTTTGTGGGAGCCCTGCCTACCGCTTTGATGAAACCCCTCAGCGGTAGTGGTGCCCGTGGTCTCATGGTCGATGCCATGACCACCTATGGTGCCGACTCCTTTGTGGGTCGTCTTGCTTGCCTCTTCCAGGGTGCTACCGACACCACCTTCTACATCCTCGCCGTCTACTTCGGCAGTGTAGGCATCCGCAAGACGCGCCATGCCGTCACTTGTGGCCTCTTAGCAGACTTTGCAGGCATCATCTCGGCCATCTTCATCTGCTATCTATTCTTCGGATGACGGGAGGATAGGGAATGCCTGCTCGACTACCAATGGTCTATTGGCATTTGTGTAAACCGCAGATATACAATAAATAGACGTGAGGGGAGTGATATCACAAATATCGCTTCCTGTTGGTGCTTATTGTCGCTAAAGAACCTTCCAATCCAATAAATGTGCGGATTCTTTGTGTTTATAACATTATTTATGTATCTTTACACCCAATTAGGCATAGAGTAATAATTTGTAACTCAAAATATAACGCTAATGAAGAACAATTTTATCCGATGTGCCAAGGCGGCTGGTAAGGTCGCTATGGCTGCAGTTGCTCTCCTGACATTTGCCCAGTGCAAGGAGGGTGAGAAAGTAAATG
>JAZONI010000094.1:0-2914 GCA_045654445.1 Bacteroidaceae bacterium | reverse complement strand
TACATCACCAAAGGTGTGTACAAATTCCCCAGGTTTCAGACCAGTCACTTGGGCTACCATCATGAGCAGCAGCGCATATGAGGCGATGTTGAAGGGCACGCCAAGGAAGGTATCAGCACTGCGTTGGTAGAGCTGCAGGCTCAGTTTGCCGTCGGCTACGTAGAATTGGAAGAAGGCGTGGCAGGGAGGTAGGTTCATGTTCTCGATGTCGGCCACGTTCCAAGCTGAAACGATCATGCGGCGGCAGTCGGGGTTGTTTTTGATGGTGTCGATAACCTCAGTAATCTGGTCTATGTGTCCCCCTTTGTAGTCGGGCCATGAGCGCCACTGATATCCATAGATATGTCCGAGGTCGCCGTTTTCGTCGGCCCATTCGTTCCATATACGCACACCATTGTCCTGTAGGTATTTCACGTTGGTGTCGCCCTGAAGGAACCACAGCAGCTCGTGGATAATAGACTTTAGGTGCAGTTTCTTGGTGGTAAGGCAGGGGAATCCCTCTTCGAGGTTGAAGCGCATCTGATGGCCAAACACGCTGATGGTGCCTGTACCCGTACGGTCACTTTTCTCTACGCCCTCCGTCATGATACGGTTGAGTAGGTCTAGATATTGTTTCATGTTAATGCTTTTATTTTGTTTCCTCCCCATATCGTCAGTATCACGAGTGCGGTTACGATATAGAGTGTATTGATGGTGTAATCTATATGCTTTATGTAAGTGATGAACTGCAGAAGGTGTATGGAGGCGTTGCAGAATACCTGTAGCCAATCCACATGAATGAGGAGCAACCCTATGCCTGCCATCAGCACCATGCTCTCGATTGCAGTCACCCATGTCATATTGATGGGGCGTTGAGGCAAGCGGTTCATCACCCGCTGGCTGAATCCTTTGTCTTCAGGCTCGCGGATGTTTGACTTTAGAAAATGCCGTACCAATTGGTCATCGTTCATATCCATTCTTTTTTAAGTAGGTTGCCAATTTTCCTTTCCCTCGCGCTATGTGCGATTTCACTGTACCTATGGGTATTCCTGTAATCTCCACGATTTTGCCGAGGGGCAGGTCCTCCATCAGGTGTAGAGTGACGCATGTGCGCTCGTCAGGGCGTAGCAGCCTCATTGCCTCGTTGATGTCTGCAGTTACACTGCTTTCCGTTGGTGCTTGGTTGTAGGCCATCTCCACCTCGCTGCTCACCTCATCCATCAAGCAGGTCTCTTTCCGACTGCGAATATAGTCATAAAAAACATTATATGCAATTCTGTAGAGCCAAGTTCCGAAGTCTGCCCTGTTTTTGTAAGTGTCTAATGCCATATAGACCTTAATGAAGGTCTCCTGTGCCAAGTCATCGCTAAGCGCCTCGTCACCAGCCGTGAGGTTCAGTAGCAACCGGCGAACTGATGCCTGGTACTTCCGTACCAATGCGTCGAAGGCACGCCGGTTGCCGAATATCAGCACTTGGCTGATGAGTGCGATGTCGGGCAGGAGAGACACTGGTTACTTCTTTGCAAAATAGTCTACCAATAACTCCCCTATACCGATGCATATAATCAGTATGCCGATGCCTATCCCGAAATCACCCATGATGATGCCTAGCATTACGGCCAATCCAACACCGAGGCACACATTCTTAATCCCTTTGTTGAATAGCGCACGGTCTGAAACTGATGGTGTTTCGGAAGGTTGGTTTATGGTGGAGTCTGATTTACGTCTTCTAAAGATGAGGAACAGCAGGGCTAGGACTATAATAAGGGGTAAGCCAAACACGCATAATAGTGCGATGATGGCAATCAATATCCCGCCCGAGGCTATCGTAAATCCAAATAGCCCTTTGATGATTTCAGGAAGACTTTCGAATGTCTCCTCCGTGAACTCAATGATCTCAGTGGTGCCTATGCTGTCAGTTACATATGTCGTCACATGCCAACTGCCCACTTGTACCGATGCTAGGGAATCATTACTCTCGGTCGTTGTCTTGTCTGCTACTATCTCATCTACTACGGGCACTCCTTCCATGGTTGTCTGTCCTTGTTGTGCCTGTGCACCGATACCCATGAGTGCTATCGTAAGCACCATCATCCATTTTCTCGCGTTCATATTTGTTGGTTTTTTGTTTGTTTCTATCTGTTAGACGTAAAAACTTTGCTTCAGGTTGCAAAGTAAACAAAAAAAATCAACTTTTAATGAAAAATAGAGTGTAGGGATGATATATACTAAATAAGTTGACATTACTTTTTAGGTAGTGTCAACTTATTGGGTAAATGCTATGGCCTATAGCTGAAGTGTAGATTCTTTACAGAGTGGCAGGATGTATTTGTCCCCAAGCATCACATAGTGCTTGCATGGAGGGGAATAGCATATCGGCTCCTTCGTCGAGGAGTACACTATCGGGCAGAGGTCCAGTGTTGACAGCGATGGTAAAGATACCGGCTGCCTTGGCTGCACGTACACCGAGTGGTGCGTTCTCTACGACGATGCATTCTTCGGGAGCGAGTTCTCCCTTCTGCATACCCATCAAGTAGGGTTCGGGGTTGGGCTTGCCATACTTGACATCGAAGGCTGTTACCATCAGTTCGCGGCAGAAGATGTCGGGGAAGTGATGGTTGAGCTTGTCGAGCAGTGAGCGTTGCCCTGATCCCGTAACGATAAGGATCTTCAGCCCTTGCGCCTTGAGTTTGCGCAGTAAATCCAATGCACCGGGCATAGGGTCGGCTGGTGGGTACTCATTGAAGAACTCTGACTTGACCTGATAGATTTCCTGTATGCGTTCTTCGGTCTCTTCCACTCCGCGCTGGCGCATGCTCACGAGATTGACGGTAGATGCTCCCGTGCGTCCTTCGTGCATGTACACTTCATCTTCCGGGAGGTCGTAGCCAAACTGTGCCATGGCGCGATGCCATGCCTTGGCATGGTAGGGCAT
>JAZONI010000093.1:0-4649 GCA_045654445.1 Bacteroidaceae bacterium | reverse complement strand
TGGAAGCAATTTACAAAACGAAAGGCTCTGGTAAATTTATTGCCTTCGTCTGATTGGCTTCGTTATATATCTTTGCAATAATATTATGGTTAATTCCCGCAAAATTAGATTATTAGTCTCACGCAGGATCTCACAAATCTCGCAGATGGCGCGTCGCTTCGCCCGCGCTTGTCGGCTTTGCCGAGTGTTTACGTTCAGGTGCATATTTCGTCTAGGCCTACATTTTTTGAAAAGCCTTTGTAGACGAGCGCTTGTCTAGGCCTGCAATTTTTATGGTGCATGTATGTAATGGATTTGGTACATGCTTGTAATGAAAAAATTGGATGAAGAGAATTTTTGTAATCACTTCACTCTTTTTTATCGCCCAATAAAGAAATATGGGTTCCAAGGGTTTTCTCTACCAATTGGAACCCATAGTTGATGTCGAATTATCGACTCCCTTAAAATCGAAAATCCCTCTTTCCTTCTACGATCTCTTGCAGGCGGCGATGGGTGATCTCGCGTATCTTGCTCGACGGTATCTCCTGTGCCAGCCGCTCTATCATCTGCTTGCCTGCTGCCTTGACCTCGGGCGAAGCATAGTCTTCGAGGTACTCGGCCAGCGTCATCAGCGCATTGGGTGCACAGCAGTTGCCTATCTGTCCGCTCTTGGCCAGTGCCATGAAACGGTCGCCTGTGCGCCCCTCGCGGTAACATGCGGTGCAGAAGCTCGGGATATAGCCCAGCTCCAGGAGCCAACCCACGATCTCGTCCAATGTGCGGTGGTCAGAGATGTCAAACTGTGCCGATTCCTCGGCATCCTCGATACCCTCGGCATAGCCTCCCACGCTGGTCTTAGAGCCACCGCTGAGCTGCGATACACCCACATCGAGCACCAGCTCTCGCGAACGCTTCGACTCACGTGTAGACACGATCATGCCCGTGTAGGGCACAGCCAAGCGTAGCACAGCCACGATGCGGCGGAACACCTCGTCGGTCACGGCATCGGGGAAGTCCTTCGGGTCGATGTCATCGGCAGGGCGTATGCGTGGCACACTGATGGTGTGAGGTCCTACGCCGAAGCGTGCCTCGAGGTGCTCGGCATGCATGAGCAGTCCCACTACATCGTAGCGGTAGTTGGTAAGTCCGAACAGTGCCCCTATGCCCACATCGTCGATGCCGCCCAGCATGGCACGGTCCATCGCCTCGGTATGGTATGCCCAGTCGCTCTTGGGGCCTGTGGGGTGCAGTCGCTCGTAGGTGGCGCGGTGGTAGGTCTCTTCGAAGAGGATATAGGTGCCTATGCCCGCCTCCTTCAGCAGGCGGTAGTTCTCTACCGTGGTGGCGGCGATGTTCACATTCACGCGGCGTATGGCTCCGTTCTTGTGACGGATGGAGTAGATGGTCTTGATGGACTCCAATACATATTCGATGGGGCTCATCTTGGGATGCTCGCCTGTCTCCAGTGCGAGGCGCTTGTGTCCCATGTCCTGCAGGGCAATGACCTCGCGGCGTATCTCTTCCTGGGTCAGTCGGCGGCGCGGTATATGCTTGTTCTTGGCGTGGTAGGGGCAGTATACGCAGCCATTCACGCAGTAGTTTGACAGGTATAGCGGTGCAAACATCACAATGCGGTTGCCATAGATGCGCTCCTTGAGCCGTCGGGCGATGCCATACATGCGCTCCTCCAACTCCTTGTCCTGCACCTCGATGAGCAAAGCGGCTTCGCGGTGGGAGATGCCCTTACCCAATTCGGCCTTGTCGAGGATCTCCCCGATCAAAGCCCTATCGTTGCGATGCTCGCGTGCATACTCCAGTGTGGCACGTATCTCTCCGTCGTGGATAAACTCCTCGGCACGCTCAGAGCTCGCATTGTATTGTATACTTTGGACTTGCATTTTACTACAATTAATTTACATACTATCATTAAAGGCTACTCGCCCCTCCGACTAGTGTATCGTCAAAAACCTTAGTCATGGCAAAGATACAATTTTTTACAGAATAATCACGAAGCATACGCAAATATCAACGAATAAAAATCAGCCCAACTTTGATGTACATTGTCAAATATGCCGATTGCCATCCTAGAAACATGTCGTTCTAGGATATAAAGATATGCCTAATCACTAAAATTGAAAACAGATTCTTTGTTTTGTAAAAAAGAATATTTAACTTTGCAACGTTAGCAAATAAGAATAACCGATAAAACACATTCTATATTAACTTTTACAAACATGAAAATCTTACTCACTGGTGGTGCAGGTTTCATTGGAAGCCACACCTTGATTGAACTCACTGAAGCCGGTCACGAAGCCGTAGTAGTTGACAATCTCGACAACTCTTCTCCTATCTCGCTCAAGCGCGTTGCCAAGATTATTGGTAAGGAGGTGCCTTTCTACAAGGTAGACATCCGCGACCGCGAAGGCTTGCAGAAAGTTTTTGATGAACACAAGTTTGACGCTTGTATCCACTTTGCAGGCTTGAAGGCTGTAGGTGAGAGCTGCGCTAAACCCCTTGAGTATTATGAAAACAACATGAACGGTACATTCGTGCTCGTTGACGTGATGCGCAAGAACGGTTGCAAGAACATGATTTTCTCATCAAGCGCTACCGTATATGGCGACCCCGCCATCATCCCCATCACTGAGGAGTGTCCCAAAGGTCAGTGCACAAACCCCTACGGACAGACCAAGTCTATGCTCGAGGAAGTGCTTATGGATGTACAGAAGGCCGACAACGAGTGGAACATCGTACTGTTGCGCTACTTCAACCCCATCGGTGCACACAAGAGCGGTACCATCGGCGAGAACCCCAACGGTATCCCCAACAACTTGATGCCTTACATCACACAGACCGCTGTAGGTAAGCGTGCTGAGCTCGGCGTGTTCGGTGACGACTACGACACTCACGACGGTACTGGCGTACGCGACTACATCCACGTTGTTGACCTTGCCCGCGCTCACGTTGCTGCATTGAAGGCTATCGTTGAGAAGAAGGGTATCGCTATCTACAACGTAGGTACAGGTCATGGATACTCTGTACTCGACGTTGTTAAGGCCTTCGAGAAGGCTAACGGTGTACCCGTGCCCTACTCTATCAAGCCCCGCCGTCCGGGTGATATCGCTACCTGCTACTGTAACCCCGCTAAGGCTGAGGCTGAACTCGGCTGGAAGGCACAGTTCGGCATCGAAGAGATGTGCCGCGACAGCTGGAACTGGCAGAAGAACAACCCCAACGGTTTTGAGGAGTAACACTCGACTATTCTAAATAGGATATAAGGTATCGAGGGTGGCTGAATGGCTACCCTCGATATTTTTCTTCACGGCATTTGCTCCTAAGCATGCGATTAGGACTAACATTAGGAAGAAGGTCTTTTTAATGTCTAAATATTTTAGTTGTGGCACTCTGCGAGATGTTTGCTTTTCCCCTACGGGCCAGCGACCTAAAGGTTCACTTCGTTCAACATGACAGGCTATGCCCACCCAGAGTGCTACGCGAGATCACTCGGCGCAAAGCTTTGTCGGGATGGCACCATTGAAACGGGTATAAAAGAAGAGGGACACATCACGCGATGCATCCCTCTTCGGTCTATTGTCAAATTATCGTATATCACTTCAGTGAGTCGAGGTTCTTCTCGTTGAGGCAGCTCTTGCCTTCGGGTGTGTAGAGGGCCTCGATGCGGTCGGCATAAGCCTTCTCGATCTTGCCACGGACAATCTTCATAGTGCTGTTCATCATACCGTTCTGCTCGGTGAATGCCTCGGGCAATACGGCGAAGGTGCTGGGCAACCAACGGTCGGGGAAGAGCTCGGCGAGGTCGCCACCCTTCTTGAAGCGGGCGATGTCGGCATCGATGAGCTGTACGCCAGCCTTGCGACCCTCTTCAGTGCTGAGGTCGAGACCCTGCTCTTTGAGGCGGGTGCGGATGTTCTCCTTGTTGGGCACGAGCAATGCAATGGTATACGGAGACTGGTTGTTGTAGAGGATTACCTGGTCTACGGTAGGCAGATGCTCAACAAATGCCTCTTCGATGCCTTCGGGGCTGTACTTCTCACCATCGCTTGAGATGAGCAGGCTCTTGAAGCGACCCTTCACGTAGAGGAGGTTCTCCTCAGACATGTAGCCGAGGTCACCGGTATAGAGCCATCCGTCGCGTACGGTGTCGGCGGTAGATTCGGGATTCTTCCAGTAGCCCTTCATCACGTTCTCGCCACGTACCACGATTTCGCCAAGCTCACCTGTGGGCAGCTCCTTGCCGTCGGCATCGCATATCTTCACCTCGATGGGCTTGACGAGCTTACCGCTCGAACCGAAGCGATACAGGTCGGGACCATTTGATGAGATTACGGGAGTAGCCTCTGACAAGCCGTAGCCCTGGAACATAGGCATGCGTACACCGATGTAGAACTTCTGCAAGTCCTTGTCGAGCAGTGCGCCACCACCGACGAAGAAGCGGATTTCGCCACCGAAGCCTTCGCGTACCTTTGAGAATACCACCTTGTCGAAGAGGGCTACGAGAGGCTTGAGCAGGATGCGCAGACCCTTGGGGTCGAGACTGCTGTCACCGAAGTAGCATTGGTTGATAGCCATACCCCAGTTGAAGAGGCGCTCTGTCATCGCACCCTTCTTCTTGATGTTGCTCTCGATATTCTTCTTGAAGGTCTTAGCCA
>JAZONI010000092.1:0-19656 GCA_045654445.1 Bacteroidaceae bacterium | reverse complement strand
CTATGCTGGTTATCCCGCTAACCCCAACGGTTCGGCTTACAATATCGCTGGTATTGCTAGTGCCGATGGCCGCCATGTAGCTATGATGCCCCACTTGGAGCGTTGTATCTTCCCCTGGCAGTGTGGTAACTATCCGCTCGACCGTCGTGCCGATGAGGTTACACCTTGGATCGAAGCATTTGTCAATGCTCGTCGTTGGGTGGAAAACCAGAAGTAATTTACGACACACAATTTCTATCTACAGACTTGGGGCCTCCATATGGGGGTCCCAAGTTGCATTTTAAAATATTCAAATGAAGGTAATTGGTCCATGAAACGATCTTGTCCTAGAAAAGTTGACTTTTTTCACGATTTTTTCTAGGACAAGACACCCACTTCAGCAAAGCTATTAAGACGTCAGCACGTCAACGACTCTATGCATTCACGCAGCGAGTCCATCCAATAGGGGACTTCTATGCCATAGGTTTGCTTAATCTTGCTCTTATCCAATACTGAATAGTGAGGACGAGCGGCTGGAGTGGGATACTCTTCGGTATGGAGTGGCTTTAACAGGCAATTGGTGATCCCTCCAAGAGTGAAGATTGCTTTTGTAAAGTCATACCACGAACATGCCCCTTCGTTGCTATAATGATAGATACCTGGAATGATAGCATGACATAGGATATGATGTATGGTGCGGGCTAAATCGCGAGCATAGGTAGGAGTTCCTATCTGGTCAAACACAACACCGAGTTCAGTGCGCTCGGCACCGAGACGAAGCATGGTCTTCACAAAGTTGTTACCAAAAGTACTATAGAGCCATGCCGTGCGAATAATGAGTGTCTCGGGATGCAGTGTACGAATGGCTTCCTCACCAGCCAATTTGGTTGTGCCATATACGGAGTTAGGACAAGTAGAATCGCTCTCCTTATAGGGACGGAAGTGGCGCCCGTCAAAAACATAATCAGTAGAGATATGTACCAATCCTAAATCATGCTTAGCTGCTACTTGTGCCAGATTGGCTGGAGCCAAATGATTCAACTTGTCGCACAAAATCATATCCTCCTCAGCCTTGTTCACATTGGTGTAGGCCGCACAATTTACTATGCAGTCGATAGCATTATCAACCACAAAGCGCTCTATGGCATCGATATCGCAGATATCAAGCTCAGCAACATCAGTAAAATGATAAATCACATCAGTCTGTGTCTCCGAGACAACACGCATTTCATTTCCTAATTGTCCATTGGCACCTGTGACAAGTATATTCTTCAATTGGCTATTATTTTTCATAATGGCTATTCTTCTATATCCAGTTCGCCCGCGCGTTCCTTATTATAATAATCTGAGAGCAGACCTACGAATTTCACAATATCAGCTACGGCAGCAGCCGTTTCTGTGCTCACCTCTTTACGCTGTATCCGCAGCATCCACACTCCATAAAGCGCATCGAAGCAGTTTTCCAATTCCGATTTCTCCTGCCCACCTTTAGCACGCAGCTCTACGATAAAGGGCAATGCCTTGTAATAAGCAGCCTGGTAGAAAGGGAACTTCTGCGAATGCATCAAGCGGAAATGCAGATCGGTAAGTGAAATGATGATATTCTTATTTATCTGCAAGTGTCCGCTCTGCTCTATAGCCTCAAGATGCATCATCTCTACCAGATTGGCATACCACTCTACCATCTCTGCATGTTGCTCCTCGGGCAGATTGTAGGGTGTCACCACCGCTTGTTCCAACCTGTCTATATCACAACTATTGGCGCGGATGAGGTCTTCGACCTGCCACATATAAAGCAGATATTCCGATATGCTCTGCTCTTTTAGTTTCTTTGATATGATCATATTCTTATCGTTCTTCGGTTACTACAATAATAGTAAAATGTTAACCCTTCATTCCAATCAGTGTGTATACGACACCGAGTACCCCGAAAAGCATCACGATGGAGCCTATAACACGGTTAAGTATCCATATGCCACGTACATCGAACCTATTACGCAGCTTGTTGACCAATGCAGTAATCATAAACCACCACACCAATGCTCCCAACCAGATAGCAGCATAGCCTGCAACACGCTCATAGGAAGGAAGCTCGGGGAGTACGAATGACATGCGGGCAAACAAGGCCACAAACAATAGTATAATCAAAGGATTGGATATGGCTAAAGCAAATCCCGTCACTGAGTTATAAGCCAGTTTTCCCTTGGTAATAGGTATAGTGCGCATCTTCTCCATCGGCTTGTTGCGATAGGCATGCGGGTTACTACGAAACGTATGTACACCAAAGATGAAGAGCAACACACTACCTGCCACCTGCAGGATAAACATTGTATCGGCATCGTTAATAAAGTCGAAGACAAATGACATGCCGTAGGCCGTAATCAAGGCATACACCAAATCACTGACCGATGCACCTAACCCCGTAAGGAATCCGTGCCAGCGCCCCTTGTTCAAGGTACGCCGTATACACATCACTCCCACAGGACCTAACGGAGCCGACACAATGACTCCGATGAGAAACCCTTTCACAAGAAGTTCAACAAACGATATCTCTCCTGCAAATTGTTCCAACCAATTCATTCCGCTATAAAGAGATTAGTCAAATACAAACAATTCAGATGGAGTAGTGCGCTTCAAAGCTGCCAGATAGAGGTCTTTTCCTGGTATCACCCCTACTCCACGCAACTCCCATTCTACAGTCTTATAAGCCAATTCGGGATGGTTATTTTCACGGCTAAGATGACATAGCCAGATATATTTCAAGTCCTCAGTGATATTGGTGGCCAAAAATTTAGCCGTTGTCTTGTTGCTGAGATGTCCGTTTGGACCTGAGATTCGTTCCTGCAGATACTTGGGATAAGGTCCTTGAGCCAACATCTCCTCATCGTAGTTAGCCTCGATTATCAGATAGTTGGCCTGTGCAATATAGGCAGCTACTGTATCGGTAATATGTCCGAGGTCTGTGATGAAACAGAAACGTTTCTCACCCAACTTGATAAGATAGCCTACATTATCATTACCATCGTGTGGCACCTCAAAGGGGGTGATGGTGAAATCACGGAACTTTAGGGGTTCCTCCTTCTCGACATAATGCATACACGACACCAGTTTCTGAGTCATGCAGTAGTTCTTGTTGATTCCCACATGGGTTGCGCGAGTGGCATAAATAGGAATATTGTATTTCTCACCCAATGTACCAAGCGACTTGATATGGTCGGCATGGTCATGGGTTACGAACACGCCCATGATGCTTTCAAAACTGATGCCCACGTCCTTAAGTGTTCCCTTTATGGTACGCACAGGAATACCGGCATCAATGAGCAGTCCGTAGTCATCGGTTCCTATATAGAAGCAGTTACCGCTACTTCCGCTCGCCAAACAGATAAATTTCAATCTCATATATGTATTTTTTATTTCTTCTTTTCTCTAACCTCCTTTAGAAGGGATATCCTACTGCAAAATGCCAAGCAAAATCACGGCTCAGCTTGGGATGGCTGATCGGATAACGCAAGGGGCCCTCCATATAGGCTGGGTTAATAGCTTTCATTGCTGCGTCGAAACGCAGTATAAGGAAATTCAGATCTACACGGATACCTGCACCATAAGATACAGCTATCTGTTTGTAGAAAGTGTCCCAATGGAACATACCATTGGGTTGGTCGTCATACTCATAGATTGTCCAGATATTACCGGCATCGACAAAAAGGGCACCTTTGAACTTCCAGAACAGATGCATACGATACTCCATACTGAAATCCAACTTAATGTCTCCAGATTGGTTGATATAGTCTATGGTACCATTTCGACTGACATAACTACCTGGGCCTAGTCCGCGCACCGTCCATCCACGTACCCCATTGGCACCGCCAGCATAGTATCGTTTCTCGAAGGGGAGCATGCGAGCGTTACCATAAGGATAGGCGACTCCTGTTTCCAAATGAAATAACAATGACATGTAGCGGTCAATGTTCATACTCATGGTCCACACAAAGTCACTTTTGATATATTGGGCATACGCAAGACCAAACAAACGGTATTGTCCTAAAGAGTCTTGCTTCATTGAGGTAGTCGTCGAAATGAGGTGGAGAAGATTACCTGATGACTCCACTCCAGCACGCACCGAATGGGAAATATCAAAATAGTCCTTGATGATAGCCGCATCGGGGGAGGTATAATAGAAATTATATCCCGTACGGAAGATGAACAGATCTTCGTAGTTGAACTTCATGATAGAGTTACGGCTATTGTATTGGTTCAAATAATTATCAATAAAATATTGAGCCTTTCGAGGGACAGAGACCAAGTTTACTCCAATAACGTCGAAACGGTGTCTCACATGCTGATTACTATTCCATATATAGTTCCATGAGGCAGAAAACACGTTACGATCAAACTCGGGACGTGTCTGTGCATTACACTGCAAGTCTAGTTGTGTAGTAGCCTTACTCCGTCGCTGCGCCTCATCGGTGATAAAAGGAGCCACAAAACGAGGGAAATTAAGGCTTAAGTCGGCACCATACTCCTTGTAGTTCTGTGATGTATAGTCTGACAGATGGGTGATATTCTCATAAGCCCCACGAATCTTGAACGTAAGCATCTCTGAACCACCAAACAAATTCCGATTGGTGAATGACAATGCAGCCGACACACCAAAGTCGCCCGAGGTATTCGTCACATCTAACTCTGCGCTTGTCGAGATTTTCTTGGCCGGAGACATTACAATCTGACAATCAAGTATACTATCGTTTGTCTCGACATAGCTGATATTGGTATATTTCAGTGCATTAAGACGGCCAAATGAGGTGTACGAACTTTTCATATCCTGTATGCGGTAGAGTGAGCCAGGAGTAATCTGGGAGGTATTGCTCAACACCCTAGGATGCAACACCCTATCCCCCTGATATATGAAGTCCATATTAGAATATGACAACGTATCAGAACGCAGAGCATCATCCTGCTGATTTTCTTGTGCGTAAGGATACATAAGAAACTTCACCTTGCCTATGTGATATTGGTGGCTAGGATGATGCACCTTGTTGCCTTCTTCATCCAGCACTTCCCTACCCGATCGTATGTGTACTTCAAGCGCCACATCAGTCGAGTTACGCATAGTGTCTGCTATGTAAGTGATATTCTCTTTCCTAAAGCCATAGTAGCCATTGTTCTGCAAGTAGGTAGCGATACGCGAACGCTCAGCATTCAGGTTAGCCGCATCAATGGCCTCCCCTACCTTAATCATGGAAGAAACCGTATCGGCATACACCTTCTCCATCAACACTACATCGTCTGATTTATAGCATACAGATGCTATGCGATATAGCACTACGGGATTTACATAATAGTTGACGGTTATCTTATGCTTATCCCTCAGGGTGTCGGCCTCAACGACCGCTTTCAGGTAGCCCTTGTTCACCAATGCTTGTTGCAAAGCATCACAGCTCCGTTCCATAGCTTCCTGATCATACACACGCGGTTCTTCACCGATATTACGTACAAAACGATTCAGTGCATTATCTTTTTCCCCTGTCAGACAATAGACACCGAGTGGCAACCTAAAGAGTCCAAAGGTGCGTGTATTGGGAAACTGTACGATTTTCGACTTCAACGATGACGCTAGTCGTTGGTCATGTTCAGAGATTACTTTTACCTCATCAAGCAGATAGGCTCCTTCGGGCAAATGGCGCGAAACAGAGCATGACGACAATGCTAGCATTGCGACCATTATCATCAAAACAACATATGTTATCTTACTTTTCATCTGCCAATCTGCTTTTTCACACTCTGCACAAAACGAACAAATGCTTGTTCGAGACAATATATACTAAATCATGCAAAAGTACAAAAAAACTATAGAAAAAGCAACATATGCAACACGAACATCGTTTTTTTCACATATAAGTTAGCCTAAATAAGGACAAAGGACACGTTTATTCGCAAAATATCCAGGCAAGCTTGTCCTATCTGTAAGATAAACCTCGAAGAGACTCTCATTCATTTTGAAAAATATTGAAGTACTTCATATTTCTCACTCACTTATCCGTATCTTTATGGTAAACTATTTAGATACTTTCGCTCGCTAAGAAAAATATCCAAGCAAGCTTGATATGTTTTCGCTCGCTTATTAGTATCTTTGTAAAAAAAATCAAAAACTAATCATTAAAGCAACAAGGAATCCATGTTGAGCAAAGCAAAAATCAAGTTAATACAGTCATTGGAACAGAAGAAGAAACGTCGCGAAGAGCAACTCTTTGTGGCCGAAGGCCCTAAAGTTGTAGGCGATCTTCTCCCCTACTTCACCTGTCGTCTACTTGCCGCCACCCCGACATGGCTTACCCGAAATCCGCATGTCAAAGCTGACGAAATCATTGAAGTCACCCCCGATGAACTACGCAAAGCCAGTTTCTTAAAAACGCCACAAGAGGTAATAGCGCTATTCTCCCTCCCGACAACCATAGCCGATCCTAATGTTCCCTCCAGCGAACTATGCCTAGCGCTCGACGACGTACAAGATCCGGGCAATCTAGGCACCATCATCCGATTGGCCGATTGGTTTGGCATACGCAATATTTATTGTTCTATAGGTACCACTGATGCCTTCAGTCCCAAAACCATACAAGCCACCATGGGTGCTATAGCACGTGTATCGGTACACTATGTCAACCTTCCCAAATTCCTCTCTGACATACGCACCTCTCACCCGACGACACCATTCTATGGTACTTTTCTCGAGGGGAACAACATCTACCATGAGCCACTTTCCACTAATGGCATCATCATCATGGGCAACGAAGGTAATGGCATCAGTTCCGCTACCGCACAGATGGTCACCCACAAACTGTTCATTCCCAATTATCCCGAAGGATGCCCCACATCCGAATCACTCAACGTGGCTATCGCCACCGCTATTACATGCGCTGAATTCCGAAGAAGGATATAATAAGAGGATTCACATAACTCAATATCGTATATTTCAGAGCAGTGACATTGCCTTTACTTTCAGTGCCTCGTAAGGCATGGTTCCCATGTATCGTTCAATGTTTCCCTCGCGGTCAATAAAGAAGAGTGTCGGCACCGAGCGTATGGTAACAGCGCGTGCCAATGCCTCGTTCTTGTCAACATCCACTTTGAGCACCTTTATTTTCCCCTCATGTTCCTTGGCCAGACGTTCCAATGCAGGAGCAAACGCTTGACAAGGTCCGCACCAAGTAGCAAAGAAATCAATCACTACAGGCATCTTGCCTGTATAGTTGTATCCACGTAAATGTGGCAGATAGGTCTGTATATTCTCCATACTAGTTTTGTTATTATCATTGTTTACACTGCGAAAGTACTTCATTTCCGACATCCTCCCAACAGCTTTACCCTATCTGAACATAGAGCCCATCTATCAATAAAATCCGACAACAACCATCCATATCTTGCAAACATAATAACAGAGCGAGGAAAATCATTCTTAATCAGAAAAGAGCCATACAATACTTTGTATATTTAGGTATTTGTCGTTACATTTGCGATAAATTACCAATACATCTATGCCTTACACCGAGATACACAACATCGAAGAGTTGCAAGCGCTACTCCTCACCCACGAGCGCATCGAGCGCTATGCCTTCCAAGACATGGACTTCACCTCGCTCATCCACGAAGAGCACACCTGTCGTTACTTCGACTGCCTCTTTATGGGCTGTACCTTCAGTAAGCAAATGCGCATACAGATAGACCACAGTTGCCTTATATTCAGTTCCATCGATGTACCATACAACTGTTTCCGCAACGAGTTATACTCTGTTGACACCCTCTATAAAGGCTACCGCATAGGACACCCCGAAAGTTATGCCCAAAGTTTCGATAGCATCATATACCGCCACTATCTTGATAAAGGGAAGAGCGCTACCGACATAAAAGAGACACTTGCGCGCAGTCTTCACGACCATTCCATCAGCGATGCTCTCCGTCAACTGCTGAACCAATATGACGAACGCCGCATTGTAGGCATCATGGGAGGACACGGGCTGCTACGTTCCGACTCCACATATCGCCAGATTGTCCTCATCAGCAAACAGCTCACCGAGCAGGGCTATCTCATGATTAGTGGCGGTGGTCCCGGTGCTATGGAGGCCACTCACCTCGGTGCTTGGCTTGCGGGATACCCTACAGAGAGTATCGACAAGGCCCTCACGATACTCTCCGAGGCTCCCGAATACACCCATCCCCTATGGCTAGATACAGCCTTCCAAGTGCGCCAGCGATACTCTCAAGAGCAATATATCAGTCTTGGCGTACCCACCTGGCTCTATGGGCACGAGCCTGCCACCCCCTTTGCCACACATATCGCCAAGTACTTTGAGAATGCCCTACGAGAGGACGGCATCCTTACCATAGCTAAAGGCGGTATCATCTACTCTCCGGGGAGTGCAGGAACCATGCAAGAGATTTTTCAGGATGCCGTACAAAACCACTACCTCAGTTTCGGATATGCCAGCCCCATGATATTCCTTGGCACTCGATACTGGACACACGACATGCCTGTCTACTCTCTCTTGACATACCTCACCTCCACAGGCCGCTACCGCAATCTCTTACTCTCGCTCACCGACACCCCCGAAGAAGCCATCCGCCAGATACGGGAGTTTGCCGAAAAGGAGTAAAGAAGCGAAGCGGTGAAAACGTCACGAATCGCTTGGATTAAACGAAAGGGTTTGCTACCTTTGTCATCATATATATACCGACACACAACAGTATGAAAAGAGTGAATATCGCCATCATGGCATTGATGCTGTGTTTCACAAGCATGGCACAAGACTGGAGACAACACATGAGTCGGGTGGAAGAACACACCATGAAGAGCGAGGTCTTGGGAACCGACCGCGCCTACACCGTGTATCTACCTGCAGGGTATGATATACATACCGATCGCACCTATCCTGTGCTGTACTTACTACATGGCATGGACGACACGAATGAGGGATGGTATGAGCGTGGACATGTGAAGGAGGTGATGGACCAACTCACAGCTTCGGGCGAGGTGTGTGAGATGATCATCGTGACTCCTGACGCAGGAGGTAGCGTAAGAGAAGGTAAATGGAACGGCTATTTCGACATGAAGGGATGGCCCTATGAGGAGTTCTTCTTCACCGAGTTCCTTCCCAAGATAGAAAGCATATACCGCATCAAGAGCGACAAGGCACACCGTGCCTTGGCAGGCCTCTCTATGGGTGGCGGTGGTGCCACAAGTTATGCCCAGCGCCATAGCGACATGTTTGCCGCATGCTATGCCATGAGCGCACTCATGCATCTGCCCCCTACCGACCAAACCAAGGTGAGCGAGGGAGACAAGACTGCACTGCTTTACGATGCTGCGCACCGCTTGAGCTGCGTTGACTATGTGGTTGGTGCCGACGAGAAGCGCAAGGAAGAACTGCGCACGGTACAATGGTTTGTCGATTGTGGCGACGACGACTTCCTCTTCGACTGCAACATCGACTTCTACCAAACGATGCGCAAGGCACACATCCCCTGTCAACTGCGTGTGCGTGACGGTGGCCACACCTGGGAATATTGGCGTTCGGCACTACACATCGCACTACCCTACTGCGCAAGGATCATCGGAAAGTGACAGGGATAGACACACTATTGCACAACTAAACGATAGAGAATCCTTTTTTCTCGCATAACAAACATACACATCATGGCAAAAAATAACTATAAGGAACAGAACAAGCAATACTTGACAACCAAGGCCGCCGAGGAGGAAGTAACCCAAACGGCACAAGGAGTGCTGTACGAAGTATTACAAAAAGGTACGGGCAACAAGGCAAACATCCGCAGCATCGTGTCGGTATATTACAAGGGCATGCTCATCGATGGAAACGTGTTTGACGACAATACACAACAGGGATACCCCGATGCTTTCCGTCTGGCCGACCTCATCACAGGATGGCAGATAGCACTGACACAGATGTGC
This sequence comes from Bacteroidaceae bacterium, assembly GCA_045654445.1. Taxonomy (GTDB): domain Bacteria; phylum Bacteroidota; class Bacteroidia; order Bacteroidales; family Bacteroidaceae; genus UBA1189. The sequence goes on along the minus strand of JAZONI010000092.1, from coordinate 9,713 downwards.
GCAGGCGACAAATGGCGTATCTATGTGCCAGCCGAGGTGGGATATGGCGCCATGAGCATGGCAGGAATACCCAAACATTCGACACTGATATTCGAAATAGAGTTAGTGGGTGTATCATAAACAAAAAGGATTAGCAAGCCCAATGAAGCCCTTCCTCAAAGCAGTAGCAGAAGACATATACCGCCGATTCGGCGATAACCTGAGCCGCACGGCAGTAGTGTTTCCCGGTAAGCGTGCGGGACTCTTCATGAACCAGTACCTCACCGAGTGTGCAGGGCATCCGCTATGGGCACCCTCGTACATCACCATCAGCGAACTGTTCGCCCAACTGTCGGCACTCAACATCGAAGCCCCCATACGCCAAGTATGTACGCTGCACCGCATATTCAATAGTCACACACATCGCGCCGAGCCTCTCGACGACTTCTACTACTGGGGCGAACTGATGTTGGCCGACTTTGACGACATTGACAAAAACATGGTGGAGACCGATAACCTCTTCGTGAACCTGGCCGACATCAAAGCTATCAACAGCCGATTCGACTACCTCACCGATGAACAGAAAGAGGTACTCGAGCGATTCTTCGGCAACTTCCGTACCGAGGAACATCGATCGGCACTCAAAGAGCGATTCATCGAACTGTGGCAAGTGATGGGCAGTATATACAAGGAGATGCGGCACACATTGCAAGCACAGGGTCTAGCCTATGAGGGCATGCAATACCGCGACGCGATAGAGCACTTCGACCCTGCAGCACTCACCTATGACCGCTACATCGTAGTGGGGTTCAACGTACTGAATAAGGTAGAGAGCAAACTCTTCGATTACCTGAAAGAGAGTGGCAAAGCACTTTTCTATTGGGACTACGACCAGTACTACTATGACAACCCAATGCACGAGGCCGGAGAGTTTGTACGCGAAAACATCTCCCGGTATGGCAATGCGCTGGCTGACGATACAATATACGACAACCTCACGCACCTTCCCGAGATAACCTACATCAGTGCACCTACAGACAATGCCCAAGCACGGTATCTGCACCAATGGCTTGACAAATACCACACCACAGAGCGTGAGCAGGAAACAGCCGTAGTACTGTGCAACGAAGACATTGCATTACCCGTACTGCATGCACTGCCCACAAAGAAGGTAAAGAATGTGAATGTGACCATGGGATTCAAACTGACACAGACTCCCGTATACACCTTTATCAACACCTACCTCAACTTGCACACCAAGGGGTATGATGAGGACAAGGCGATGTATATGCTCGACAGCGTACGCCAACTACTCATGCACCCCTACACACAACGCATCCATGCCGAAGCCGAAGGATGGTGCAAAGAGCTACTGCTGCAGAACCGTCTATACCTGCTAGCCGAGCAACTGGCAGCACACCCCACAATGGGCGCACTCTTCGTGCACCATGCTGACAATGCCGCACTAGTTGAGTATCTAAGCCACCTAATCGACATACTGAGCACCCTGTTTGCAAAGGAGAGCAGCTCAGAATATACTCAACTCTACGAGGAGGCACTGTTCCGCATGCACCAACTCGTGGAGAACTTCCGTTCCATGCTTGCCGACGGCACCCTCAACATCAGGCTACACACCCTGGTACGCCTCATCGCACGCGTGATGAAGCAAACCACCATACCCTTCCACGGAGAGCCAGCCATAGGGCTACAGGTGATGGGCGTGCTAGAGACACGTAACCTCGACTTCCGCCACTTGATACTGCTCTCGACCAATGAGGGCAAACTACCCAAGCGAACAGGCGAGGCATCGTTCATCCCATACAACCTGCGTGAAGCCTTCGGTATGACCACCCTACTGCGCCAAAATGCCGTATATGCCTACTACTTCTACCGCATGATACAGCGTGCACAACACGTGACCATCGTCTACAACGACGGTACCGATGGTATGAACAAGCAGGAGCCATCCCGGTTCCTCATGCAGTTGCAGGTAGAATTTCCTGGACAACTCACCCCCCTATCCATACAGGCTGCCACATGCCCTGAAGCATTCAACAGCATCGAGATAAAGCAGACCGATGAGACACGACGCAAGCTACAAGAGCACTTCCGCTACGACAGCAGCCGCAAACGCAACTATAGGCTTTCGCCATCGACCATCAATGACTACCTCGACTGCCGATTGCGTTTCTACCTCAAGCATGTGGAGAGACTCACACCACCTGAAGAGATGAAAGCCGATGTCGATGTAGCAGACTTCGGCACACTATTTCACAAAAGCGCCGAATTGGCCTACGACCGCCTCACCGAACGAGGAAACATGGTGCACGACTTTGAGATAGAAGCACTCATCAAAGACGACATGACCATAGAGCACTTTGTCGACGAAGCCTTCAGACAGGATTTCTTCCATACTCCCGAGGGAACACCCCTCCCCTATAACGGCACACAACTCATCGTGCGCCACGTCATCAAGAAATACCTCATCATGCTGCTGCAACTTGACAAGCGCCGTACCCCATTCGAATATATAGATAGCGAGAGAGCCGTGTATCACCCCATCACCATCGAGAGCCACGGCACACAACTGCCCATAATGTTGGGCGGTACGGTAGACCGCATCGACAGTAAAGAGGGCATCACACGCATCATCGACTACAAGACAGGAGGAAAGCAGAAAACAGTAAAGAAAATCGAAGACCTCTTCTACAGCAACAAGCGCGACGGATATGTGTTACAGGCTTTCTACTACTCACACATACTACAAAAGGACTTTGCACAGATAGCCCCCTCGCTACTCTTCGTACGCAAGACCTCAGATGAGAAATTCGAGCCTAACATTCTCATCAATGGCACCCCCATGACAGACTACAACATATACAACGAAGAGTTTGCCACACTACTCACACGCACCATCGACGAGATATTCAACAGTGACGTGCCCTACAGTCCTGCCACGAACAAAGAGGTATGCAAATATTGCAAGTTCACCACCTGGTGCCGACAAGTAGAAAAATCCTAGAGCAAAGGAGAAGGTAAAAGCGTTTTCACATCAGTCGGGAATCTCGCTGAGTTCGAGCCAACGCATAGTCTTCCCGTCCAACTCCTCATTCAGTACCGAGAGACGGATAGATTTCTCGGTGAGTTCATCGGCTGTGAGGGTACCCGTACATAGCGCCTCTTCGATGGCGGCCTTCTCGGCTTCGAGCGCAGCAATGCTTTGCTCCACTGCAGCAAACTCCTGACGCTCTTTGAAGGTTTTCTTCTTGGGCTTATTATCAACAGATGACGAACTACGGTCAGCGGTCTTCTGTGCCGTATGGGTCGTTTTCTGCTGAGCCTGTTGACTATTGGCTGTCGACTGTTGTCTATTTGCATTCTCCTTCCACTCGCGGTACTGCGTATAGTTGCCGGGGAAGTCGCGTATGTCGCCTTGCCCATTAAATACGAGCAGGTGGTCGACAATCTTATCCATGAAGTAACGGTCGTGACTCACGACGATGACACAACCGGCAAAGTCGCGCAGATACTCCTCAAGCACCTGGAGGGTGAGAATGTCGAGATCGTTGGTAGGCTCGTCAAGAATAAGGAAGTTGGGATTACGCATGAGCACGGTACATAAGTAGAGTCGGCGACATTCGCCTCCGCTCAACTTATACACATAGCTATGCTGCTTCTCTGGTGGGAAAAGGAAATGCTGAAGGAACTGCGAGGCGGTGAGTTGCTTGCCTCCAGCCATAGGGATAACCTCGGCTATTTCGCGAGCCACGTCAATCACCTTCATCTGCTCGTCAAACTGCAGCCCCTCTTGCGAGTAATAACCGAAGCGTACAGTCTCGCCAATATCGAGACGTCCGCTATCGGGTGCTATCTGCCCCATGAGGAGTTTGAGGAACGAACTCTTTCCCGTACCATTATCGCCCACGATACCCAGTTTCTCGTAACGCGAGAAGATATATGAGAATTTGTCAAGGATGCAACGGTCACCAAAGCGGAGCGACAGTTCATCGGCCTCAAATATTTTGCTTCCTATATAGGATGACTTGACATTGAGTTGCACACGATCGTTTGACACGCGCTGCTTGGCCACCTTTTCCAATTCGTAGAAGGCCTCTTCGCGGTAGCGTGCCTTGTGACCACGAGCCTGTGGCATGCGGCGCATCCACTCCAACTCGGTGCGATAGAGATTATTGGCACGCACAATCTCGGTGTTGCGGGCCTCGATGCGCTCTTCGCGCTTCTCTAGGTAATAACTGTAGTTCCCCTTGTAGGAATACACGGTGCGATCATCAATCTCAATGATCTCGTTACAAACGTTATCAAGGAAATAGCGGTCGTGCGTCACCATGAGTAACGTTGCGGTGCTACGGGTCAGGTAGTCTTCGAGCCACTCTATGAGGGGTAGGTCGAGATGGTTGGTAGGCTCGTCAAGAATGAGCATATCAGGGTTACCAATGAGCACATTGGCCAGGGCCACGCGCTTGAGTTGGCCACCCGATAGCGTCTCCACCTTCTGATTATAGTCAGTGATATGTAGCGAAGAGAGAATCTGCTTGGCACGCTGCTCATAGTTCCATGCATCGGCATGCTCCATGCGGTCGAGCAGGGCTTCAAGGCCAGGCGTCCCGGGTGTCTCAAGACACTGTTCATATTCGCGGATGAGTTGCAGGGTATCATTGGTCTCGTGAAAGCAAGCTTCGAGTACGGTGAGCCCTTCGGGGTACACGGGGCGCTGGCGCAGATAGCCCACGCGCAAATCGTTCTTATAGACGATGCTTCCCGCGTCGTGTCCCTCAATACCGGCCAAGACATCGAGCAACGTACTCTTGCCCGCACCATTACGGGCGATGAGCCCTACACGCTGCCCTTGGGCCACACCAAACGATATGCCCGAGAAGAGCACCAAGTCGCCAAACGACTTGGTGAGGCCGTCGACTTGCAGATAAGGAATCAGCATGAAGCAGCCTCCTCTATACGTGCACGTATCTCTTCGATGACATCCTTCATCTCTATCTCAGCGAGCAGTTCGCCCTGCTTGCCAAAGAGCAGCATAGGACGAGCCACACAAGTATCTCCATACATGAGTACAGGAGCCTCCACCTTACCATTGATGTAGGTGTTCCACTCCAATCCTTCGATACTCTCGGTGAGTAGTATACACAAAACCACACCCATCACAGCACCTGCATCAGTACCGAGTTGTTTGGTCAGTTCGGAACGTTGCGCCAACTTTTGAAGCAAGCGCACATTATAGTCAAAATCACGGAATCGCTCCTTGAAAAGTTTCATGCCCAATTCCTCGATAGTGGCATAGCACGATTCGATGAGTTCGACCTCTGATACACGTACGGGGATATATTGGTTGTGGAACGTATCGCGAGGCTGCATGATCTCCAGAGAGGCAATTATGGCATTCACCGCACCCAGGTGTTCATCAACAGGGGCAGTAAACGAGCACTCCACACAGGTCTGCCCACATCCTATGGTCCAGCGATGAGTGGTATACTCAACCAACTGCTCGGTAAACGACTCTACACTATAGATGGTTTCCCAACGAGCAACCTTGGCAAGGCGTGCTGCAGGAGATTTCAGCGCCTGATGCATCATGGTATCGCCAAACGACGAAGAGGCATCACGATAGGCTGAGATACGGAAATTACCATCCCACTTCTCGGGATTATAGAAGAGGAAGCAATCGGGATCTTCACAGAACTCAAACCATGCATCAGGGTAAGAAAATGCAAACCATGAACCGGGCGAAATAAACTTTTTCATATCATCATTTGTTTTATTGGCACAAAATTAAAAAAAAATGGCCAACATATTGCCATTATAAACTAAAATATCTAATTTTGCATCGTCAAAATCGACTTTACACCATTTTCTCCTTTTTACATATAGTATCAAACGCATCTCACTAATGCCGATGTTGTGTATAGACATTCTAAGGGAATGGGTAAAATCATATATCATTTTTTTATGTACAACATTCTTCAACTCAACAACAAAGATTTGAACGAACTGCAGGATATTGCTGCAGAAATGGGTATCAAAGGTACCAAATCGCTCGAACGACAAGACCTCATCTACCGCATCCTTGACGAACAGGCCATTGCCGGTGCACAAAAGAAAGTAGCATCGGAAGAGGCCAAAGGTGACCGCCGCCAGCGCACACGCATCAACAAGAAAGAAGTAGCCAACAAGGTATACTCAGCCGACAAGGACAAAGCGGAAAAGATAAACGACACACCCAAAATTGTGACTACTCCCCTCGCCGAAGAGATAAAGGAGGCAAATCCCTTGCCCCAGCCGACCGACAACACCCCACTTGAGACATCAAGCGAAGTGAAGGAACAGCAGGAAGCAGCACCCAAAAAGCGCGGACGCAAGCCCAAAGCACAGAAGGGAGAAGAGGCAGCCCAAAATCAAGTGAGCCAGCCACAGGCAGCCATCAACGAAGAGCCCACACAAGAGAATAGCAACGAAGCACAGGGACAGACTCAAACCGGAAAGAAACGTGGACGCAAGCCCAAGAATCAGCAAGAGCAGAAGAAAGAGGCACCCCTATTGCCCGAGTTGGAACCCAGCGATTCACCCATAGAGCAACGTGCCGACGAGTTCATCCCCATCGAAGACCTGCCTACCAACCCCTCCGAACTGCCTGCCGAACTGCTGGATAAATTTGAGTCAACAAAGATCGATGCAAATAGCGAGAACGGCGAAGAGCAGCAAAAGAATGAGAAGTTCAATAAAAAGAACAAAAACAAGAAGAACAGACAAGAGGGTGCCAACGACGAAGAGCAGAGCAACGAGCCCAAGCAGTACGACAACGAGCGTCGCCAGCCCGAGCCCGTACGCTACAACTTCGACGACCTCATCGAGGTCAATGGCGTGCTTGAGATCATGCCCGACAACTACGGCTTCCTACGTTCAGCCGACTACAACTACCTCGCTTCGCCCGATGACATCTACGTATCGCAAAACCAAATCCGTTTCCACGGCCTCAAGACCGGTGATGTAGTGGAAGGCACCATCCGCCCCGCACGCGAAGGCGAGAAGTACTTCCCCTTGATGAAGATTACCCGCATCAATGGACTCGACCCCAATATCGTGCGCGACCGCGTACCCTTCGAGCACCTCACCCCCCTCTTCCCCGACGAGAAGTTCACCCTCTGCAAAGGGTACAACGACAACCTCTCAGCCCGCGTAGTAGACCTCTTCTCACCCATCGGTAAGGGACAGCGCGGACTCATCGTGGCACAGCCCAAGACCGGTAAGACCATCCTGTTGAAAGATATCGCCAATGCCATCGCAGCCAACCACCCCGAGGTATACATGATCATGTTGCTCATCGACGAACGTCCTGAGGAGGTGACCGACATGGCACGCAGCGTCAATGCTGAGGTTATCGCCTCCACCTTTGACGAGCCCGCCGAGCGCCACGTTAAGATCGCTGGTATCGTACTCGAAAAGGCCAAGCGCATGGTAGAGTGTGGACACGACGTAGTCATCTTCCTCGACTCCATCACCCGTCTGGCACGCGCCTACAACACCGTGTCACCCGCATCAGGTAAAATCCTCTCGGGAGGTGTCGATGCCAACGCCCTGCACAAGCCCAAGCGCTTCTTCGGTGCAGCACGTAACATCGAGAACGGAGGTTCGCTCACCATCATCGCTACAGCCCTCACCGAGACAGGCTCAAAGATGGACGAGGTCATCTTCGAAGAGTTCAAGGGTACAGGTAACATGGAACTCCAGCTCGACCGCAACCTGTCAAACAAACGTATCTTCCCTGCCGTAAACATCGTAGCATCAAGCACCCGCCGCGACGACCTGTTGCACGACAAGCAAACCCTCGACCGCATGTGGATCCTGCGCAAGTTCCTCTCCGACATGAATCCCATCGAAGCCATGGACTTCACCAAGGGACGCTTGGAGAACACCAAGAACAACGAAGAGTTCCTCTTGAGTATGAACTCATAACACCCATAGCGAAGAGCGACGAACGAAGAGTGAGGAGTTGCCACCCAAGAGGCAAACTCCTCACTCTCTCTTTCTCCCCCATATTCACCAATCTCCTTCTTCGCATATAGAAAAGGGAAAAGATTTCAAGCTTTTAAGGGTTGATGTCCTCTGTCCGCATTTTTCAGAAGTGCGGCAATTCTTTTTTGCAAGTGCCTCCAATCATTACCCAATGGGGAGTAACTTTTGGGACCACTAAAAAAGGGAATGAGCCTCAAGAACGAGTGAAGAGTGAGGCAGAATAACAGAATCACTAATTAAAGGTACATGTATATCAATATTACTCCCCGATTCACATGGGATCGGGGAGTATTCTGATGCACTAGAGGCAAGGGCACGTTGTCCTCCTCCATCACAACTTCCAGGCCTCGAGTGTGGCGAGGGCACGGCGGTAGTCGCGCTCGGCACTGAGGCTGCGATCGAGGTAGTCGTAGTAGAGTTCGATGCCCTGCAGATATTCGAGCACGGAGATATATCCTTCGTCCATGGCGCGGGCGAGCAGTGCGCTGTTGTCGGCCTCGGTGAGGGCGGTGCGGTAGAGGGTGGCAGTGCGCTGCAGTCCCTGCACACGCTCGTAGTCGGCCCTCAGTTGGCTGCGCAGTTGCAGTTGGGTGTCGGCCTCACGGGCTTGTGCAGCCTGCAAGGCGGCACGTGCCGTGCGCACGCGGTTCTTGTTGGCCCAGAGGGGAAGGCTCATGCCTACGGCCACGCCCTGTGAGCGGTCGCCAATGGTGTGGCGCTCGTTGATATAGGTGGCGGAGAGTGTGGGCAGATGCTGTGCCTTGGCCAGGGAGAGGTCGCTCTGAGCTGCATCGTGACCTGCACGTACAAGGGCCATCGCGGGGCTGTGCTCCAGGGCTTGGGCTACCAATGAATCGATATTGGCAAGAGGCGCCAGTTCTTCTAGAACATCCAAGGATGTGATAGCCCCTAAGGGTTCACCACCATTAAGGCGAGTGAGCTGGGCTGTGAGGAGGGCTTGCTCGATGCAGGCCTGCTCGCGCTCGGCCTCGAGAGCCGAGAGGCTCAGCACAACATTGTTATAGGAGAGGGCATCGGTGTCGCCACTCTCAAGACGGCGCTGTTCAGCCTCGGCCACACGGCGTGCATGAGCCAGGCGGCGGTCGAGTTCATTGACCAGAGCATTGTAGTAGGCGAGGTCGATGCAGGTGAGTTGGGCCTCGAGGAGGATCTCCATGCGCACAAGGCGGTACTCCTCATCAACGAGGAGGTTCTGGCTATCGGCAGCACGGCTCTTATAGCCGAGCACGGTGGAGAGGTCGAACGACTGACCTATGGTGAACTCGGTGAGGTTGCCCGACTGCTCGGCACCCTCCCACATGCGCTTGAGCGCTACCTCGGGATCGGCAAGGGTGATGCCGGTGCGATTTTCGAGTTTGCGGGCCTCGGCCTCGGCACGCAGGGCGATGAGGGTGGTGTTGTTGGATTCAATGGAATCCAACAATTGAAAATTGAAAATTGAGAACTGAGAATTATCCGTTCCCAACATTTGCCCATTGATGGTCAATACCGACAACGTGGCTACTAATGCGATGAAAAGTCTATTATAGTTCATAAATCCATAAATCATAAATCAGAAGTCTTCGACTTCCTGTTGGTCAGCATATACATCACCGGCACGATGAAGCCGTTGAGGAGGGTCGATGTGGCGAGTCCTCCGAGGATTACCTTGGCCATGGGACTCTGTATCT
>JAZONI010000091.1:0-6679 GCA_045654445.1 Bacteroidaceae bacterium | reverse complement strand
TGTTTGTCTGTATGTTATATAATAGCATTCAGGTGGTTATAGTGTCGGGGTTCCACCTCTTCCCATTCCGAACAGAGAAGTTAAGCCCGACCGCGCCGATGGTACTGCGTTTGTGGGAGAGTAGGTAGCCGCCGTTTTTAGTAGAGAGGAGTTGTCCAGATGGATGACTCCTCTCGTCGTTTATGTAGCCGTCCGTGGACGTTTGGTTAGTGGGTGATAGGGAGGTTATGGAGAGGGCTGGAGTCGATTTAGAGGATTCTCCAGGGGGGCCTAGGAAACCAGAGATACTAGGTCTTCTTGGAAATCTTGAAGCTAGAGGCAATAGTGGCTTGGAATAGTCTGAAACAATAGCCTATTTTATTAGATGATAGTTGCTATATCTCACTCTGATGTCGTTTGTTGTGGTCGATTTGATCCTGGGTGAATTTTATCTCCTCTGCGGCTACTAATCTGTCATATCTTCCGCCAAATGGACGATGGTAAATGTATATTTGATATTCATTTTCCGTTTCGTAGAAATTGCCTTCTGCAGGTGCTGTATATCCTTTATCGTTTCCGTCTGGAACCCATAAATACATATAGTCGTAGGCTCCTTGTTTGAGTATGATGATGGCTTCGTAGGCATTTTCTGTATTATTATATTTCGTTTGGAAGTTTGGTGTAAATTCATTATATGTGAATTCCCCCGTAAGATAGAATGAGCCTCCGGGACGATAGGGCATGTTGAGTCTGAAATGGACGAACATGTAATCTGCTTCAGTGCTGTTGTCTTCTGCAAGATTGTATCGTATGAGATAGTGCCCGTTATGATCTTCATCGTAACTATAATTTCGTCTTATAGTGCTAGGATATAATTCTGCGTGATAGTATGGCTTATAATAACTGATTTTGTCTACACCTTGTGTTGCATAGTGCATATTGATGACTTCGAAACGGCGGTATTCGTTGCCTGCATGAAATATGAGTTGCTGATTGTGTATATACTCTAATACTCCAGTGCTAGTATAAGTAGGCTTGATTCCATATACACAATTGTCTGTTCGATTGTTTTGATAAATGTATGGCTTAATCTCCTCGGTTGGATTGATTATGTTGTAACCGTTGTGATTGATAGTAAAGGAAACCTGTTGGTGACTCAGGTTGGTGTCAATGTCAGTATTACTCGTTACTCTAGCGGCTAGTGTTACTCGTGGTTCTACAATGCGGAAGCAGGCTACAGCGACGGGGTGCTCTGTATCCCATTTGTTATCGCTATCTTCCTCCTCATCGAGATAAATCTCAACTTTATAATTCCCAGAAACTTTAAATTGTATCTCATCGTTAGGTAGTTCTAGAGAATAGTGAGTGTATAGCATTGTTGTGTTGAGCGAGGTGGCATAATCCTCAATGTCAAGTCCGTTAAAACCTTCCATATAATCAACATCGAAGAGATCTGAAGGAGTCCAATCGGCATTGCAGTGCGTGATTTTATATATGAAACGGTGGTAGTCATGTGAAAGATGATCGAATGAGATGGTTATCCGATCATCTGTATCAAGTGTTATAACATCATCGTTAAGCCAATTCTCATTGACGATAGTCTGTAGGGTATATATCATCGGATGGTATATTTTGTCTGATTGCGCATTACTTTCCCTAGTAGAAAAGAGTAGTATGACTGCAATAGATAATAAGTTTAGGAAATGTCTCATATATATGAATAAATGATTTATACGCAAAGATAGGAATAAGGGGTGAACATTGCAATTTATTCTTTCATAAGTATGCGCTTTGGAGTATGTTTATAGTTTATTAACCTTTTCTCTCTTATACTAGCCTTGAAGATACTCGCATTCGCTGTGAAATATTCAAGCAAGCTTGATATTATTTCGCTCGTTTATTCGTATCTTTGTCGATAATTTGTAAGTAAAACCTTGATTTTCGCAGTAAATATGAAACTTTTATTAGGTGACGAGGCTGTAGCATTAGGAGCCATACACGCTGGCATTAGTGGTGTGTATGCCTACCCCGGTACACCCTCGACAGAGATTACAGAATATATACAGACCCATGCTCCTGAGGTTCGCAGCCGTTGGTGTACCAATGAGAAGACAGCCATGGAAGCAGCACTGGGCATGTCATATGCAGGCAAGCGTTCATTGGTATGTATGAAGCATGTAGGTATGAATGTTGCTGCCGATGCCTTTGTAAATTCGGCCATCACAGGTGTCAATGGAGGACTTGTAGTGCTGGCTGCTGATGACCCTTCAATGCACTCTTCGCAGAACGAGCAAGACTCACGTTTCTATGGCAAGTTTGCCATGATTCCTATCTTGGAACCCTCATCACAGCAAGAGGCATACGATATGATGCCTTATGCCTATGCTTTGTCTGAGGAGTTGCGCTTGCCCGTACTTGTACGTATTGTTACCCGTCTGGCACACTCACGTGCTGAGATTGCCGTTACAACGCCTTTAGCACAAAAGGGACTCAACCCCGACACTGAGCGTACCCATTGGGTACTGCTCCCAGGCAATGCTCGCCGTCAGTATGCTTCATTGGTAGACAAACAGGCTACATTGTTGGAAAAGTCTGGAGACTCAATCTACAATAGATCAGATGTTCCGACAGAGAAGTCCAGAACAGGCATTATCGCTTGCGGTATTGCCTACAACTATGTGATGGAGAATAATACCGATGCACAGAACATGCCTGTACTGAAGATTTCACAATATCCTCTTCCCGAACAAGCCATCAAGGCGTTTGCTGCACAGTGCGAGTCATTGCTCATTGCCGAAGATGGCCAACCTATGGTGGAGGAACAGGTGAAAGCGTTGCTTGGTGCCGACTACCTAGTTAAAGGACGTCTCACAGGTGACCTGCCACGCATGGGTGAACTCACTCCTGACAATGTAGGTGAGGCTATGGGCATGAGTATTGAATCATCATTTGCGAGTGCACAGTATGTGATGCCTCGTCCCCCTGCCCTATGTCAGGGTTGTGGTCACCGCGATGTATACGATGCACTCAATAAGGTGGCGGCCGAGTATCCCGGAGCACGCATCTTTGGCGACATCGGTTGCTACACATTAGGAGCCTTACCTCCCTTCCGTGCTATTGATAGTTGTGTAGATATGGGTGCCTCAATCACGATGGCCAAGGGGGCAGCTGATGCCGGTGTATACCCGTCGATTGCCGTTATTGGCGACTCCACCTTTACCCACTCAGGCATGACAGGTCTGCTCGATGCCATCAACGACCACAGCAATATCACCGTACTCATATCTGACAATCTCACGACCGCAATGACAGGCGGACAGGAGTCGGCGGGCACCAATAAGTTCGAGGCTATCTGCCTTGGCTTAGGTGTAGAGCCCGAGCATATACGTGTAGTTGTTCCTCTACCCAAGAATATGGAGGAGATTACCCATATCATCCGCGAAGAGATTGCCTATGAAGGTGTGTCAGTCATCATTCCCCGTCGCGAATGTATGCAGACCTTGAAACGTAAACTCCGTCAAAACAAAGCACAGCAACAATGAATACAGATATCATACTGGCCGGTGTAGGCGGCCAAGGCATATTAACGATTGCAACAATTATAGGAGATGCCGCTACCGCAGCAGGTCTTCACTTGAAACAGGCCGAAGTACATGGCATGAGCCAACGTGGTGGCGATGTACAATCGACCCTACGTCTCTCTACTGAACCCATCTACTCCGACCTTATCCGTCGCGGCTCGGCCCACCTTATCGTATCTATGGAGCCTATGGAGGCGCTCCGCTACCTCCCCTATCTGCATAGCGAAGGCTGGATTGTGAGTTCATCACATCCATTCAAGAATATTCCCAACTACCCTGATGAAGAGGCTTTGATGGCCGAACTCACAGTCCTTCCCCACGTAGCCGTATTGCCCATTGAGAAGGTAGCCAAAGAGCACGGACTGCCCAAGAGTGCCAATATGGTACTACTTGGCATGTTGGCTCGCTACATCAACATCCTCACTCCCGAGCAATTGCGTGAAAGCATCGCCCGTGTGTTTGCCCGCAAAGGCAGTCAGGTTGTTGACGATAACCTTAAGGCTTTTGATATAGGCCTCAACAAGGATGCATGATAATGAAAAATAATCACGATTGTCAGATTATCTAAAAAAATGAAAATCTTCAGCGAAGAACTTGTGGCTTGTGCCGCTCGTGAACTGCATATCGCCAATCTAGCCACAGCAACCATTGGCGAAGTATTACTTATCGCCCAGTATCTTGAGCGTGAAACCGGTATTCCTTTCATCCGTATGGACCAAGGCTCGCCTGGCCTTCCTGTCAACCGCTATGGTGTAGAGGCCGAGAAGGCAGCTCTCGACCGTGGTGTAGGCTCTCAATATCCTGCCGCAGCAGGCGTACCTGAGCTGAAGGAGGCAGCCTCGCGTTTCGTAAAGGCCTTCCTTGATATCGACATCACTCCTCGCTCATGTGTACCTACTACAGGTAGTGTAGCTGGTTCGTATGGCTCGTTCATTGCATGCACACAGCGCATACCCGGTAAAAACAAGGTACTTTTCATCGACCCAGGGTTCCCCATACAAAAGTCACAGTTGCGCATCATCGGTGCCGAATGGGAGGAGTTTGACATCTACCATTACCGTGGCGAAGCCCTGCACGACAAACTGGAGAATATCCTAAGCCGTGGCGACATTGCAGCCATCATCTACTCTAACCCCAACAATCCGGCATGGATATGTCTTGAAGAGGAGGAGTTGGCCATCATTGGCCGTTTGGCAACCAAGTACGATGTCATCGTGATGGAAGATCTTGCCTACTTCTGCATGGACTTCCGCCGCGACCTCGGCCACCCCTTCTGTCCGCCTTATGCTCCCACAGTAGCTCGCTATACCGACAACTATATCCTCATGCTCTCCGCATCGAAGATATTCAGTTATGCAGGTCAGCGCATGGCACTCATCTGTATCAGCGACAAGCTCTTTGATCGCCATTATCCGGCTCTTGCCGAGCGCTATCATGATGCAGGAGTGTTTGGTCAGACCCTCGTGGCCTCCATACTATACATGATTACCTCGGGCTGTACCGCCTCTACGCAATATGCCTATGCCGAGATGCTGCGCCTCTCCACCGAGGGCAAGATAAACTTTGTAGAGGATACCCGCGAGTATGCCCATCGTGCCGAACAGATGAAGCGTATCTTCACCGATAATGGCTTCCATATCGTATATGACAATGATGCCACCCAGCCCGTAGGCGATGGTTTCTTCTTTACTATAGGCTATGGTTCGATGACAGGTGGTCAATTGCTCACCGAACTGCTCTACTATGGTGTGAGCAGCATATCACTCTCTACCACAGGAAGCGAGCAGCAGGGTGTACGTGCCTGTACATCACGCATGCGCGACGAACTTTACCCCCTGCTCGAAGAGCGTATGCGCGCCTTCTGTGACGATCATCCGCTATTATGAACAATGAGTATAAATCAATAATAATTCACAAACAATGAAAAAAACATTTATTGCTATGGCCCTTGTTGCCCTTACAGCATGTGGCGCGAAGCACGACAATCCCGTGCTTGCTGACTCGGCTCTGCCGTTTGGCGCCCCAGAGTTTTCAAAGTATCAATCGGCCCACTACGAGCCCGCCTTCATGGAGGGTTTCGCTGAGCAGCGTGCTGAGATTGACGCTATCGTAGCCAACACCGAAGCCCCCACCTTTGACAATACCATCGCAGCCCTCGAGCGCAGCGGTGAGAAGTTGGCCAAGGTGACAGGCGTATTCTTCAACCTCAATGAGACCGATGCCGACGATGTGATGCGCGAGGCTGAGAAGAGACTCTCACCCCTCTTCACCGAGCACAGCGCCTATATGACCATGGACGAAGCACTCTTTGCCCGCATCAAGGCTCTCTATGACAACAAAGCTAACCTCGGCCTCACTCGCGAACAGGAGATGGTGCTCGACAAGTATTACCGCATGTTCGTGAAGGGTGGTGCGCTGCTCGATGCCGACAAGAAGGCACAACTCATGGAGATTGAGAAACAGCTCTCGCTCGCCAGCATTGAGTTTGGAGAGAACGCTTTGGCTGAGACCAATGCCTTCGAGCTCATCATCACCAATGAGAAGGATCTCGCTGGCCTTCCCCAGAGTTCAATCAATGCAGCTCGTGAGACTGCCCAGGCTGCCGGTAAGGAGGGTTACCTCTTCACTTTGCACAAGCCCAGCTGGATCCCCTTCCTGCAGTATGCCGACAACCGCGAACTGCGTAAGCAGATGTACCTCGGCTACATCAACCGTGGCGACAACAACAACGATAACGACAACAAAGAGGTTATCGCACGCATCTTGAAGCTCCGTCAGCAGAAGGCACAGCTCTTCGGCTATGAGACCTTTGCCGAGTTCCAACTCGAAGACAAGATGGCCAAGACTCCCGAGGCTGCCTACAACCTCCTCATGACTATCTGGAATGCCGCTCTTCCCAAGGCTCAGGCCGAGGCCGCTGAGTTGCAGAAGATGATGGATGCCGAGGGCAAGGGCGAGAAGCTTGAGGCTTGGGACTGGTGGTACTACACCGAGAAGCTGCGCGAGGCTAAGTATGCACTCAGCGAGAGCGAGCTCCGTCCCTACTTCTCACTCGACAACGTGCGCAAGGGTGCCTTCATGGTATCGGAGAAGCTCTTCGGCATGAAGTTCCAGCCCGT
>JAZONI010000090.1:0-5534 GCA_045654445.1 Bacteroidaceae bacterium | reverse complement strand
CAATTTACCCTATCTCGTGACGACATCACAAGATAGCTTCTTGTACTACTTGTCTGTATGGAAAAACTTTTCAAAGAACTCTCTCTTTACCATCTCAAGGGGTGTCCCTCTCGATTGCGGATGCAAAGGTAGATACTTTCTCAATTCTGACCAAACATTATTACAACTTTTTTTCAAGAAAAATTAAACAAATTACACAACTCACTGATTTTCAAGACGGGTCGATTTTACGAGGATTTTGCAATTTTTAAGGATTTGACAATTATATGTTGCAAAACATGAAAAATTGCACTTTTTGAGGCTCATTAAAGAACAGAGGTGCGAAAAGAGTTTTTATGCAACATTTCTCACTTCTTCTTTTGCGCCACATAGATACCCACCAATATAAATACCGTACCGAGTAGTGCAATTGGGGTGATGGGTTCGCTCAGCACCCATACGGAGCAAGCCAGCGAAACGAGGGGTTGAGTATACATATAGTTTGAGGCACGTATGGTACCTATCTTCTCCAACACGAGATTCCATGAATAGAAACAAAGCATCGAGGCCACTACGGAGAGGAACAGTATGTTGCCCCACACCACAGGCTTAGAGAAACAGGCAAGATGCAAACCACCACCCATGCCAGCAGCGATGAAGGGCACCATCGTGAGGATGCCGTAGAAGAAAATCTTTCGTGTGACGAACCACGTCGTGTACTTCCCATCGAACCTTCTGATGACCACGCTATATACAGCCCATGCAAGTGCCGCCACAAGGGCAAGCGCATCGCCCAAAGGATGTATCCTGAGCACCGTACCGTTGAGCACCACAAAGCCAACCCCCATAAGTGCCACGATGGAGCCCAGGATGAGCTTCTTGGTGAGCGGCTCCTTATAGCATAAACAGGTGAGCAATACGGTCAGCACGGGCGTCGTGCATACGATGAGCGCCACATTGGATGTGATCGAGTAATCTATCGCGGTATTCTCCGCCAGGAAATAGAGCGTGCCGCCCATGAATCCAGCTATAGCCAGATAAAGTTCATCTACCCACGTATCTGCCCACACCTTACGCGTCATAATCCACGTCAGCGCATAGGCGATGATGAACCGGTAGAACATGATTTCAGGCGGAGTGAGCCCATTGGTAAGTAATACCTTGGTAGAGGCAAACGTAGTGCCCCACACGAGTATGGTAGCCAGCGCCAAGATATGATATCCCACAGAGGGACGATGAGTCGACATATTATATATATAAGGAATATAGAAAAACGGTGCAAAGGTAACAAAACTATCGACAACTGACAATTTTTATCGGTGTTCTTAGAGACTCTAAGCAAAAAGAGAAAGGGAGAGACATCGAAGAGGCTACTAAACAAAGAGGCTGACCTCCACGGCCAGCCTCCATACACTCAGAGCACTATCTTTTTGCGGTTTTTGATATAGATTCCTTTGCCCGGATTCTTTACCTTTCGTCCATGCAGATCATAGACATCGTTAGACTCAGCCTTAACGGCCTCCATCTCATCAACGCCTAACCCTGTCCCCTCCGCTTCGGTTATCTGATAGCAGTTACCAGCATCGGTAGTGGTCCACCCATTGACTACGATGCCATAGTTGTTCAGTCCTACAGCTTGCGAATTCATACCTTTGCCACCCAAAAGAAGTTTCCAAGGATAGCTACCACCTACATTCTCAATCTTCAGTTCGGCTGATGGCGTATCCCCATATTTACCATTTGAGCCAACATACTTGCCAGCCCCTACGCTATAAAGATAGTATTTTCCTCCTTCCTCAATGATACAGAACTGTAAGTTCGGATCAGTCAGCGAGTAGTTTATCTCCCCAACAGAATTACCCGTACTAGAGCAAATCGCATCGGACACAGATGTCACATCACTGTAGAATAAGAATGCGCGCTCACTCCTCAAGGTGTATACCTTCTCATTGCTCAACTCCGACAACTTGTCCACCTGTTCGCCAGGTTGCATCATTTTCGGAGTCACCTTCACAATCAGGCCCTCACTTACCACATTTGAGCCATCCTTAGCACAAGCTGTAATCACCGTTTCTCCCTCCTTGTGAGGAATCACCAAGCCATTCTCTACTGTTGCGACATCGGGATACTTGCTTACCCAAACAATGGCAGGGAAAGTCACTGTAGAAGGATTCACTACTGCCTTTATCACCAACGTCTCGTTAGTCATTATGCTGTTTTCCTCCTTTTCCATAACGAGTTTGATACTCTCAACCTTATTGACTGCTATCGTAGCATCTATACCATCAAAGGCAAACACGCTACTACCAGGAAGTTTTACCGTGAGTTCGGTGTCGATATTGATAGGAGTACCTTCTGTAAGTCCTTCCAGTTTTTCCTGATCACCAAATGAGCTGCATAAGATAATGCTCCCCTTAATGTGAACAGGAATATTGAGTGCGTTACGCAGAGTAAATTTATAGTTCTGTGCTTCGTTGGCTCCATTGCGCAAGGCCAAAGTAGATTTCGTTCCGTTCCATGATGCCCAGCCATACACTTCACACTTCGAACCGTTCCAGGGGTTTCCACCTACCCAATGTGCATCGGGTAGCACATCGGCATTGCGTTCCTGCCAAGCAATACACTCGGCAAGGTCAGCCCATAGGGCACCACCGTTAATGCTGTTCATCAAGTCATAGTCATTATAGAGCTCCACCATACCTGATCCACAAAGAAAAGCACAACGCAACTCACGGCGTACAGCTTCATAATCACGTACATCACTTGCCGGAGGTCCAAACTTAGAGAGAATAAAGCCATGAGTCATCAACGTATTTATCGGACAGATAGGGGAATTCTGCACATAGTTCTGGTATACGAGACGGTCACGGTAGCTTATCCAATTCTCACGATTGATGGTATTATCTCCTATGCGGTTATGGTCGTTTTCCTGACGCCATGTTGCATCCGAAATTTGATACCAGAAAGGGGAAGCCCAAGTACCCACGGTAGTATTGAAGAAGATATCCTCACGCAACTCTTCGCGCACATAACGTTCAAGACGGATAATACCCTCGGCATTCTCGTTACCTACATCACCATCATCAGGCCCCGTAGCAGAGAATTGTGCTGAGATGCCATCAAACTTAAAGAAAGTATAGTTATCACCTTGATTCTTTACCAAATTATAAGCAGCATCTTTGAATGCTTTGTAATAGGCCGGATTAGAAAGTTGCATTCCTCCCTTGTTCTCCCAATAGGCACGACGATAAGTACCGCTCTTACCATAACCACCAACCGGGCCAAGCCATGCTCCTACACCAGCACCACCCATTTCCTTGGCAGCAGCAGCCATATCGCGCATTTCATTGGGGAATCCAGGATGGAATTTCCACTCTCCGTAAGTATCCCATCCATCATCGATAACAAACATCTTGGGTGCCACATCGTAACGGTCGTAGAAGTCACTCTTCCAATGGCTGAGTACATCCATAACCTGATCGGCCTTCGTATTGTCAAGATGTTCACGACCTGGAGCTGCATTATTACGACTAATTTGAAGTTCGTACCATGTAATATATACGGGTACAGCACGCCAAGGCACAGCACGTTCACGTTCCGAATAAGCGAGGAACGAACGACGTTTTTGTGTTTTGTGAATATCTGTTTCTTCCTCGGAGCCATCCTGAGCGATGAGACCTACCACGGCACCCACCTTCCAGGTTTCCCCCTTAGCCAATACCGTATTACGGCTCCAACGCCCCTGTATACCAACAATATCAGAGTTCACCTCGACACCTTCCTTTGCAGTATAGATTTTAGTCGTAAGCGTACTCGTAGCATCGATGCTCTCAGTCATATCCTCTACGAATACACGGATAGTGAAAACTCCATCGTTAGGAGCAACAAAGGTAAAAGTATTCTTATCAAACTGTAGTCCTGAGAAACCACTGTGATAGTCATTGGCAACAACATCGCCATTGCTAGCCAGGAGATCTGCACCTCCGAAGTTGAGACGATGTCTTCCGCTTTTATACTCTACCTTTACCTCTACTTTCTGATTCCTTTTTAGTTCCACATCAGTCTGTTTATAGGCAAACACATGAGGATAATCTGCTCCTGTTGCCTCAACAACGCGAGCTGGAACATCCGCCTTTCCGACCAGCTTCCATGAAGAAGCAGAGAGCGACACAGCATCAAGGGCACGTGTGAGTTCCCATTTATTCTCCTCATTTGCAGCATCCCCCACTGTATTATACGCTGTAGGTGTCTCGAGACCAGCGAATATCTTATTGCTCATGAGCACAGCACCGCGGGTGTTGCCCACCACGGCAGGTGTCGAGCCAGCCTTCTTGGTGTCTACATTATATATAAGAGGTATGATGTTGAACATATCCACATCGTCCTGTCCCGTGAGCTCCATTTCGGTGCGCAGGTAATGGCTACCATCGCGCAGCACGGCACGCCATACGATATTAACGGTACTCTCCTTGTAGGTATATTCGTAGTTGGCCACTAACGCCTTACCTGCAAAGTGCTCAACACCGCCCACCGCCTCGGGATTGGCCTCGAGCTCCTGCAGCGCTACGTCCTTGAGCGTCATTGCCGATGCAGGTACATTGTCGCCATTGCCGAAAGCCACCGTGAAAAGCTCGGTACCCGCCACGAGATCCATAGCTTTGGACCCACCGAAATAGATTGCATTACCCAGTTGCACGAACGATGCAGCCAACACATTGTTGCTCAGTGTATATACACCCTCGCTCACCTCCGCCTTGGCTACGCCAACGGCCTCCTGCTGGGCAGGATACACCACCGCTTGCGTATATGTCTCCGTAACTGGTTGTGTGGGCTGTGCAGCAAAATAGACATTGATGGTCGATGCCACATCATCGACGGCCACAGCAGCAAACATACCCTCGGGAGCCACCACGGTGATGTCGCCCTTGCTTACCGAGCCCTCCACAGTGTAGGTGTCGCCATCCTTGTAGGTGTCAGCACCAATCTTGATGGTGTGCCCATCGGGGATATGTATCGTATAGGTACGCTCCACTATGATGACCTCGGTGAAGGTGTAGCGGCTACCGCCATCACTGCTTCCCGCATCTTGCCAAAGTCCCAACGTATTGTTTCCATCATAGGGATTGCCACTCACATCCTGATACCAGTTGACGTACTTGTCATTAGTACCCGACGTGGTGTAGGGCTGTATCTCGTAATAGTCATTGGCATAGTTGGTCACCTTGAAGTAGGCACCGTCCGCCTTGGTCTCAGCCATCTTCACAAAGTCCTTGCCGTTGTTGTAGCTAGCGGCCACGGTGTAGGTGAGCCAACGCTTCGCCGTATGGCTGTAGATGTAGTAGGCACCCGCCTTGCCCTCTACTGCATAGAAGGCAAACTGACCGTAGTTCTCTGCTGTCTGCGTGGGAGCAGTAAGCGCATTGGAATACACATTGTTACCATTCATCATGGTATACACATGCTCGGGCTTGCCCACATCGGGCAAAGTCACCGAGGCCACCACCTTGTCGGCCATCAGTTGCATCGTGGCACCCATCAAGGCTACAATAAGCATA
>JAZONI010000089.1:0-22766 GCA_045654445.1 Bacteroidaceae bacterium | reverse complement strand
CTCTACCTGCGTCATCAGCCCGAGTGGTACCGCTTCCGCAAGGATGTGCTCACCTACCACACCATCACCGACTCATGGGGATTGCTCCCTGGCGATGAGCTGTTGGCTCGTGCCGGTGCATGCCTCACACCCGAGGCAGGTGGCAAGGGCTGGAGCTATAGCGGTGGAGAACTTATGCCAGGCATACGCACCAACGAAGTATCACACGTAGAGGTCACCAACGACAAGAGCTTCGGCTGGCTCAACTGGACCATCCTCGTGCTCTACCTCGTAGGTATGCTCGGTATGGGTCTCTACTTCATGCGCAAGGAGAATGGTGCCGACGACTTCTTCAAGGGAGGCGGACGCATCCCCTGGTGGGCAGCAGGTATCAGTATCTATGCCACCATGCTCTCGGCCATCACCTACATGACCATCCCAGCCAAGGCCTATACGACCAACTGGACCTACTACCCGATGCTGTGGATGATACTGCTCATCAGCTTCCCCGTCATCAAGTACTACCTCCCCTATTTCCGTAAGCTCAATGTCACCAGCGCCTACGAGATACTAGAGCAGCGCTTCAACCTCTTCACCCGCCTCTTGGCGTCAGCGCTCTTCTGCATCTTCATGATAGTGCGCATGGCCATCGTCCTCTACCTCCCCTCACTGGCACTCACTGCCGTGACAGGCATCGACATCTACCTCTGCATCGTGCTCATGGGTCTTGTGACCATCATCTACTGCACCATGGGTGGTGTAGAAGCCGTCATCTGGGGCGATGTAGTGCAAGGCCTGATACTCGTCTGCGGTGCCATCTTTGCTGTGATATACCTGGCAGTGAATACCGAGGGCGGAGTGATGGGCTGCATCGATATCGCCTTGGAGAACGACAAGCTGCGCCTCTTCGACTGGAGCAACTCATGGTCACAGGCCACATGGTGGGTCATCATCATCGGTGGCTTGGCCAACAACCTCATCTCCTACACCTCTGACCAGACCGTCATCCAGCGCTACCTCACCACTCCCGATGAGAAGTCAGCAGGTCGCGGTATCCTCGTCAATGGCGTCATGAGCGTGTTTGTCTCTGTAGCCTTCTACATGATTGGTACAGGCCTCTATACCTTCTATAAGACTCACCCCGTAGAGCTCGACGTCACCATGGGACAGAGTGACGCCATCTTCCCCTTCTTCATGATGAGTCAGATGCCTGCCGGTGTTGCCGGAGCCCTCATCGCAGCTATCTTCGCTGCTACCATGAGTACCATCTCCAGCAACATCAATAGTGTGGCCACCGCCTTCAGTATCGATTTCTGGAAGCGCTTCCGCCCCACCACCGACTCACAACTCGTCGTCGTAGCCCGCTGGGCATCCGTAGTGAGCGGCCTCATCGGCTTGGCTCTCGCCCTGTTCATGGCTACATGGAACATTCAGTCGTTCCTCGACTTCTTCAACGAAGCTCTTGGCCTGCTCACCAGCGGTTTGGGCGGACTATTCTTCATCGCCGTGTTCATGAAGCGCGTCAAGGGCAATGCCGCATTGGCAGGCTTCGTTGCTGGCGAGGTTGTCGTGTTCTGGATGAGCGAGTACACCACTGCCAACTTCCTCCTCTTCGGAGCCATCGGTATGGTAGTGAGCATCGTAATTGCTTGGCTCCTCTCACTCGGTTCATACCTCAAGATCAGCAAGTAAGAGGAAGCAACCCCTATACGACAAGAGGTCGGTACGCCATGTACCGGCCTCTTCTTTTGTTGAGCGTTTCCCCTCTTGCGGCACCATAAAGCATATCGGGCAGAACTTCTGCCCGATATGTTGCATAACAATTGAAAACAATCAAGTTATTCTTCGATACGCTCCAATTTGACGGTGAAGTGGCGCATGAGTTCCGTCTCCCAAACGATCTTCACACCGCGTTTGATGGTATCGCGACGATCGTACACGTTTTTCAGTGCAGCAGCAATCACATCCATGTGGTTGTTAGTGTACACACGGCGGGCGATACAGAGGCGCAGCAGGTCGAGACCACCAAAGCGATTCTCACGCGTCACAGGGTCGCGGTCGGCAAGGATATAGCCAATTTCGCAGCCACGCACGCCCGCTTCAAGATAAAGTTCTATTGCCAATGTCTGCGCAGGGAACTCCTCCTTGGGCACGTTCTGCAACACGCGGTCAGCATCAACAAAGATTGCATGACCACCTACGGGACGTTGGTAAGGGATACCATATTCGTCGAGTTTGGCAGCCAGATACTGCACCTGGCGAATGCGAGTCTCGATATTGTCGAACTCCGTATTTTCGTCAAGTCCCACAGCCAGTGCCGCCATATCGCGACCATTCATACCACCATAGGTGAGATATCCTTCGAAGGGGATGCAGAAGCGTTTAGCCCCCTCGTACCAGTCCTCGTGACGTGTCGCGATGAAGCCACCCATATTCACCAAGCCATCCTTCTTCGAACTCATGGTCATGCCATCAGCCAGGTCGAACATCTCCTTACAGATCTCCTTGATCGTTTTGTCGGCATAGCCCTCTTCGCGTGTCTTGATGAAGTAGGCATTCTCAACAAAGCGGGCTGAGTCAAACACCACGCGCTTGTTATACTTGTCGGCAATAGCCCTCACCTCCTGAAGGTTCTTCATTGAGACAGGCTGTCCGCCGGCAGTGTTATTGGTAATCGTCACGATGATGAAGGGAATCTTGTCACCATGTTCGGTGAGAGCGGCCTCCAACTTCTTGGGATCTACATTTCCTTTGAACGGCACTTCGAGTTGTGTATTCTTGGCTTCATCAATGGTGCAATCAAGCGCTGTTGCCTTACGGCTCTCGATGTGTCCCTTGGTGGTGTCGAAGTGATAATTTCCGGGCACCACGTCGCCCCCTTTGACGAGGTGGCTGAAGAGCACGTTCTCTGCCGCACGCCCCTGGTGTGTAGGGATGACATAGTCGAACCCCGTGAGGCGGTTGATTGTCTCCTTCAATTGGAAGAACGAAGACGAACCCGCATAACTCTCGTCGCCCATCATCAAGGCGGCCCACTGACGATCGCTCATGGCTCCGGTGCCCGAGTCGGTGAGGCAGTCGATATACACTTGTTCAGACTTCAACTGGAAGAGGTTATAGTTCGCCTCCTTCATCCACTGTTCGCGTTCTTCTCGAGTACTCTTCTTGATGGGTTCCACCATCTTAATTCTCCATGATTCAGCAAAAGGTAATTCCATCGTGTATAGATTTTTAAGTTTGAAAGGTAAAATATTTCGTGCTGACAAAGGTAGCTAAAGTGTCCGAATCACCCAAACAAGAAACGCCTGTTTTTGGGGGAGAAATTCCTTTTAGGAGAGAGACGCATTGCAACCCCGTTGCAAAGTGGGATGAGATTGTACATAACGATTGATTGTTACTAAAATATACCGTACCTTTGTTCCCGAATTGGATTGTAACAGCCCTATGCAAGAGATACTCAACCTACTCAATCAGATGTCGCCCTACCTGTTGTTAGGGTTTGGCATTGCAGGCGTGATGCACACCTTCGTGCCGGGACACCTATATAGCCGCTACCTCTCGGGACACGGTTTGCGTTCTGTGCTCTATGCCGCCGCCTTGGGAGTTCCCCTCCCTCTATGCTCATGTGGAGTGTTGCCCACAGCCATGTCGCTTCGTCGCGAGGGGGCCTCCAAAGGTGCTACCACCTCGTTCCTCATCGCCACGCCGCAGACAGGTGTCGACTCCATCGCAGCCACCTATTCGCTCATGGGGCCCGCCTTTGCCATCGTGCGCCCCCTAGCAGCCCTCGTCACCGCCTTGTTTGGCGGCATGCTGGTAAACTTCTTCGACCGTGGCCAGCAGGGCGATATCCAGGCGAGTGTCCCTTCGTGTCCTCCCCTTGGGGAGCAGCCAGGCGAGTCCCCCTCCTTCAAGGCCAGGCTCATCGGTGCCCTCCGCTACGGTTATGTCGATATGATACAGGACATCGGCCGCTGGCTCGTCTTGGGCCTCGTGGTGGCAGGCATCATCACCGTGGCCGTGCCCGACGGCTTCTTCGCCTCGTTTGCTCATCGCCCTCTTCTGGGCATGCTACTCGTGCTTGTGTGTGCCGTCCCCATGTACCTGTGTGCCACAGGCTCCATCCCCATTGCCGTAGCACTCATGCTCAAGGGCATGACACCCGGTGCCGCCCTCGTACTGCTCATGGCAGGTCCCGCGGTCAACGTAGCCTCGCTGCTCGTCATCCGCAAGGTGTTGGGTGGCCGCACGTTGTGGCTCTACCTCGCCGCCATCATCGGTGGTGCCCTCACCTTCGCCCTCGGCATCGACTACCTGCTGCCGCGCGCGTGGTTCACCGACAGCCTCACCCTGCTACGCACCGCGTGCGATGCCTCGTGCCATGCCTCCACACCGTGGTTCAACCTCCTCTGCTCTGCCGTGCTGCTGCTTCTGCTCACCTACGCCCTCATCAGCCGTCTGCGCAAGCCGGAGAGTTGCTGCTCCTCGAGATGCGACGATGACGGTTGCTCCCATACAGAGACATGCTGCGACTGCACATGCCATGCGGAGGCTCCCATCGTGCACACCCTCATCGTCACCGGTATGCAGTGCAACCACTGCCGCGCTAGCGTCATCCGTGCCGTCAGCATTCTGCCCGGCACTGAGAGCGTCGATGCCGATCTCGCCAGTGGTCGCGTCACCGTCATAGGCACCACCCCCAAGGACGATATTATTCGCGCTATCGAAGCGCTGGGCTTCGGGGTAACGAAGTGATGCAAGCAGAACGAGCGATGCCTCCGCACACCATACCGAGAGCGTATACGACAAAGCTGACATAAGGAGCAGCGTGCCCCATCAAACAATGAAAGAGGGCATGCCGTGGCATGCCCTCTTCACATGATTATGTTGGAGGAAACTATTACAAGCGGTTGTCTGACTTGGGGAATATCACTGCAGGCTTGAAGGCGCGGGCCTCGTCGGGAGTCATCTGGGCATAGGCCATGATGATGACCACATCGTCGGGTTGCACCAGACGAGCGGCTGCACCATTGAGACATATCTGCCCCTTGCCTCGCTCACCCTTGATGATATAGGTGACGAAACGTTCGCCATTGTTATTGTTGACGATATGTACCTGCTCACCTTCAAGCATGCCTGCGGCATCCATGAGATCCTCGTCAATGGTGATGCTACCCATGTAATTGAGGTTGGCCTCTGTGACACGGGCACAATGTATCTTCGATTTCAATACTGTAACTAACATACCTTATTTATATCTGATGTTATCAATCAATCGTACCTTGCCGCAATATACGGTGATGCATCCGACAATATACTCAGTATCGGCCCAAGCGTTCACGGGCTGCAGAGTGTTGCCATCGACTACCTCATAGTATTCGAGTTCTAAACCATCGGTAGCGGCAATGGTATCCTCGACCATCTGCTTGGTCTCGGCCAACGTATGATTCTTGGCATATTCCTGACTGGCAAAGAGGCTCTTCGAGATAGCCAATGAGGTAGCACGTTGCTCTGCAGTGAGCAAGGTGTTGCGGCTACTCATGGCAAGACCATCAGCCTCACGCACAATGGGGCAACCCACAATCCCAAGTTTGAAATCCTGCTGACGCACCATCTCGCGGATGATGGCCAACTGCTGGAAGTCCTTCTCTCCGAAGTAGGCACGATCGGGCTCCACAAACATGAAGAGTTTGCTCACTATCTGTGCTACACCATTGAAATGACCAGGACGATAGATACCCTCCATCACCTTATCCAATGGAGTGAAATCAAACACACGGGTATCGGGCTCGGGATACACCTCCTCGACCGAAGGAGCAAATACGCAGTCGGCACCTAATGCCTCGAGCAAACGACAATCAGCCTCTAAAGTACGGGGATAGCGTTCCAAATCGCCTTTATCATTAAACTGAGTGGGATTGACAAACACACTTACTATGGTGACATCGTTCTCAACGACACTACGCTGTACCAATGAGGCATGTCCCTCGTGTAAAGCGCCCATCGTAGGCACTAAGCCTACACTCTTTCCACTTTCACGTGCTGCCGATAAGAAGGCGCGCAGCATCTCTATAGTTTCAACAACTATCATCTTTTTGATTATTCTTGAAAAACTATGCAAAATTAGTGCAAGCTGAGCGAAAACGCAAATCTCAACGAGCGAAAGTAAAAAAATGCTTACATTTTCCTTTACTGAGCCAATTCAATCACTTCGAGATTGCTGAATGCTCCATTGTCAATGGTGAATCGCACCAGGGTGCGTACCTTATGGAAGCCATGTATACCAGCAGCACCAGGATTGATATGCAAGCTATTGATATGGCGGTCGTGCATCACCTTGAGTATGTGTGAATGTCCACTGACAAAAAGTGTAGGAGGACATCCGTAAAGCGTGCTACGTATAGAAGCATCGTAGTTGCCAGGATAACCGCCAATATGTTTGATTAGTACATCGGCCCCCTCGATAGTGAAGCGCTGGATCTCCGGATATCGCAAGCGTATGTCGCGCCCATCAATATTGCCATATACCGCACGGAAGGGACGGAAGGCCTCGAAGCGCTCGGCTAATTCGAGCGAACCGATATCACCCGCATGCCACACCTCATCGCACTCGGCAAAGTGCTTGGCATAGCGTTCGTCCCAATGGCCATGGGTGTCGGAGAGGAGCCCGAAACGCTTCATCACTTACCAAGTCTATTGTCTATATAGGCTATCAAGCGATCGGCCGTCTGCTCAAAGCCAAGGTGCGAGGTATTGATGCAGAGGTCGTAACTCTCGGCTGCTCCCCAGGTCTTTCCGCTATAATAGTTATAGTAGTCGGCACGGCTGCGATCGGTCTTCTCAATAAGGTCGGCTGCCTGTGCCTCAGTGATTCCCTTCTCTTGGGCAATGCGACCGATGCGGTCTGCTAGATTACCCGTGAAGAAGAGGTTGATATGACAGGGGTGGTCGCGCAAGATATAGTCGGCACAGCGCCCCACGAAGATGCATGACTCGCGCTCCGCCAAGTCGCGTATGGTGTCGCTCTGTATCTTGAACAAGGCATCGTTGCTCAGATAGTTTTCATTACTACCGAGAGCATTGGCAGCAGCACGATTGGAAAATATGGCGTGGAAGAAACCGTGCCACTTCTTTTCATCGGCATTCTCAAAAAACTCGGTGCTTAGACCGCTCTCTTGAGCAGCCATCTCTATCACCTTGCGATCATAGGCAGTGATGCCATAATGCTGTGCCAAGAGATTGGCTATGCTACGTCCGCCACTACCCAATTGGCGGCCGATGGTAATGATGAAATTCTTCATAGATATTATTTTTATGGAGTTGCTGAAGTTCATGAGTTCAGACAATAGAAACTATTGTAGTTGACAAACTATAGTCTAGACATTTGTCTGCACTCCTGTACTCCTAATTTTACATCTTATGTTTTCTAAAATAATTCGTCAAAAGCACTGTAGTGATGATTGACGATACGAGGTCCGACGCAGGTAAACTAACCCACACACCATTGATACCCCAGAAGTGGGGGAAAATGATGATGAAGGGTACGAGGAACAACAATTGACGGCTCAGTGAAAGGAAGATGGCCTTGCCTGGCTGAGCGATGCTCTGGAAGAAACTACCTGTCACCATCTGGAAACCTACGATGGGGAACAACAAGCAGTTGTATCGCATACCTACTACCGCCATCTCAATCATCTGTGCATCTGAGGTAAAGATAAGTGCCACATACTCGGGGAAGAACTCACCGATGACGAAGGCAAGCGTAGTCACACACGTAGCCAAGGCAATAGTAATCTTGAGCACCTTGGTGACACGGTCGTAAGCCTTGGCACCATAGTTGTATCCAGCGATAGGCTGCATAGCCTGTTGGAAGCCCATCACAATCATCACGAAGATGAAGGTCATCTTATGCACGATACCGTAGGCTCCTACGGCGTAGTCGCCACCATAAGTGGTGAGGCCACGATTGATGAAGATGACCACAAAGCACGAAGCCAGATTCATCAAACAGGGAGGGAGACCAATGGTGAGTACCTCCTTCACGATATAACTCTTGAGTTTGTATATGCCACGTCTGAAGTGCAGAAGTTCACGTTTATCGCTCATGACACGCACCTGCCATGCCAATGATATACACTGTGCTGCCACCGTAGCGATAGCCGCACCGCGTATGCCCCACCCTGCACCGCTAAACTCTATAAAGCCCAAGTTGATGGTGTCAAAGATGAGCAGAGGGTCAAGCACTGTATTGATGAGCACCGTAGCAATGGTAGCCTTCATGGCCATTTTGGGGTGCCCCATGGCACGCAGCAAGGCATTGAAGCCGAAGTACATGTGCGTAATGACATTACCCAATAGGATGATGACCATGTAGTCACGAGCATAGCCTATGGTAGCCTCGCTCGCACCAAAGAAGTAGAGGATAGGATCGAGGAAGATGAGTGATACGGCAGCAAAGATGACACCCATCAGGATGTTCATCACCACAGCATTGCCTAGAATACTCTGTGCCGTCCCATAGTCTTTCTGTCCTAACTTAACGGATATGAGGGTTGACGAGCCCATACCCACCATAGCACCGAAGGCGGTAGAGATGTTCATCAAAGGGAAGGTAACTGCCAAACCCGACAGAGCCAGTGCGTCTACACCATGGCCAATGAAGATGCTGTCAACAATATTGTACAGCGACGAAGCCAGCATCGCAATAATCGAGGGCAAGGCATATTGCTTGAGCAACTTACCCACGGGTTGCGTCCCCAGTTCGCTAGGGATTTTCTTTTCACTCATTTTTATTCATCATTTTATTTTTACAAAGGTAATGTAAACCGATAGGAGAACAAAATAAAAGAATTGATTTTTTTATCCATATATCCCATCCATACACAATTTGTGTGATTAAACAATCCATCATCTGTAAGGTTGAAAATGTTATTCAGCACTGAAGTATTGTCAAAACTTGCAAACCTCACATAAAGCGAGTATCTTTACAACCGAAAGAGCAAGACACCAAGCAATCACGACCCCAAAAGATGAAAAAACTACTCATTACAGGTTCAAACGGTTTTGTGGGCAGCCGCATCGCCCATGCAATACACACGCACTACGATTTACTCACCCCTTCGCATAGCGAGTGTGACATCACTTCGGCCAAGACCGTAGAGGAATATGTGCGCCAGCATCGTCCACAAGCCATATTGCATCTGGCAGCAATATCCAACACTGGATACTGCGAAGAACATCCCGAAGCCAGTTATCAAGTCAATGTAGTAGGAGTAGAAAACATTGCTGCTGCAGCGGCTAAATACGATGCCAAATTGGTTTTCTTCTCATCAGACCAAGTATATAACGGAAACTGCGAACAGGGATTGCTTGCAGAAGAGATTGCCCTCTCGCCCGAAAATCACTATGGCCGACATAAGCGAATGGCTGAGGAACGGGCTCTGCAACTATGCCCCAATAGTGTAGCATTACGAGCGACATGGATGTATGATAATATACGTGAGGGAATGCCTACACACAACAATTTTGTACGCAACATCAAAGAGGCCCTACGCCAACACACTCCCCTACACTTTGCCACACGAGAATATCGCGGTATCACATGGATAAACGAAGTGGTACACAACATTCTACACACGTTTCAACTTCCTGGTGGCATATACAACTTTGGAGCAGAGAACACCCTTAACACCTACGAAACAGCCCTCGCCTACCTCGCTATGTTGTCACCTGACGCACAACATATCGCTATAGCCGACCATGAACGATTTTCCACACATGTGCGCAACATCAGCATTTCAATGAACAAGGCACGAGAGTCTTCGAGTGGTGCTATCCAATTTGCTAACACCATAGAAGGTTTACGACTATTTGAATACACCCAACAATAGATTATTATAAATATTGCCGGTACCTCGAGGTTACCGGCAATATTGTTTGATTCCCATAATTAACGTGAACCGCTGCGCGAAGAGGAACTGCTGCTACGACTTGCGCTGGAAGCAGAATTGCTCTTTGAAGAAGAACTACCGCTGCGACTTGCGCTGGAAGCAGAATTGCTCTTTGAAGAA
This sequence comes from Bacteroidaceae bacterium, assembly GCA_045654445.1. Taxonomy (GTDB): domain Bacteria; phylum Bacteroidota; class Bacteroidia; order Bacteroidales; family Bacteroidaceae; genus UBA1189. The sequence goes on along the minus strand of JAZONI010000089.1, from coordinate 12,717 downwards.
GAACTGCCGCTGCGACTTGCGCTGGAGGCTGAAGTACTCTTTGAAGAGGTACTACCGCTGCGACTTGCGCTGGAGGAAGAACTGCTCTTTGAAGAAGAACTGCCGCTGCGACTTGCGCTAGAGGCTGAAGTACTCTTTGAAGAGGAACTACCGCTGCGACTTGCGCTAGAGGCTGAAGTGCTCTTTGAAGAAGAGCTACCGCTGCGACTTGCACTGGAGGCTGAACTGCTCTTTGAAGAAGAACTACCGCTGCGACTTGCGCTGGAAGCAGAACTGCTCTTTGAAGAAGAACTACCGCTGCGACTTGCGCTGGAGGCTGAACTATTCCTTGAAGAAGAACTGCCGCTACGGCTTGCGCTAGAGGCTGAAGTACTCTTTGAAGAAGAACTACCGCTGCGACTTGCGCTAGAGGCTGAAGTGCTCTTTGAAGAAGAGCTACCGCTACGACTAGATACATTTGACACTACTGCAGTACGGCGATTTTCCTCCGACTCGATGCTTACCACGCGCTTATTCTCTTCACGAGAAGGAACAGATACATATCCTTTCTTCAAATCACGATGGCTTTGTCTATAGTTCGTCATGTTGCTCCAATTATGACTTCCTGCAGGCTTATGTTTACCTATGCTCTTCCAACCATCGTGATGACGGTGATCATATCCCGCACCCCAAAGGCGGAAGGCACCATGAAATAGAGCATGGCTATAGAGAGAAGCATAATAACTATGCGAAAAATGTATGCGATAGTGAGCACCACTATAGTTATGATAGCCAATGGGAGCACTAAAGTAGAAATAGTTACGATCATCATAGCGCGAATAGATTCTCAACGACCAATTATTACCTACCATATAGATAGGACGATAGAAATAATCACGATTGACAAACTTGCGATACTGGCGATTACGCAATACATACAAGAGGTCCTCATTACGCACATCGAGCAAGTAGTAATAATAATCCACTGCATCATCATAGCCATACACGACATCATCAATCACCTCATTTACATGATAGAAGAAATCGAAGTTGATTTCGTACACATCTTCATACTGACGATTGCTGAGTCCCAACTCATGGCCCATACGATCGGTAAGGAAACGTGCTTCACGACGTATATCACTCAAACTCATTGCCGCCCAACTGTCGGCACTAATAGCTGCCAAGGCTACAAACATTAAGGCCATTCTCATCTTTTTCATACTTTCATTTTTTTAATTCAGTATATTTTTCTTCTGTTTCTCGTTGCAAAGATAACTAGGTTAATTTACCCACACGAAAGATTTCTCCTAGTTATGAAAAGGAAAAATCCCCTCGACTGAGGGGATTTCCACAAGCACTATATATTATAATAGTATTATTTATCCGAGAACTCCTTGATGCACTGTTCGTCTTCGAGTTTGCAGATGAGAAGTTGGTTATCCTTCTCTGCCACGATGCATCCCTCAAGACCAATGATTACCACCTTCTTTTCTTGTGTCGTATGCACCACACAGTTGCGTGTTTCATATAGCGATATGCCAGAGCCTATGGTCACATTGCCCATGAGGTCCTTTTCCATTTGTACATGCAGCGAGCCCCATGTGCCGAGGTCGCTCCAACCGAAGTCGGCAGGGAAGACATATATCTCATCGGATTTCTCCAAAATGGCATAGTCGACCGATATGTTGGGGCACTCAGGGAAATGAGCATCTATTTCCTGTTGCTCACTGGGCGTATAGAAATGAGGCATCAGCGCAGTAAAGATGGCTGCAATCTCAGGCTGATAGATACGGAAAGCATTCACTATAGTGTTTACATTCCAAATGAAGATACCCGCATTCCAGAAATAGTTGTTCTGACGAATATATTTATCTGCCGTACTCAAGTCGGGTTTCTCCTTGAAAGAATCTACGCGGAATATCTCCTTATTCGATGCCGAGGCACTACTGAGATCGGCTTCAATGTAACCATATCCTGTTTCCGGGCGTGTAGGCTTCATGCCGAGAGTGAGTATGGCATCTGAGTTCTGTGTATAATCCAATGCCGATGCAATCACGCGTTGGAACTCCTTCACGTTCATCACCACATGGTCACTAGGTGTCACCACCACATTCGCCTTTGGGTTGCGTGCCTTGATTTTCCAACACACATAGGCTATGCAGGGAGCTGTATTACGACGGCAAGGCTCACGCAGTATATTCTCTTCGGGCAATTCAGGTAACTGCTCGCGCACGAGGTCGGCATATTTCTCCGAGGTCACCACCCACACGTTCTCCTTTGGGCACAACCCCTCAAAGCGGTCAACGGTTAGTTGTATCAGCGTGCGTCCACAGCCCATAACATCAATAAACTGCTTAGGACACTCCGTTGTACTCATCGGCCAAAAACGGCTACCTATGCCGCCAGCCATTATCACCAAATGATTATTGCTTGATGCCATGTTTTTCGTTTTTACAATATTCGCTGCAAATATAATTGTTTTTCTTTTGCCTCCACCATTTTTAGTCCTAATTTTGCAGAAAAATAACCACTATGAAGCATTCTATACTGCATATTATCAAGGAGCGCATCTTGATTCTCGACGGTGCCATGGGCACTATGATACAGCAGTTCGGGCTCACCGAAGCGGACTTCCGCGGTGAACGCTTTACTGACCTTCCGGGTCTGCAGAAGGGCAACAACGACCTGCTCTGCCTCAGCAAGCCCGAGGTGATAGCCGATATTCATCGCCGCTACCTCAGTGTGGGCGTCGACATCATCGAGACCTGTACCTTCAATGCGCAGCGTATCTCTATGGCCGACTATAGCTGCGAGCACCTGTGCCGCGAGATTAACCTTGCTGCTGTAGCCATTGCACGTCAAGAGGCCGATGCCATGAGTACTCCCGAGAAACCCCGCTTTGTGGCAGGCTCCATTGGCCCGACCAACAAGACATGCTCTATCAGCCCTGATGTGAATGATCCCGCCAAGCGAGGCGTCACCTACGATGAACTGGTAGAAGCCTATGACGAACAGATAGAAGCACTCATCGAAGGCGGTGTAGATGCTTTGCTCATCGAGACCATCTTCGATACGCTCAATGCCAAGGCTGCCATCTATGCGGCCGAGCGTGTGATGGAGCGCCTGGGCAAGCGCCTGCCCATCATGCTCTCGGTGACCATCTCCGATGCTGCGGGCCGCACCTTGTCAGGACAGACACTCGATGCCTTCCTCGCCTCGGTGAGCCATGCCGATATCTTCTCTGTGGGACTCAACTGCTCGTTCGGTGCTGCACAGATGAAGCCCTACCTCAAAGCACTCGCCGCACGCGCACCTTATTATATATCGTGCTACCCCAACGCGGGCTTACCCAATAGCCTCGGTGGCTACGACCAGTCGCCTGCCGACATGGCCGTACAGGTCAAAGAGTATATCAATGAGGGCTTGGTAAACATCATCGGCGGCTGCTGTGGTACCACCGATGCCTATATTGCCGAGTATGCCGCTCTTGTCGAAGGAGCCCAACCCCATGTGCCCGCCCCATGCCCCGATACTATGTGGCTTTCGGGATTGGAACTATGTGAGGTTACTCCAGAGCGCAACTTCATCAATGTGGGTGAACGATGCAATGTAGCTGGCTCACGCAAGTTCCTCCGTCTCATTGGTGAAAAGAAATATGAGGAGGCACTCTCCATTGCCCGCCATCAGGTAGAAGACGGAGCGCAACTGCTCGATATCAACATGGACGATGGATTGCTCGACACCGAAAAAGAGATGGTGCATTTCCTCAACCTCATCGCATCAGAACCCGATATTGCCCGAGTACCTATCATGGTAGACTCATCAAAGTGGGAGGTCATCACCGCAGCCGTCAAGTGCATACAGGGCAAGTGCGTGGTCAACTCCATATCCCTCAAGGAGGGCGAAGAGCTGTTCCTTGCCCATGCCCGTGAGATACGCCGCCTCGGTGCTGCCGTAGTGGTCATGGCCTTCGACGAAGAGGGGCAGGCCGACACCTATGAACGCCGCATCGCCATCTGCGAACGCGCCTACCATCTGCTTGTCGATGTGGTAGGTATGCCCGCTCAAGACATCATCTTCGACCCTAACATCCTTGCCGTAGCCACAGGCATTGAGGCACACAACACATATGCCCTCGACTTCATACGCGCTACTGAATGGATACGCACCCATCTGCCCGGTGCCCATGTGAGCGGTGGCGTGAGCAACCTCTCCTTCGCTTTCCGTGGCAACAACTATCTGCGCGAAGCCATGCACGCCGTGTTTCTCTACCATGCCATCAAGGCCGGTATGGATATGGGTATCGTCAACCCTGCCACCTCCGTGCGCTACGATGACATCGCTCCCGAACTGCTTGAGGCCATTGAGGATGTCATCTTAGCCTCCCCTAACCCCTCCCAAGGAGGGGTAACTAACACCGAGCGTTTGATTAAGGTAGCCTCAGAAATCTCTGGGAATTCAGAGAAGCCCGAGTCACCCCTCCTTGTGAGGGGCAAGGGGGAAGCCCTTTCATTGGAAGAACGCCTCCAAAACGCTCTCATCAAAGGCACCAGCGACACCCTCGAGGCCGACCTCGCCGAGGCTCTTACCCTATACCCTTCAGCCGTAGCCATCATCGAAGGTCCCTTGATGGCTGGCATGCAACATGTAGGCAAGCTCTTTGGCGAAGGCCGCATGTTCCTCCCCCAGGTGGTAAAGACGGCACGCACGATGAAGCAAGCGGTGGATCAATTGACAAGGGACAAGGGACAAGGGACAAGGGATTCTTCAGAAACACAAAACAGTGATAATAGAAATAATTGTCAATTTTCAACTGTCAATTGTCAATTAAAAACTGTTCTCCTCGCCACCGTCAAAGGCGATGTGCATGACATAGGCAAGAATATCGTGAGCGTAGTGATGGGTTGCAATGGGTACGACATCATCGACATGGGCGTAATGATACCTACCGAGGACATCGTGCAGAAAGCCCTCGAGTGCCGCCCCGACATTATCGGACTCAGCGGACTCATCACCCCCTCGCTGGCCGAAATGGTCGACGTGGCCAAGTCCCTGCGCAGTGCTGGCATCAGTGTGCCTCTCCTCATTGGAGGCGCCACCACCAGTGCCATGCACACCGCACTGAAGATTGCTCCCATGTATGAAGGTCCCGTGGTGTATGTCAAGGATGCCTCACAAAATTCGGGCGTTGCTGCAGCCCTACTCAACCCCGACACTCGCGATGCCTTCATCGCTAAATTACATGAAGAGCAAGAACTGTTGCGTCAAGAGTTTGCTGCCAAGGAGTATACTCCTCTACTCTCCCTCGACGAGGCACGCAACAAAAAGCCCAACTTCTTTGAGTAAACGTACTTAAAAGTTGGAGACATTGAAAACATAGCGCCCTATCAAGACCGATAGTCAAGATAGGGCGCCACGTTATTGTATAACTTGATTACACGAGCTTGTGTATCACGAGGCCCGAACGCAATTTGGGTTCAAACCAAGTGGTCTTGGGAGGCATGATATTGCCGGTATCGGCAATGTCCATGAGCTGCTTCATCGATACAGGATAGAGGGCGAGGGCCATCTTCATCTCGCCGCTATCGACACGGCGCTTGAGTTCGCCGAGGCCACGGATGCCACCGACGAAGTCGATGCGCTTGTCCTTACGCAAGTCGCCAAGGCCGAGGATGTCGTGGAGGATGAGGTTGGATGAGATGGTGACATCGAGCACACCGATGGGGTCGTTGTCGTCATAGGTGCCCTCCTTGGCGGTGAGGCTATACCACTTGCCGTCGACATAGAGGGAAAAGTTGTGCAGGGCACAAGGCTTGTAGATGTCTTCACCCTTGGGTTCAACCACGAAGTTCTCTTCGAGCTTGGCGAGCAACTCCTCGGGAGTGAGACCATTGAGGTCTTTCACCACGCGGTTGTAGTCGATGATGGTGAGCTGGCCAGCGGGGAAGCATACAGCCATGAAATAGTTGTACTCTTCGTTGCCCACGTGGTTGGGGTTCTGACGTGCCTTCTCAGCACCAACAAGGGCTGCAGCAGCCGAGCGGTGATGACCATCGGCAATGTAGAGCGCAGGCATCTGGGCAAAGGCGGCGGTGATGGCGGCCATGTCGGCCTCATCATCGATGACCCACAACTGGTGACGGAAGCCGTCGCCCTGGGCTACGTAGTCGTATTCGGGTGCCTCGGCGGTGTAGCGGGCTACGAGGGCATCGAGGTCAGCATTGTCGGGATAGGCAAAGAAGACGGGTTCGATGTTGGCATTGTTGACACGCACATGCTTCATGCGGTCCTCCTCCTTGTCGGCACGGGTGAGCTCATGCTTCTTGATGACGCCGTTGAGATAGTCATCGACATAGGCACACACGACGAGACCATATTGGGTCTTGCCGTTCATGGTTTGCGCATATACGTAGTACTGCTCCTTCTCGTCCTGCACAAGCCAGCCCTGCTCCTGGAAGCGGGCGAAGTTCTCGGCAGCCTTGTCATATACACGAGGGTCGTGCTCATCGGTGCCCACGGGGAAATCGATCTCGGGCTTGATGATATGATAGAGCGACATTTCGTTACCTTCGGCTTCGGCACGTGCCTCGTCCGAGTTGAGCACGTCGTAGGGACGGCTCTGCACCTTCTCCACCAATGCTTTGGGTGGACGGATGCCTTTGAATGGTTTGATTACTGCCATGATTCTATTAATTAGGAGTGAGGAATTATGAATGAGGAGTTAGGCCATCCAGATGAACAGACATCGCGTAATAAAAATTCCTAACTCCTAATTTCTAATTCCTAACTAAATTTAGTTTACGCGGAATTTCTCACAACCGTCCTTGAGGAAGCCGACGATCTGATGGGCGGCAGCGATGCCGGCATTGATGTTGGCCTCGGCGGTTTGCGCACCCATCTTCTTGGGTGTAGAGAAGTAGCGCTCAGAGAAGAGTTCCATGAACTTGCTGTGAGCAGCAGGCATGATGTCGGTCATGTACTTCAGGTCGATGCGCTCCTGCATGAGCTGGATGAGTTCTGTTTCGTTGATGACCTCCTTGCGAGCGGTATTCACGAGCACAGCACCCTTGGGCATATCCTTGAGGAGGGCGTAGTTGATAGACTCCTTGGTCTCGGGCGTAGCGGGGATGTGGAGCGACACCACTTGGCACTGCTCATACAGTTCCTTGGCTGATGCTACGGGAGTAACGCCATCGGCCTCCATCACCTCGTTGGGGCAGTAGGCATCATAAGCGTAGATGTCCATGCCGAAGCCCTTGGCGATGCGTGCCACATTGCGACCTACGTTGCCATAGGCGTGGATACCCAGCTTCTTGCCCTTGAGTTCAGAGCCTGAGGTGCCATTATAGAGGTTACGCACGGCATATACCATGAGTCCGAGAGCGAGCTCGGCCACAGCATTGGAGTTTTGTCCGGGGGTGTTCATCACACACACGTTATGGGCGGTGGCAGCAGCAAGGTCTACATTGTCATAGCCTGCACCGGCACGCACCACAATCTTGAGCTGCTTGGCAGCATCGAGCACCTCGGCATCAATCACATCGCTACGGATGATGATAGCGTCAACATCGGCTACGGCAGCGAGCAAGTTGGCCTTGTCGCCATATTTCTCTAACAACACCAGTTCATAACCGGCAGCTTCAATCACTTCACGGATACCATCTACCGCAACTTTGGCAAATGGCTTATCGGTTGCTACTAATACTTTCATAATAGTCAAATTGGGACCCTCCCCCAACCCCTCCCTCTATGGAGGGGAGTAAAGCTCCACGATGTCTGTAAGAATTCAGCGTTGTCTGCAAAGCCTCCCCATAGAGGGGGAGGTTGGAGGGGGTCTATTACTTCTTCAATTCTTCAAACTCCTTCATGCAATCAACCAAGGCCTGTACGCTCTCGAGGGGCATGGCATTGTAGCACGATGCACGGAAACCACCTACTGAGCGGTGACCCTTGATGTTGACGATGCCGCGTGCCTTGGCAAACTCGATGAACTCGGCTTCGAGATCTTTGTACTCCTCGTTGAGCACGAAGCAGATGTTCATGTATGAGCGGTCCTCCTCATGGCAGGTGCCACGGAAAAGCTTGTTGCGGTCAATCTCACCATAGAGCAGGTCGGCACGCTCCTTGGCGCGGCGAGCCATCTCCTCAACACCACCATTGGCCTTGATCCAGCGCAAGGTGAGCATAGCAGAGTAGATGGGGAGCACGGGAGGTGTGTTGAACATGGAGCCGCCATCCACGTGGGTCTGATAGTTGAGCATCAAGGGGATGGTGCGGTCTACCTGGTTGAGAGCATCGTTGCGCACGATGGCGAAGGTCACGCCTGAGGGCGCGAGGTTCTTCTGAGCACCGCCATACACGCAGATATACTTGCTGAAGTCGATGGGACGTGTGAAGATATCTGATGACATGTCGGCAACCAAGGGAACATTCACTTCGGGGTCGATGCGCACCTCAGTACCATGAATGGTATTGTTCGTGGTGAAGTGGAAGTAGTCCACATCGTCGGGTACGGTGAATCCCTTCGGTATATAGGTATAGTTGGCATCGGCCGATGAAGCCACCACCTCTACCTCACCAAAGAGCTTAGCCTCCTTGTAGGCCTTCTTGGCCCATACACCGGTATCGGTATAGGCAGCCTTCTTCTTGAGGAAGTTGTAGGGCACCATGCAGAACTGCATGCTGGCACCACCACCAAGGAAGAGTACCGAGTAACCCTCAGGAATGTTGAGAATCTCCTTAAAGAGGGCCACAGCCTCATCGAGCACCGCCTGGAAATCTTTTGAACGGTGACTAATCTCCAATATAGAAAGGCCTGAGCCATTGAAATCTAAAACAGCCTGAGCAGTTTGCTCAATCACTTCGCGCGGCAGGATAGAAGGTCCTGCACAGAAATTATGCTTCTTCATATTATACCGTTTATATGGTTAATAAATCTTTTTTCATAGGCAAATATAGAGAGTTTGCATTACTTAACAAAATCTTTTGCATCCAAATCACTATCTTTGCATAAAAAAAATGGCAGCCCCCATTTTATATTATGACGCACCGAAAAATCATACATATCGACATGGATGCCTTCTATGCCTCGGTAGAGCAGCGCGACAATCCTGAGTTGCGTGGCCGCCCTGTGGCTGTGGGGCATGCCGGCGAGCGCGGTGTGGTGTCGGCTGCCAGTTATGAGGCCCGCAAGTATGGTGTACGCTCGGCTATGGCATCGCTCAAGGCCATGCGCCTATGTCCCGATCTCATCTTCGTGCCCGGGCGTATGGAGACATATAAGGAGGTGTCCGACGAGATACACGCCATATTCCACGAATATACCGATATCATAGAACCATTGGCACTCGACGAGGCCTTTCTCGATGTCACACACAACAAGCGCGACATCCCCTTGGCCATAGACATCGCGCGAGAGATCAAGCGCAGGGTGCGCGACGAATTGGGGTTGGTAGCCTCGGCAGGCGTGTCGTACAACAAGTTCTTGGCCAAGATTGCCTCAGATTACCGCAAGCCCGACGGGTTATGCACCATACACCCCGACCAAGCCATCGACTTCATCAGCCGCCTGCCTATCGAGCAGTTCTGGGGTGTAGGTAAGGTGACGGCCCGACGCATGCATGCCTTGGGCATACACTGTGGCCGCGACCTGCGCGAGTGGTCACAGCACGGGCTCACCCACGAGTTTGGCAAGGCTGGCAAACTGTACTATGACTTTGCACGCGGCATCGACCTGCGCCCTGTCGAGGCTGTCAGGGTGCGCAAGTCCATTGGTTGTGAGCGCACACTCGAGCGCGACATCTACACACGGGCAGCAGTGATCATCGAGCTCTACCATACCGCCGAGGAACTGCTGCGGCGTCTGGCCGAAAAGGACTTCCGGGGCAACACGCTGACACTGAAGATAAAGTTCCACGACTTCACGCAAATCACGCGCAGCATCACGCAAGAGCAAGAGTTGACAACGATGAAGGTCATCCTCCCCCTTGCCAAGCGCTTGCTGAGCGACGTGGCCTACGAGGAGCACCCGATACGCCTGATAGGCCTCTCCGTCTCAAACCCTCGTGACGATGAGGAGTCCCATACGCCACACAGCACGTGGGAGCAACTGACGCTCGATTTCGACTCCGACTGAGCCTCCCCACCCTATATATTTAAAGTAGGTGTGGCGAGACACCGCCTCGGCGCCCCACCACGAAAATAGTCTTTGTTATCCGAAAAACAAGCCGCCTACTCGGCCGATGTCGCCAAGGGTGAAGGCTGCGCATAGGTGCGTGTAGCCAACTCCTTATCGAGCATATACATGCCATACTTGTTGCCCTCGACAGCCTCTACGGCAGCAATCATTTCACGCGCATTCTCTTCCTCCTCGACCTGCTCGTCAATGAACCACACCAGGCGGTTGATAGAGGCAAAGTCGCGGTCGTCATTCGCAATAGCCGCGAGGTTGTTGATGAGTGCGGTCACCTTCTTCTCGTGTGCCAAGGTCTGTGTGAACATGGCCAGTACGCTATCCCATGTGTCGGGCACCTCCTCGATGGGCATCAGCCTCACCTTGGCATCGCGCGAGTTGAGATAGTTCATGAAGATACGTGCATGGTCCTGCTCCTCGAGGTATTGCACATAAAACCAGTTTGCCACACCTTTGAGGCCCTTGGCCTCTGCATCCATTGACATGGCGAGGTATAGATAGGCCGACCACAGTTCGGCATTGATTTGCGCATTGATAGCGTCGTGTAAATTCTTGCTTAACATAATTGTTCTGAGTTTTTTTGAGGGTTATTATTTGTCTACAGTCAAGGTTAGGTAGTGTCTGTTTTCAACCTTCAATTTCCAACGTTTGTCTCTTTTCAGAGTTCTGTCTTCCACAAGCCATGCAGGTTGCAATACTCATACACGGCCACAGGCTTGTCGCTGCATGTGCAGAACACCGCTTCGGGCTTTCCTGTGTGAGGGAGGTTGATGCGCATGCCTCCATTCTCAGTTTCCACATAGATGAATGCGATATGGTGCTCCTCGGTCATGGGATGAGCCACGCTGCCCACCTCCACCTTGATGCGGCAATCATCGACGCGTGTCACTACGGGGAGGTGCTTCTCCACGCTTGCGTCTACCGTGTTCACGGTAAGTTCCTGCATCTTCTCGCCACAGCATACTACGGGTACAGCCGAGTCAACGACCTTCTCTATCACATTACCACAATGGTTACATTTGAAAAATTTTACTGCCATAATTTTATCGATTTAATAGGTTATATATTTTTGTTCTTTTTCTGCGACAAAGGTATGCGAAAGTTTTCATCCATGCAAATACGCCACATCTATCGCCCGATAGACAAAAACTAACAGCACCGCATCGTCACCTATATATAGTAGAATGACAAACCATCCGTTTTGTTCACCCGCACCTCATGTACCGACAAAAAAAGAGTGAGAAAGACCATAGCCCCTCCCACTCCTACTCTATTCTTTGGCGTTCCGCTTACACCTCCAACGCGCCGATGATGTCGCGCACTGAAGCGAAGCCATGACGGTCGAGATATTCGTTGATGCCATCCACGATCTTACCTGTCACCGCGGGATCCATGAAGTTGGCCGTGCCCACCTCGATGGCCGAAGCACCGGCAAGGAGGAACTCGATGGCGTCGGTAGCGTTGGTGATGCCACCCAATCCTACGACGGGGATGTTCACCGCCTTGGCCACCTGCCATACCATGCGCAGCGCGATGGGCTTCACGGCAGGACCGCTCATGCCACCGGTCACGGTAGAGAGCACGGGACGACGACGCTCCGCATCGATAGCCATACCCAACAAGGTGTTGATGAGCGACACGCTGTCGGCACCCGCCGCCTCGGCAGCACGGGCAATCTCCGTGATGTCGGTCACGTTGGGCGAGAGCTTCACGATGAGCGTCTTGTCATAGGCCTTGCGCACAGCGCTCACCACCTCCTCGGCCCCCTTGGCAGTGACACCAAAAGCCATACCGCCCTGCTTCACGTTGGGGCACGAGATGTTGAGCTCGATGGCAGGGATATTCTCCAGCGCATTGATGCGCTCGGCAGTAGCCACATAGTCCTCGATGGCCGATCCGCTCACGTTGACGATCATCCGTGTCTTATAGTCCTTGATGGTAGGGTATATCTTCTCGCAGAAGTAGTCCACACCCTTGTTCTGCAAGCCTACCGCATTGAGCATACCTGCGGGAGTCTCAGCCATGCGCGGATAGGCATTACCCTCACGATGATGCAAGGTGGTACCCTTGACGATGACACCGCCCAACTTGTCGAGATCTACAAAGTCGGCAAACTCAGTGCCGTAACCAAATGTGCCCGATGCAGTCATCACCGGGTTGGCAAGTTCGAGCTTGCCTATCGAAGTTCTTAAATCTGCCATGATAACTTATCTATTGAAAATACGGGACCTTCACTACATACACACACGTGACCCTCCTTGGTGTCCTCCACGCAGCAGAGGCAGGCACCCACGCCACAGGCCATCTTGTTCTCGAGCGACACCTCGCATGCCACGCCGGCACCCTTGGCCCAGCGAGCCACGGCCACCATCATCGGCTTGGGGCCGCAGGTATAGACCTGGTCAAACTGCTCCTTCTCGAGTACCGAGTGCTGGGTCACATAGCCCTGCTCACCCACAGCACCGTTCTCGGTGGTGATGAACACACGTCCCACCTTCTCGAACTCGGCAATCTGCATCAGCTCGTTCTCCGTACGGCTACCG
>JAZONI010000088.1:0-6383 GCA_045654445.1 Bacteroidaceae bacterium | reverse complement strand
GATAGGTCAGGCCTATTTGGCTTTGGGCGAGACAGAGAAGGGTATGAATATCCTCTCTCAGGTAGCCGACAATGATATCGAGTATATCACCTGGTATTTGAGCCTTAGTGACAATAAGTTCGATGCATCGTTCGGAGAGGTGCAGTCATACCTCAGAAGTCTGGTGAAGACACTGCAGATTATGGAGCGTTCATCCGATAAGGAGACCCTTGCCCATTACTCTGAACTCTTCGATAAGTTATACAAGGAACTTGAACTTCGCGTAAAGTAAATGTTCATTGAACAACCCCCACAATTCATCCGCCGACTGTACCCCCGTGCATGTTGGCGGATGAATGCATCTGAGAAGGCGGTCTACCTCACCTTTGACGATGGCCCCATTCCCGAGGTCACTCCTTGGGTGCTTGATGTGTTAGATAAGTACCGCATCAAGGCCACCTTCTTCATGGTGGGCGATAATGTGCGCAAACACCCTGACGAGTATAAGATGGTCGTAGAGCGCGGGCATCGCATTGGTAATCACACCTTCAACCACCTTAAGGGCTTTGAGGAGCATACCGACCGCTACATTGCCAATATCGACAAGGCCGACTGCTATCTCTCGTCCGACCTTTACCGCCCTCCCCACGGCATCATGCGCATGAGCCAGTATCGTGCCCTCATCGAGCGCTACCGCATCATCATGTGGGATCTTGTGACACGCGACTACAACCCTAAACTCAGTGGCGAACAGGTACTGCGCAAGGTGAAGCGCTATGCCCGTAATGGCTCCATCATCACCTTCCACGATTCTTTGCGTTCGGTGGAAAATCTTCGTTATGCCCTGCCACGTGCCATCGAGTGGCTACAGAGCGAAGGGTACGAGTTCAAGGTGTTTGAGTGAGTCAATAAATGTATCACTTTCAGCAAGATGAGATTTATGCGTAAAGTCATTGGTATAGGAGAAACCATTCTCGACATCCTTTTCAAGAACAGCCAAGTTGCTGCTTCAGTGCCAGGTGGTTCTACATTCAATTCTATGATATCGCTCGGTCGTGTAGGAGTGTCTTCATGCTTCCTTAGTGAGATAGGTAACGACAAGGTCGGCAGTATTGTGCGCACCTTCTTGCGCGACAATGGAGTAGACGATAGTTTCCTTACGGAGTATCCTAATCATAAGTCGCCCATATCACTGGCCTTTCTTGATGAACACAATAACGCCACCTACTCCTTCTATAAGGATCCTTTCAGTAAATGTGCTGATTGGGAATGCCCTGCAATCGGAAGCGATGATATTGTGGTTTTCGGTTCTTACTATGCTCTTAACCCCGACATACGATACAAGGTTATTTCCTTGCTTGAGAAGGCACGTAGCGCAGGAGCCATCATCTATTATGATGTCAATTTCCGTCGCAACCATGCTGGTGAAGTCACCAAACTTATGGGTACCTTAATCGAGAATCTGGAGTATGCCGATATCGTGAAAGGTTCCGACGAAGATTTCGAGGTGTTATATCACATTACTGAAGGCTCTAAAGTATTCGAAGAAGAGGTTTCCCTCCACTGTCCTCGCCTCATCTATAGTCGGGGTTCACAAGGCGTCGATCTCTATAGCCGAACACTTACGAAATGCTACCCCATTGAGCCTATCATTCCCGTGAGCACCATTGGCGCTGGCGACAACCTCAATGCAGGCATCCTCTACGGACTTATCAAGCATCGCATACATCGTGACGATCTCGATAACCTTAGTGAACGCGATTGGGACAATATCATTTGCTGCGGTCTCCAGTTTGCAGCCGAGAGCTGCCGTCAACCTGACAACTATGTCAGTCGCGAATTTGCTGCTAAACTTACCTCTGCGGTAGATCGCGAAAGTACTTGCACTCGCAGTAATAAATCTTGAAGTAAACTTCAGATTTCTCGTTCGTTTATTCGTACCTTTGTAGCGGAAATATTAAAATTATGCGTCGTATCACTCGCTTCATCTTTCTCATTACCCTTGCTTTGTTCTTGTTGAGCATAGGTAGCGTGGTGTTGTATCGGTATGTGCCGGTGCCAGTGACTCCGTTGATGGTGCGCAATGCATTGAGCGCTGCCTTAAAAGGTGAGCCCACCACATATCACCATGACTGGGTTCCGATGGAAAAGATGTCGCCTCATCTGGCCAATGCCGTTGTCGCCAGTGAAGACCAGCGTTTCTATCAGCACAAAGGATTCGACTGGAAGGAGATAGGCAACGCCATTGAAGAACGCAAGTCGGGCAAACGCAAACGCGGAGGAAGCACCATCAGCCAACAGACGGCAAAGAATGTGTTCACCTTCTGCACCTCAACCTGGGCTCGTAAGGCCATCGAGGCATATTACACCCTCCTCATCGAATGCCTATGGCCCAAGGAACGCATCCTGGAAGTTTACCTTAATAGCATAGAGATGGGTTCCCGCATTTATGGTGCCGAAGCCGTAGCGCAACAGCACTTTGGCAAGCCAGCCTACAAACTAACCCGCTCCGAATGTGCCCTCGTAGCGGCGACACTTCCCAATCCTCAGCGATATAGTTCAAAGAGTCCGTCAAACTACATGCGTCGCCGTCAAAGTGCCATCCTCAAGCAAATGTCGCTGATGGGTAAATAGGATAAAGATGAACTAGAGAAACAATATGTTGGCGATATTACGCTCTACACATTGACGCACCTCTTTTGTAGATTTCCCAATAGATGATGATATATGCTCGTAGACGACATCGATATTGGCCGAGTCGTCGCTTTCAAGGAGGATATCGGACATGGGAATCTGGCAGGCAAGGTCGGCATCGAAGTGTTCACCCAGACTGATAAAGATACCTGCACGCGACAGTTGGCGCCACTGCTCTACACCGCCACGAAAGCCATGAAGCACCCAAGGCATAGTGACCTTCATGCTCTTGCGCAATGCCAATAGTTCATCAATGGCCTTGACACAATGAACGAGAAGAGGCTTACGCAGTATCTCACTAAGCCGCACATGCTCACTGAAAACCTCTATCTGCACCTCAAGTGGCACAGGACTGTTCTTTTTGTCCATCCCAGCCTCACCTATCATCACCACCTGTGGATGCAGAGCCATAACAGAGAGCTTGGCCATCTGCACACGCCAATCGTCGGCAATATACCATGGATGCAGACCTACGGAATAGTAATGTCCGGGCAAGGGGCCGAAAGCATCGGGCATAAGTTGTACGATAGCGCTACCCGGCACATCGGGATGATGATGAGTGTGTATATCGTAAATGCTCATGGTACAGGGTCGTAGCCCGAACCACCCCAAGGGTGGCAACGGAGGATTCGACGAATAGCAAGATAGAGCCCTTTGAAGGGGCCATGTTTCTTCAACGCCTCAATGGCATATTGCGAACAGGTGGGGGTAAACCTGCACGAAGGAGGGGTGAGGGGAGATATACAAGCCCGATAGAAGTATATCGGGAGCAACAAAAGGAATGTGAGGAACCGCTTCATACCTCAGCACTTACTTTCTCTAACAATCGCACCATGCGCTTCTCAATATAGGCAGTGCTTTCTATCTTGTCGGACACATAGACAAAAGCCACAAGGAGGCCTCGACCACTCTCCTGCATCTGGGCTACGAGTGCGTGCTTATGTTTGCGATAGGCCTCACGGATTTGACGCTTCACACGATTGCGGTCTACAGCATCGTGGAAACGTTTCTTGGGCACACTGATAAGAACAGATACCCCCGTCTGCACTGATGCGTCAACAGAAAGAAAGACAGCACGAATAGGAAAGGACGATACCAAATGGTTCTCGCCCTGAAAGAGATAATCCATCAGAATGCGGCTACACAGCCGTTCGCTCTTCTTGAAGGTATTTCGCTCTGGTGCTGACATAGAGTATATAATAGATAGAAAAACGAGCCGCAAGCCTTAATGACTGCAGCTCGCTGTATCGCGGTATTGGCTACGCTATTAGTTGTTTTCCTTGGCCAAGTATTGCTCCAATGCCATGGTCATCGAAGGAGCAGAAGCCGTGGGCGCTTCAAGGTCGAGACGAAGACCGGCCTCCTTAATGGCTGCAGCTGTAGCAGGACCAAAACAAGCAATCTTCACTTCGCCTTGAACAAAGTTGGGAAGATTCTCCTTGAGTGACACAATACCTGCAGGGCTGAAGAAGATCATCATATCGTAACCCTCCAACTCACTAGGCTCATAGATGTGGCTCACCGTGCGATACATCACCGCCTCAGTGTGCTGCAACTTGTGTTCATCAAGCATTTGGGCAATCTCATCGTTATGCACGCTTGACAAGGGTACAAAGTACTTCTCGGTCTTGTGTTTTACCATTAAGGGAACCAAGCCCTCCATCTTACCATTGTCGCCGAAGAATACCTTACGCTTGCGGTATTGTACATACTTTTGGATATAGAGAGCAATGGTCTCAGATACACAGAAATATTTCATGCCGTCAGGTATTGCCACACGCAATTCGGCACAAAGTCCGAAGAAGTGGTCTATTGCATGACGTGATGTGAATACAATGGCGGTATGGTCAAGGATGGTGACCTTCTGCTGGCGGAATTCTTTAGAACTTACACTCTCGACTTTGATGAACTGTTTGAAGTCGATGGTCACTCCATACTTACGCGCAATATCAAAATAGGGCGATTTGTCCGATGCCGGTTTAGGCTGCGAAACAAGAATCTTCGTTACTTTCAAGGCTTTCTAAATTTAATTTTATCAGTCTTTCTTATACATATAAAACCAATGCCTTACCTAAAAAAAGGAGGGGCATCAGTTCGAGAGTGCAAAGGTAGACAAATAATTGCAAAACTCCATATCTTTTCCCGAAAAAGATATGAAAAGCCCTGAAAAACAATCCTATTTCTGTAAAAAAGAGCATGGTCAATGCTAGCCAAGTCGTTGTGTCGGGATTTGGATCTATAAATACGACAAAGAGAGAGAAGAGGAATGCAGGTATACTTGAAAGCGCTAGCCAATTGATGTAACAATTATGCCATAAGACTGCTCGATGTCGATCAAAAAAGGTCATATTTACCACCCAGAATAGGCTCTGCTTGATGATATATAGTCCTATTAGGAAGGCTGAGAATTGAAGTGTCATCTGCAAATTAGGAGAGGTGTTGCCTGTCATTTGTGTTACATAAACAGACAACAATAGAGCTAAGGAGATGCATAGTACAGAAAGCATGCCGATACGCATATATAGTCGGCGTATGGTATTGGGGGCATCTTCCGAATTTTCTCGTGGTAGAAAAAATCCCTTCAGCATGTTGCCTAAGAAATTATCTTTATCGGAGAGGACGGCTGACAATACGAAAAAGCAGACCAGCAGGATCAGTATCAAACAGTTGTTGGTACATAAAGGTGCATCATTAATGATTCCTTGTACCTTTTCGGGTAGCATTTGAATGCTGACGGTGTCCATAGGCGGTATCAGATAGCTGCAAACTTACGGATATTCTTATTCCATGCTGGTGTAGTGAGCAGTAGTTCCACGGCTTCCTCAGGTGTTGTGGCTACCTTCCAAATGTCGGCATGGATAGAGCGCATGAAGTTCTCCTCGACAGCCTTTGCCAATTGAGTGAGCAAGGCATCGTAAAACCCATCAATATTGAGAATGACAATCGGGTTAAGGTATAGCCCCAACTGTTTCCAAGTGATGATTTCGAGCAACTCCTCCATGGTACCACAACCGCCAGGTAAAGCAATGACGCCATCGGAGAGGTCGGCCATCGTTTGTTTGCGTTCATGCATAGAGGCCGTCTCAATCAATTGGGTCAACCCTTCGTGATGCCATCCCTCACGCACCATAAAGGATGGGATTACACCAACGGCTTCGCCACCGGCAGCAAGAGCAGCATCCTGCACGGTATTCATCAGACCAAGTTTGCCAGCACCGGTAACGAGACGCAGCCCCTTTTGGGCAATCAACGTACCCAACTCCTGAGCAGCATGGAAGTACTTCTCGGCAATCTGTGTGCTCGAGGCACAATATACACAAACGCTCTGCATAAGAAAAGTAAGGAATGAAAAGTGAAGAATGGAAAGCAAGTGTTATGGTAAAAACTCTTTACTTTTCACTCTTCACATGTCCCTATATTAATATCTATAGTGCTCTGCCTTGTAGGGACCCTCTACCTTCACACCGATATAGTCAGCCTGAGCCTGTGTGAGTGTGGTGAGGTGTACGCCAATCTGTGCGAGGTGCAAGCGAGCTACCTCCTCGTCGAGGTGCTTAGGTAAGCGATATACGTCGATGGGATAGTCCTTACCGAAGAGCTCTATCTGTGCCAGCGTCTGGTTGGTGAATGAGTTACTCATCACGAATGAGGGGTGACCCGTAGCGCAGCCAAGGTTCACGAGACGGCCATCGGCGAGCAGGATGATGCTG
>JAZONI010000087.1:0-3920 GCA_045654445.1 Bacteroidaceae bacterium | reverse complement strand
TTGGTTTATTTGAGCCCCTTTTTGGCATCATTACACTCTTTGTTCTTGTAAATAGGCCACTATTTACGGCGCCCAAACAGTGCAAATCTACTCAAAAACGACTCCCAACTAAACTCAAAATAAAATCCAAATAGATTCTTGTCGCCCCAGACTCGGAACGACGGTGCAAAGGTATATGCAAATCTTGAATTATCAAAACGCATTGATATTCTGTAAATTGCACTGGTTTGCGTATTTCAATTATAATTCGTATGGGATGAAAGAAGAAAGCCAACCTACCTAAACGGCAAGTTGGCTCTTGTTTGTTGTTTAGTAATATTCACACACCTCCCAATAACTACAAAGCAAAGAATGCTTGAGATGAAGGTTTTGAATGTATGCAACATAGTATCACCGATTCGAAAAAGTTATTAGCCGAATAGGTTGATATTCTTGAAACGGGGGTTCTTCTTTACCATCAGCAACATCTCAAGAAGCAGAAGGATGAGGGCTATCCATGCCATCACCTGAAACTGTTCGTCGTATTCGGAGTATACAGCTGATTCTATATCGGCCTTGGCGAGTTTGTCAATCTCCTTCTGTAACAGCTTCTGCGCATTGTTGGTATTGTCGATACGGATATACACGCCATTGCCTGCGGCTGCAATCTCCTGACACATCTGTTCGTTGAGTTTGGTGACGATGACATTCCCCTCCTTGTCGCGACGGAAATCGTTGGCACGATTGCCAGGGATAGGTGCTCCGCTGAGTGAACCTACACCCATGACATAAACCGACAGACCTTTCTCGGCGGCAGCCTTGGCGGCCTCAATGGCGCCACCCTCATGGTTCTCACCATCGGTGATGATGATGACGGCCTTCCCCACCCCTTCGCGCGGAGTGAAGCTACGGGTAGCCATATCAATAGCAGCCTTGATATTGGTACCCTGGCGAGTGATCAGTCCCGGATTGATAGACTCAAGGAACATCTTGGCTGAGATAAAATCATTTGTGATGGGCAACTGAATAAAGGCATCTCCAGCAAAGACGATAAGACCTACCTTGTCATCCTCGAAACTGTCAACAAGTTTGGAGATGATATTCTTAGACTTTTCTAGGCGGTTGGGGGCTACATCCTCGGCAAGCATAGAGTTTGAAATATCTAGAGCGATGATGGTCTCGATGCCATGACGCTTGACGGTCTCGACCTTAGTACCGAACTGTGGACGAGCAATGAGCAACACCATGAAACACATGGCTACAAAGGTAATCCAAAACTTTATCTTCGAACGATAGGGCGACACCTCGGGCATGAGCGCTGCGAGCAGATTAGGGTCGCCATACTTGCGCAAAGCACTCTTGCGACGATGGCCGGCATAGAAGTATATACCTACGACAAGAAGCAGCAGGATATATAGGAACAGGGCATTGGGGTTTGCAAACTTAAACACGACAACTTTATTTACTATTTACAAATTTACTATTCAAAAATGAGTTTTAAGGAATTCTACGCAGCACAGTGAGGCGTAGCAGTACTTCGAGGAGTAGACATACGAGAGCCCAAATGGCGAAGGGCATGTACTCTTCGGATTTTCGGCTGAAATCCTTTACGTTGAGTTTGGTACGCTCAAGTTTATCAATTTCTTCGTATACTTCCTTAAGTTTCGAATTGCTGGTAGCACGATAATACTGTCCGTCAGCCGTCTTGGCAATCTGTTGCAGAGTATTCTCGTCAATCTCTACGGGTACCTGTATATACTGTTTACCTCCGAATCCCTGATAGGGATAAGGTGCTGTACCATTGCTACCCACACCGATAGTGTAAACGCGGATGCCATAGGTCTTTGCTATCTCGGCGGCTGTGAGGGGCGATATGTCGCCACGATTGTTAGAGCCGTCGGTAAGCAGGATAATCACCTTTGACTTGGCCTTGCTGTCCTTGAGGCGGCTCACGGCATTGGCTATGCCGAGACCAATGGCTGTACCATCCTCAATGATGCCATTTGTAGCCATGCTACAATTGACGCTGCTGAAAAGGTTTAGCAATACGGTATGGTCGATGGTAAGGGGCGACTGAGTAAAACTCTGTCCGGCAAAGACGGTGAGACCTATATTGTCATTAGGACGACCATTGATGAAGTCGGCCGCTACTTGCTTGGCTGCCTCAATACGATTGGGTTTGAGATCCTCGGCAAGCATACTGGTAGAGACGTCCACGGCTAGCATGATATCGATACCCTCCACCTCACTGCTCTGCCAGTGGTCGGTAGATTGTGGACGTGCCAATACGACGATGAGTAACGCTAACGCTATCATGCGTAGCACGAAGGGAGCATGACGCAGATATACCTTATAACTCTTGGGCATGGTAGCATACATGCGGGTGCTAGACACTCGCATCGAAGGTTCACTGCGGCGTCCACGCAAGATATACCATACTATATAGGGTATAAGCAGGAGCAGCAAAAGAAAATATGCGGGATTGGCAAAAGTCATGATTAGAATTCTGAATTATGATTTCTGAATTATTTTATAGGAGTTATAGGGAGTTGAAGGAAGATATCGCTTCGCTCTTGGTGGAGTTAAAGGCCAATAGTCTTTTCGCGTGTAGTACATTTGGCTTTATCTCCCTTTATCTCCCTCCTATCTTCATTTATCTTCCTCCATCAATTATTAGAAAAACAGGTGAATGATACGGCTCAATGCCACATACAATGCAGCCACACCACAAAGGGCAAGTACAATGATACCACAAAGCAGCAGCATGCGCTGTTGTTTTGAACGACCCTCCTTGAGCACAATCTCTTGAGTGACAGGAGCAGCAGGAGCAAGCTCTTCAACCTTTGTCTTGTTCACAAAGTCGATGGCAGTAATGAGGTTCATATCATTCTCATTGATGAGGGGTTTGTATTTGGCAAACTTCACGAGGTCGGACATTTGAAACAGTGTGCGCAACTCATCAATCCACTCTTTATCAGGTTGTTCATTGAGTTGGGCGATTATCTCATCAGAGGTCATTTCCATAGCGTTGAAGCCAAAGCGCTCTTCCATATACACACGCAAGGCATCTGTCAGTTCGGTGTAGTATTGCTTCACATCGTCGCGTTGCCAACTCTTCTCCTCCTTGATGCGGTTCATCTCCTTGAGTGCCACCTGATGGGCAGGCTGTTTGGGAGCGATAGTCACTCGTTTGAGGATGGGTTTGTCATCGTTGTAGCGTTTCATGAGGTAAACGATGAGTACTATAAAGCCAGCAAGCAATACGATAGCCAGCAACATCAGCCATAAGTCTGTAAAGGTGATGTTCACCTTCACAATATCCTTGATGGGGTATATAGCCTCCACGTTGGCGGTATCGACTGGGAAATGGTACACCATCAGCGCCAAAGGGTTAGAGCTATAGCTCTGACTATCGACCAACACCTCGAAGGGAGGGATATAGTAGAATGCCGAGTCGAATGAGGTAACCATATACTCTTGACTCACGAGCATCTGTTTATTCTTGTTCAAGTACTGTGTATCGGCCTTTACCTCACCCACTATCTCTATGCCGGGCATCAGTAGACTTTCTTCATATGTAGGCATCACCAACTGACTCTCGGTGGGACAACTTACCTCAAGCTTTACTCTTGTCTGCTCACCAATGTAAAGTTGTAGTGAGTCGATGCTAGCATTGACGGTGACTTGGGCTTGCAAGGGCAAGACAAGGCATGCCGAGGCCAACGCAAATAGATACTTCTTTAACCAATTCATATTTCACTTCGCTTGTCATTCTGAACGGAGTGAAGAATCTCGTGCAAGACTTTGAAAAGAACGTCTGCCAAACACTTTGCGAGATCCTTCGCTTAGCTCAGGATGACATACATTAATTACGTTTTGCAAATAGATTCATCAGCGACTTCACATAGTCCTGGTCGGTGCGCACCGATATGGAGTCGACC
>JAZONI010000086.1:0-16922 GCA_045654445.1 Bacteroidaceae bacterium | reverse complement strand
TTCATAAATCCATAAATCATAAATCAGAAGTCTTCGACTTCCTGTTGGTCAGCATATACATCACCGGCACGATGAAGCCGTTGAGGAGGGTCGATGTGGCGAGTCCTCCGAGGATTACCTTGGCCATGGGACTCTGTATCTCGTTGCCAGGGAGATCTCCACCGAGGGCAAGGGGTATGAGCGCCAATGCCGTGGTGAGCGCAGTCATGAGGATGGGGTTGAGACGGTCGGCCGAGCCGTGCATGATGCTCTCCTTCAGTGAATAGCCGGCAGCGTGGAGGTCGTTGTAGCGCTCGATGAGGAGCATGCCGTTGCGTGTGGCGATACCGAAGAGTGAGATGAAACCGATGATGGCGGGGATGCTGATGTCGCTACCCGTGAGCCACAACACGAACACACCGCCCACGAGAGCCAAGGGGAGGTTGATGAGAATAACGGCCGACTGGGTGAGGCTGCGGAATTGATTGTAGAGCAGTAGGTAGATGACCATGATGGCAAAGAGCGAGGTTATCAAGAGGGTGCGCGATGCGTTCTCCTCGTTCTCAAACTGTCCGCCATACTCGATGTGGTAGTCTTCGGGCAGTTCGACCTGCTCCTCGATGATGCGACGCATGTCGGTAACCACGCTGCGGAGGTCACGCCCAGCCACATTGGCAGAGACAACGACCTTGCGCTGCACATTCTCACGGTTGATCGTGTTGGGGCCTACTGACGACACCACATCGGCAATCTGCCCCAAGGGAACCTTGGCATCACCGGCATCGACAATGAGACGGCGTATGTCATCGGCCGTGGCACGGCTCTCGTCGCCCACCTTGAGGGTGAGGTTGAAGACGCGGCGGCCTTCGTAGACCTGCGACACGGCCTCGCCAGCGAGCAGCACATTGACCATATCGGCAAACTCGGGCATGGTGACGCCATACTTGGCCATCACCTCGCGACGAGGGATAATCTTGAGTTGCGGACGCTCGACCTGCTGCTCTACATTGAGGTCGGCAGCTCCCTCGACACCCTCGACGGCTGCCTTGATGCGGTTGCCTATGCGGAACATCTCGTTGAGATCGGTACCAAACACCTTGATGGCTATGCTGGCACGGGTACCCGAGAGCATGGCATCGATACGGTGGCTGATGGGGGCACCTACCTCGATATTGGTGCCAGGCAGGGTACCCAACTTCTCACGTACCTCGGCCACCAACTCCTCCTTGGAGCGGTCGGCAAGGATGAACGGAGCCTCGATCTCGGACACGTTGACACCGAGGGCATGCTCGTCAAGTTCGGCACGACCGGTCTTGCGACCGACGGTCTGTATCTCGGGGATGGTGAGCAGCAACTCCTCGGCACGGCGACCTATGTTGTCAGACTCCTCCAGCGAGATACCGGGAAGCGTAGCCACATTGATGGTAAACGAACCCTCATTGAAGGGGGGGAGGAACGAGCGGCCCAAATGGAAGAAAGCCACCAGAGCGACGACAAAGAGCACCACAGTAGAGCCCAGCACCACGCGATGGTGGGCAAGGGTCCACGAGAGGGCGCGGGTATAGACCTTGGTGAGCAGACGAGTGACGGGAGAGGGAGCCTCTTGGGAGTTCTGGAGTTCAGACGATAGTCCGTTCGCGGAAGCAACATTTGTCTGCACTCCTTCACTCCTGGCTCCTGTAACTCCTAATAAGAAACTACACAGCACCGGTGTCAGCGTGAGCGCCACCAACGTAGAGGCACACAGCGCCACGATGAAGGCAATGCCGAGCGGAGCCAACATGCGGCCCTCCATACCGGTGAGGAAGAAGAGGGGCACGAAACTGGCAATGATGATGAGGGTGGAGTTGAGGATGGGCATGCGCACCTCCTTGGACGCTTCGTACACCACCGTCAGCACAGGACGCTGCTGTCCGATGGGCAGGGCGCGGTTTTCGCGCAAGCGTTTATACACATTCTCTACATCGACGATGGCATCATCGACGAGCGAACCCACAGCAATGGCGAGGCCACCCAAACTCATGGTGTTGATGGTGAGGCCCAAGGCATTGAGCGCAAGGATGGCAGCCACGAAAGCCAAGGGGATGGTCACGAGAGAGATGAGCGTGGTGCGCACGTTCATCAGGAAGATGAAGAGCACGATGACAACGAAGATGGCTCCCTCGATAAGGGCACTCTTCACATTGTCTATCGAACTATTGATAAACCGCTCCTGGCGATACACGTCGGTGATGAGTTGCACATCGGCAGGGAGTTCGCGACGGATGTCGTCGAGCGTGGCATCCAGCTTCTGTGTCAACTGCAACGTGCTCGTGTTGGGCTGCTTGGTCACGGTGAGGATAACGGCAGGCTCGGTACGTAGCGAGGCCACACCAAACTTGGGACGCTGGTCGCCAACCTTCACCTCGGCTATGTGGTGCAGCAGCAGGGGCGACTCCCCTACCCGCTTCACTACGGTGTGGGCTATCTCGTCGACACTATTCGTCGAGAGCATGCCACGGATGATATATTCGTTGCCATACTCGTAGAGCGTGCCGCCTGTAGCGTTCTGGTTCATGCCGGCAACGACCTCCATCACCTCACCCAACGACACATCGTAATGCATCATCTTCTCGGGGTCGAGCAATATCTGATACTCCTTGACTTCGCCACCCAGCACAGCCACCTGGGCTACACCACCTGTAGCGAGCAAGCGCGGACGGATGGTCCAATCGGCCAAGGTGCGCAGGTCGCGCAAAGAAGTACTGTCTGCCGTCAAACCCACGAAGAGTACCTCGCCCAGGATAGATGACTGAGGGCCCAACGTGGGTGTGCCCACATGCTGTGGCAGGGCATCCATCACCGTGGCTATCTTCTCTGACACGATCTGACGGGCATGATATATCTCGGTATCCCAGTCGAACTCTACCCACACGATAGAGAAGCCCGTCGTGCTCGACGAACGCACACGGCGCACGCCTGTGGCACCATTGACAGCCGTCTCAATGGGAAAGGTGACCAACTGCTCCACCTCTTCGGGAGCCATACCCTTGGCCTCGGTCATCACCGTCACGGTAGGTGCATTGAGGTCGGGAAACACATCCACATCCATCGTTGTGGCGGTATACATACCAGCAACCATCAGCAACACCGATGCCACGAGCACCAGCAGACGGTTGTTGAGTGAAAAGCGGATTATCTTGTTAAACATCTTCTTATTTACAATTTAACCATTTACCATTTACTATTTATGTACTATTTGGTTATTTGACAATTTACACCCTGATGACTTCACGTTAGAAAAACTGTTCAGATGAAGCAGTCAATGGTATATTGTAAATTGTCAAATTGTAAATCAATGTGAGTGTCCGTGCGGTATCGCCGTCGACATCGAGGCCAGCTTCACCTGAGTGGCACCGCGCGTCACCACACGTTCGCCATAGTGCAGTCCGTGCAGTATCTCCACACGCTCGCCACCACGACGGCCCACGTGCACCTCACGTTTCTCAAACTCCTCGGCACACACCTGCACATACACATAATACACCCCCTGCTCCTCGGTGAGCGCTGTCGTGGGCAACGACACCACACCCTCCTCGGGCGCTGTGAGCAGGTACACCTCGGCATACGAGCCAGGGATAATGTCGCCCACATTGTCAAACTCGAAGGTGACCGGAATATAATGCGAGGCCACATCGGAGGCAGCCTTGCCATAGGCCACGAGGCGACCATTCAGATCGGTCGTCTTGTACAATTTATCGGTATAGGCTGGAGTAAAGTGGGCCGCTGTCACCTTGGGCAACTGTGCATAGTCGCGTTGCGACACCTCGGCACGCAACTGCAGACGGCGTGTCTGCGTCACCACAGCAATGGGCTGCCCCACCTCTACATAGGCTCCATTGGGTACGAGCACCTGCTTCAGATATCCCTTGATGGGCGATGATACCGAAGCGCCACGCTCCGTCATCCCCTGTGCCTGACCTTCGTAGGTCGTCTTGGCAGTCTCGTAGCGCAGACGTATCTGCTCGAACTCCCTGGCCGAGATAATCTTATCGCCCACAAGGCGCTGTGCACGTTCATATTCGGCCAATGCAGTCTCATAGGCCAGGCGAGCCTTCTGCAAGGGGTCACCATCCTGCAGTTTCTTGGCCGAGATACCCGCCAATGGCTTGTCGGCCTCCACCGCAATGCCCTCAACGATAGAGGGGGTAGCATAGTAGAGCACACCAGCCGCAGTAGCCACCACCACAGACTCACCACCCTGTGGTGTCTGTATATGTCCGGCCGCCTTGACAACACCATAGAAGGGATACTCCTCCTCAACAACCTCGACGCTCAAGCCTGCCGCCTCGGCCTGCTGCTTAGTGAAGGCAATACCCTCACCATGTACATGGCCATGGTCGTGACCATCGTGGCTTTGTTCCTCGGCCTCATGCTGATGCGTATCATGGCTGTGATCGTGTCCATCGTGACTATGTGCATGACCATCATGGTCATGGTTATGAGCATCGTGATTGTGTGCATGGGTATCATGATCATGCGAGTGGTCATGTCCGTCGCTACTATGATGTTCGTGCGTGTGTGTCTCGTGTTCGTGCCTGTGTGTCTCGTGTTCGTGAGCGTGGTCGTGTCCCTGTTTTGCACCACAGGCAGCCATGCTCAGTGCTGCGCACAGGCAAGCCAACGACCGTAAACCTGTTTTTGTAATCTTCATCTATTCCTATTTTAAATATATCACGTTACAAAAGTACAAAATAAATCCGTGCAACTCAATTGCAAAAACGACAATATAAGTGAACAGTTAACGCACACTCAATTTTCACCCTCGCGACACATTAGATTTCCAAACTTTTCCGCCATTACCCCTTAACCATCATGATACACTGCTTGCAGTCGAACTCCAGTGCGAAGCGGCGGCCATCGGCCGAGACGAGCGTGTAGGGCTCGCGGTAGGGTGACTTGACACCTCCGTTGCGCGGACACCACCCCATAGCATAGCGCAGGCAGTGGCGACAAAACATAAGCGTGGATCCCTTAGGGGCATTGAGTTCAAAAGCAGGAGACACCTGCACGGCACCATGGGCACGGTAGAAGTCCGCGGCACGGCGGTTGGCGATATTGGCGAGGTAACTCAGCTGGGCACCGGAGATAGTTGATTGGGGCGTAGAGGCAGCGGAGCTGATTTTCAATTTTGAATTTTCATTCTTCAATTTGCATACGCGCTCGTATGCCTCGACGGCACGACGGCGCATATCGGCCACCACGGAAGAGGGGATGAACCAGTTGGCGGTGAAGTCGATATCGACACGCTCGGCCACGAGGATGGTACCACCCAACTTGGCGAGCCCAGTCTCTATGCCGGCACGCTGCTCGGTGCGGGCAGGCTCCTTGTCGCAGGTGAGAGTCACCGTGGCATTGCGTCCCTGCGCATCGGCAAGGGTGAGGGCAAAGCCGAAGGGGATTTCATAGAGGCGCATAGTGACGGGGATGCGACGCTCGGCTGAGGGGCGCGAGAGCAGGCGCTCAAACTCCTGGTCATAGTTGCGGAAGAGTGGCGTGCGGACACGCAACGTGCGTGGCATATCCTTGAGGAAGAGACGGGTGCCCTCTACCCTATTCACACGGAAGCCTTGCAATAGGCCGCGCTCGTCGATATAGCAGAGGCCATCACCATTGTGCAGTGCCTTGGCCGACGACACGGTGATGAACCCACGGCCCACCTCTTTGACATAACCTATAGGCTCGCCCACCGACTTGGGCGTGGCGAAGGAGGTGACATCAGTACGGCGACCGGTGATATAGTAATCGGTAAAGCCTCGGTTGAAGCTCTTGTCGGGCTGCGGCGTGAAGGTATAGGTGCTCACTCCCTGCGAGGCGCGGCGGTACTCGGGACGGCGGGCAAGTATCTTGTCTATGGCTTGGCGATAGTAGGCAGTGATGTTCTTCACATAGGTAACATCCTTGAGGCGGCCCTCAATCTTGAACGAGCGCACACCGGCATCCATCATCGCCTCCAGGTGGGCACTGCGGTTCATATCCTTGAGCGAGAGTAAGTGGCGGTCGCGTTCGATGATGCGTCCATCGGCATCCTCAAGCGTGAAGGGCAAGCGGCAGAACTGGGCACACTCGCCCCTATTGGCACTGCGTCCGAAGCATGCTTGCGAGGCATAGCACTGACCACTATAACTCACGCAGAGAGCACCATGCACGAAAGCCTCGAGGGGCACGGGACAGGCGCTATGTATCTTGGCTATGTCGTCGAGCGACAACTCGCGGGCCAGCACCACCTGGGAGAAACCCACGGAGTGGAGGAACTGCACCTTCTCGGGAGTACGATTGTCGGTCTGCGTACTGGCATGCAGTTCGATGGGTGGCAACTTCATGGTGAGCAGTGCCATATCCTGCACGATGAGGGCACCGATGCCTATGCGGTAGAGTTGCCACACGAGAGCCTCCACCTCGGCCAACTCATCATCGTAGACGATGGTGTTGAGCGTCACATACACACGTGCACCAAACTGATGGGCATAGTCGGCCAACTGGCGCAGATCGTCGAGCGAGTTGCCCGCCGCAGCACGCGCCCCATACTTGGGAGCACCAATGTATACGGCATCGGCACCATGGCGTATGGCCTCTAGGCCACACTCCAAGTTCTTGGCCGGAGCCAACAGTTCTATTCCACTTGCTTGCATATCCAAAAGATGCTATATATGTAACCCATCAAGCATGATACTTCACCAATCCCTCCATAGGACTCTGTAGGATAGTACCCAACTCCATACCAAGGCTCTCGGCGGCCTCCTTGAGTTCCTTGCTAAAGACATTGGCTATAGAACCTACGAAATGGGCGGGAAGCCATGGACGGCGATATTGCTTGACGTTACGAACAAAGAAATCGGTGAAACTATCGACCAACAAGGCATGCACCTCGGGCACATCCCTATGCTTGGAGAGGAAGGGGGTGAGGCTAGCAAGAAAGCGATTGGCCAAAGGCTGGCGATATACCTTCTCGAGGATAATCTCCTGAGTGAGTCCATACTCGGCAAGAAACTCTGCGCGAAGTGCTTCGGGCAACTGGTTCTTCAAGCAATCACCTACGAGACGACGACCCAACACGGCACTGCTTCCCTCATCACCAAGGATATAGCCTAAAGGTGGAATATTGGAGACAATCTTATTTCCATCGTACAAGCATGAGTTGGAGCCTGTACCCAACACACAAGCGATGCCCTCCTCGTGTCCACACAGAGCACGGGCAGCACCCAAGAGGTCGCTGTACACCGTGATATCGGTGATACCCAGCGCCTTCCCAATAGCCTCTTCGACGCGTTTGCAAGCCGTCGCATTGGCACAGCCCGCGCCATAGAAGATAACGGCAAAGGAAGATTTACCGTTTGGAGCTGAAGCATCATCCTGTAGGGTTAACTGGGGCAACAACTCATCGATGAGCACCTGCTCAATTACCTCTCCTGATTGATGATAGGGGTTGATGCCTTGTGTCTGTATGTGTTGAATGACAAGACCATTGTCACACAGGCACCAATCAGTCTTGGTGGATCCACTATCGGCGATAAGAATCATATTGTTAAATGTATTTTAAAGGTTTAATGTTATTGATTGCTGCTGTCAACGGTTATCCCCTGCTCACGATGAGTAAGGATGACATGCACGCCATATTTCTCGACAAGATGTGCCGCCAAGTGCTCGGCACTATATACTGAACGGTGCTGGCCTCCTGTACAGCCAAACGATACCATGAGGCTCTTGAAGCCACGTGCGAGATATTTCTCGACAGAATAGTCTACGATACCATATACGTGACCGAGAAACTGCTGCATAGGCTCTTCATCATCAAGGAAAGCGATGACGGGCTCATCGCGACCCGTAAGTTGCTTGTATTCGTCGTACCTGCCAGGATTATGTATGGCACGGCAATCAAACACGAAGCCCCCCCCATTGCCACTGGCATCGTCGGGGATACCACGACGATAGGAGAAGCTAGTAACGCGCACCGTAAGTTCGGTATCCTCCTTATAGGGGATGAAGAGAGGCAGTTCGGTCATCTCGCGCAACAAGGCGGTAAGATAAGGCAAGTCGGCAAAGTCCTCGTCGAGCAGACTACGCAGATTAGCTATAGCCATGGGGATACTTTGAACAAAATGTGCCTTGTGCTCAAAATAGCCGCGATAGCCATAGGCTCCCAACACCTGTAGCGTGCGGAAAAGGACGAAATAGCGCAGACGGCGAACAAAGGCAGCCTCATCGAACGAGCGGTAGCGGCAAGCCGAACGTAGATATTCGCCAATCAACTCATCACGCATCACAGGGGTGAAGCAAGCACGGGCCTGCCAAAGGAACGACACTAGATCATACTCTACCGGTCCACGTCGGCCACCTTGAAAATCGATGAGGTAGGGATTTCCTTCGTATATCATGACATTGCGTGACTGGAAATCACGATACATAAAGGTATCGAAATCATCATAAAGAAGGATGGATGCCAATTGGTCAAAATCGTCCTCAAGACGTTCTTCTTCAAACTCCAGTCCTGTAGCCTTCAAGAAACAATACTTAAAATAGTGAAGGTCCCACTGTATACCCCGGCGGTCGAGCGTTGCCGAAGGATGGCAATTGCCAAAATCAAAACCCTCGGCACCAAGCCATTGCACATCGGGCAACAAACGCATCACACGGCGCAGCATCTCCATGTCGCGTTCTTCATAACCACCGTTACGCTGCGACTCCATCAATTGGCCGAAAAGCGACACATCACCCAAATCCTGCTGCAGGTAGTGCATGCGATCATCGGACACGGCATAGACCTCAGGAACGGGAAGTCCCTTGCCGAGCATATGGCGGGCGATGGCAAAGAAAGCCTCGTTCTCCTGCACAGAGGTTCCCACTACGCCCACAGCCGAGAAATCACCGGCAGAGAGGCGATAGTAACGACGATTAGAACCTGCAGGAGTGAGCGACGTGCACTCTATAGCCTCACAACCCGTATATCGACTAAACAATTGTTTCAATGTTTCCATATCATATATTGAAAAACTACGCGAAGATAAGAAAAAAAAACTAAATGCTCACGCATTGACAAGAAAACTATCCAGAAAGCAACGGATAATCTCTTTCTCTGAATAAAGGAAATGACAATTTATCATTTTTTTGACGATTTCTCTTACTTTTTATTCTTTTTCTCGCGACAATTGTTTATCTTTGCGACCAATTTACATCAAAATAGGTATTAGTATGAAAGTTCAAGAAACATTAGCAGTACTTAGAGAGCATTTCCCCGGTGAAGAACTCTATTTCCAGGCAGTAGCCGAGGTACTGTCAACCATTGAAGACGAGTATAACAAGCACCCCGAGTTTGAAGCCGCCAACCTCGTTGAGCGTCTTTGTGTGCCCGACCGTATCGTGACATTCCGCGTTACATGGGTTGACGACAAGGGTAAGGTGCAAACCAATATGGGCTACCGCGTACAGCACTCCAACGCTATCGGCCCCTACAAGGGCGGTCTCCGTTTCCATCCCTCAGTAAACCTCAGCACATTGAAGTTCCTTGCCTTCGAGCAGACCTTCAAGAATGCGCTCACCACACTCCCCATGGGTGGTGCCAAGGGTGGTTCAGACTTCGACCCCAAGGGCAAGAGCGACAATGAGGTGATGCACTTCTGTCAGGCCTTCATGACCGAGTTGTGGCACAATATCGGTGCCGAGATGGACGTACCTGCCGGTGATATCGGTGTAGGTGGTCGTGAGGTAGGTTACCTCTTCGGTATGTACAAGAAGCTCACCCGCAACTTCGAGGGTGTGCTCACCGGTAAGGGTCTCGACTTCGGCGGCTCGCTCATCCGTCCCGAGGCTACAGGTTATGGTAACATCTACTTCCTCCAGGAGATGCTCAAGACACGCGGTCTTGACATCAAGGATAAGGTATGTCTCGTGAGTGGTTCAGGTAACGTAGCTCAGTACACCACACAGAAGTGTATCCAGCTCGGTGCCAAGGTAGTGACCATGAGCGACTCAAACGGTTACATCTACGACCCCACAGGTATCGACGAAGAGAAGCTCGCCTTCATCATGGAGCTCAAGAACGTTCGTCGTGGCCGCATCAAGGAATATGCCGAGAAGTATGGTTGCAAGTACGTGGCTGGCGCCGCTCCCTGGTATGAGAAGGGCGACATCGCACTCCCCTGTGCTACACAGAACGAGCTCAACGGCGAGCATGCACGTGCTCTCGTAGCCAACGGCTGCTTCGCAGTATCTGAGGGTGCCAACATGCCCTCTACTCCCGAGGCTGTTGAGACCTTCCAGGAGGCCAAGTTGCTCTACGCACCCGGTAAGGCATCTAACGCTGGTGGTGTGTCAGTATCAGGTCTCGAGATGACACAGAACAGCTACAAGCTGGGCTGGAGCGCCGAGAAGGTAGACAAGAAGCTCAAGAGCATCATGCAGAACATCCATGCTTCGTGCGTGAAGTACGGTACCCGTCCCGACGGTTACATCGACTACGTGAAGGGTGCTAACGTGGCTGGCTTCATCAAGGTGGCCAACGCTATGATGGCTCAGGGTGTGATCTAATCTAGCCACTAAGGAGACATAAAGAATAATCCCCAGCGCATGCTGGGGATTTTCTGTATTACCATGTCATTCACCATACACGAATGCGGCCTGATTGGGGTTAGCCCCCTGCACATCGAATCGATGAATCAGGTGCCCATCACGCCCGATGCGATGTATCATACCTGACGACACATACTTATTTCCTGCCAATCCAATATAAAGTTCACCATTGGTGGGATTGACCTCCATCATATACACGCTATTGGTTGTGAGGTCGTCATTGTCGCCCTGCAAGAACGACTCCTTATGTATAGTGGCCGTTGCCACATCATAAGTGAAGAAAGCGTTTGTTGTCTCATAGGTCGCCCAATCGGTAGTCGAGTGACAGAGATACAGCACGCCGTCATAAGCCACCGCTCTAGCCGCATGGCCAATCGTACGCACCTCACCAGACCCCACATCGACATGTTGTACAGGATAGTCGCAGTTCCAATACTCATCATATTGTCCATTGGCCAGCAGATACACGCTATCGCCCGAAACGACAAACTGCTGGGGATTCCATTCCACGGTAATGGTTTTCACAGGCTGGAATGTGGCCACATCAATCACCGACACCGTATTGTCGTAGCCCCAGCCCGAATTGGCCACGAGAAGTTGGTCATTATACACCACTATCCCTTCGGGATTCTTGCCCACCGAAGCATACGCCACCACACTGAGGTCAGAACCCTTCATCTTGGCAACCTTTCCGCTATAAAGCGTTACGTAGATATAGTCGCCCTGCGCAGCGAGATAGCGAGGCTGCCCCTCATCGGCAGAGAAGCTGTAGCGTGCCAGCTCCTTACCGTCAAGACCAAGTTTGGCCAAATAAGAAGAACCATAAACAGAGACGTAGAGATACCCCTCATGATAGAGGATGTCTTGACCTGTATCGCCAAGATACTGACCGTTCTGTTTCAGATAATACTCACCCGTACATTGCATACTGTCGGACTTATAGGCCGAGATGTCGGCATTGTTAACCCCATACAATCCTTCGCACAGGATAAACACATCAGGTTTGCTCACCACGAGCTCCTCATCGCCACCTATGACGGGCTCACAACTTGCAAGCACAAAGCCTGCCAAACAAGCGCACATAGCGCTACGAAACACTTTCTTCATTTGATTTTAAGTAAGAAAGTAAAACAAATTTGTCCCTACGCATACTTTCCTCGAATACACGCGGTTTAACTGGTTTTGCAGGTCTTCTGACTTACCCTACACATCGGCCTTCCCAACCCATCAGTCAGTGGCAACAGATTCGATGTGCAATTCATAGGCACACAGCAGCGGGACTGTTCGGGATTCTCACCCGATTCCCTTTTCATCCTTATCCCGCAGACGGGGCATCAGGAACAAAACTGAGACAAAGGTACGTACAATATTCTATTCTGCCAAAATATCGCACTATTTTTCCAATCTTAATAGCACACCTTGTCAAGGGTGCCGGTCAATGCCGCCAAAACAATACCGTAGTTCGTGATAGACACCCCCTGCTGGCGGGCACGCTCGATGCGGCTCAACACATGCTTGCGGTTAAACATGCAGGCACCGCAGTGTATCACCAGGTCGTAAGGCGTGAGGTCTTCGGGATAGTCGGCACCGCTGACGATATCAATCTGCAACTCCTCACCGAAGCGCTTGCGCAACAAGCGAGGCAGCTTCACACGCCCTATATCCTCATGTTGGGGGATATGGCTACAAGCCTCAGCGATAAGGATACGCGACGAGGCCGTCAATCCCCCCAATGCCTTTGCTCCCTCTACGAAGAGCGTTATGTCGCCCTTATAGCGGGCAAAGAGGATGGAGAACGAGGTCAGCATCGACGCCTCGGGCTTCAGCCTATGCACCTCGGCAAAGGCTTGCGAGTCGGTAATGATCAGTTGTGGTGGAGATGCCAGTGCCGCCAATGCATCCGCCATACGGTCGGGAGTGCAGCAGATGGGGGTACATCCACGATCCAAGAGTTCGCGTATGGTCTGCACCTGCGGCTGTATGAGTCGCCCCTTGGGGGCCGACTTGTCTTGCGGCATCACGAGCAGTACGCAGTCGCCTGCTTGGCAGAATCCCTCAGTGATGAGGCGCTCTTCGGTGGGGCGCAGAGCCACGATACGCTCTACCAGTTTGTCTATGCCCTCGCCGGTGAGTGCACTGATAGCCACGACTTCACTCCCCATACGCTTGCTGAGTTCCGTTTGCAAAGCATGATGGTCGGGGTTAGTGTCTATGTGTGTCAGAGCCACCACGACGGGAATCTCCCTCACTCGGCACTCCTCCATGAGTCGCATTTCGGCATCGCACTGCTCATTGGTACATAGCACTATGGCGATGTCCGTCTTGTCCAACACCTTACCGATGCGTGCCACGCGCTCATTGCCTAGCAGCGTGTCATCATCCACGCCCGGAGTGTCAATGATGATGGCAGCCCCTAGACCATTTATCTCCATAGCCTTCTGTACGGGGTCTGTCGTGGTACCTCGCGTGTCCGACACGATAGACACGTCCTGTCCTGTGATGCGGTTCACGAGGGTCGACTTGCCCGCATTGCAACGACCCAGTATGGCGATATGTGTGCGTTCCATTCTTGTTTAGAGTTTAGCGTTTAGTGTTTAGGGTTGGCTCCGCGATGCCGCAAAGATATACAAAATATTTGAATAAAGTCGTTTCATACCCTCTTCATTATTCCCTCTCAACTCTTCCTCATCTCTTTTCCTTCTGAAAAGCACTCATCGAAAAGGTGTATATTTTGTGTTATACCCATTGAAGTCAAGGCAGATTGTCATCGGTTCTCTACCCTCTGCTAACACTTTGAATATTCCTAATCGCCCGTGGCTGTGTTCTTTTTGTTCGTCTTGGGGATTGGGCGGAAAAATTAGTGCCAGGCGAGAGAAAAGCCAAAACTTATTTTGAGTTCTTGCTTTTCCCTACGGCCAGCGACCTAAAGGTTCTGAGCCGCAGCCTAATTAAAAGATGCAAAACAAATTAAAGAACACAAGGATAACATTTTTAGCAGTATCTTTATATACTTGATATACTTGGAGGACTTATATGTCTGGTTATTTCCATAGTGGTTCTTCTTCCCAATTCTTTGGGAATCCCATAGCGGCAATGTCTACATTGGGATAAAGCCGAAACAGATCTTTTAATTGCTTCTTAAAATCCCCAGTCTTTTGGATTTGGTTTTGCATATACTCCAAATAGCACAGTTGTGGATAGAGCTTTACCATAGGGAAATCCGTATTCATTATCCAACTGCCGCGAAACGAACCGTTGAGTTGCGGCATAATAGGAAAGTTTCTATTCCACACACGAGCGTGATGAGCCAAGCTGTTACGAAGAGTTACAGCACACTTTACCCAACTTTCCAATACCAGATGTTGGGGAAGGTTAAACTCTCGTGCTATCTTCTTCTTCAAGGCATTGTCTTTGATGTTACAAAATAATTTTGACAAAGTCCCGAAAGAAGTAACCTCCAGCGCTTTCCATACAGGTGGCATTTCAGGCTCTGTATACTTCGCTTTATGATCAATGATAAAATCCTCCTTGCTTCGGGCCAACTCTTGTTTCATTGCCGCCAAGCATTGTTCATGAATATTCTTATCCTTAAAAAGAGCAGTATCCATAAACCAAAACGCACCATATTTCAATGACACATGATGTATCATCTTCGAGCGTAGGGCTATTTCGATAGATTGAACCGCAGCAAAGATTATTCCACGCAACTTCTTGTCAAAGTAATAGAGGTCTATTGCATTGTCGAAATAGCTGTTCGGCTTGTATAGATGATTCTCCTTGTCTCTTTCCATTGGTCGGAAATAATTCGCAAGGCGAAAATAGCTGATAACCTTTAGATACTCTATAGCCTTTTGTTCGTCAGCAATAATCAATCCTCGTTCCTTCAGCATTTCAATTAGCTGTTCATAGTCTAATGGAGTCTTTGAATATATCATAGTATATAAAGCAAAAGTTCCGCCCTGGTTCGCTGTTCTACGGGAAGCGTGGCGGAAACTGTCGATGCAAAGGTAAATAATGTTTTTTTTTCTACCAAATAAATAACGAGAATTCATAGGTTATGGTTGGAAGAGTGTTCATCTATCTTATGAAAAGTGGAATATGGAATTTTGTTCTAAACTTTCACGAGACGCTCGGAAATCCTGTACTGAAAGTTTGTGCAAGCCGAGAGAAAAGCCAAATCTATTTGAACTTTTCCGAGGCGCCGCCAAATTTCAACCAGTGCACTGGTTTATTTTTTTGTAGTATATTGGTAGGCAAATCCTGCGGTTTGCTTACATGGTGTTGAAATCGGAAGTATAGACTTTCTAAACTCAAAAACTTATTGACTCAAAAACTCACGTTTCGCTTACTTCTTGAAAAATCCTAATCGTCCATGGCTCATTCTTTGGGTTATTCTTAGGGATTTGGACAGGAAAACTGCAAAAATGGAAAGATAGAAAAGGTATATTAGACTTGGTAATAAACCCAATTTTAATAAATAGTTAGTGATTTTCTTGTTAAATTAGATCATCATATGCAAAAAATAGAGTAAAACACAACCCCATACTAGATATTTTGTTTAATTTTGCGTATCAAACAAAACTAATAACCGCAGAAACAATGTTTAACAGAATCGAAATTGAGCGATTTAGGGGCATTAAGCATGCTACAATAGATGGCTTTAAGCAGATTAATCTTTTCTTTGGAAAGAATAATTGCGGTAAGTCTTCTTTGCTGGAATCTCTGTTTTTGGCCAGTGGAGCAGCCAATCCAATGATTCCCATGTATGTAAATTTCATGCGCGGTTATAGTAAGTCTCGCTTGAGCGATCTTCAATTAGATTTTTACAACTTAGATTCCAGTCAGCCCATTCATATCCGATTGGAGAATGAGGAAAGACGCGATTTGAGAATATCCCTTTACGAACAGAGTCAGAACCGTGTCTCTCTTAAGGCTGAAGACGCCAATATTCTTTCAAACGTCAATGAAGGAAAATATGGTTTGAAATTTGACTTTAGAATCAACGATAATGCCTTCGACTCAGAGTTGCGTTTTGACCCTTCTAATCCTCAAAATGCGACGCGCGTTGTCCCTAAAGATTACAAGGAGGCATTGCGTTGCACATATTTGAGCCCTAAGTATGATTTCAGTACATCAATACAGGGACTGAAAAATATTCTTCAGAATAAAGACGAACACTTCATTGTGGAGGGTTTGAGACTGATAGAGCCACGTGTAAAGGATTTTGTCTTTACTGATGGTGAGATGCTTGTCGATGTCGGTCTCGCTAAGCGTATCCCAGTCAATATGATGGGTGATGGTGCACGCAAGATTGTTTCCCTCCTTACTGCTGTATACGATTGCAAAGATGGTGTATTGCTCATTGATGAGATTAGCAATGGCTTCCATTATTCAGTGATGTTTGATTTATGGAAAGTTCTTATTGATGCAGCCATCAGAAACAACACACAATTGTTTGTGACAACTCATGATGTAGATTCCATAAAGGGACTGAGAGATGCAGCGCTTGACAAATACAATGACCTTGTGGCAAGCTTTAAGTTGTTGAAAACTTCCGATGACGAATTAAAGTCATATCACTATTCTTTGGAAAGTTTAGATTATTCTATTAACCAAGAAATAGAAGTGAGGTAATATGAATAAGATTTTCATCGAAGCGAAAGACAGTAAGACTCCAGAGTATCATTTTATCAATGCAATAATAGAGTCCTCATTCCCAAACAAAGTGGTAAGCATTGTTTGTATGAATGGCATAAGTCAGTTGTTCAATGAAACAAATCTCAATCAAATAAGATTAGCACAAGAGAGCGGCGATCAGGTCATTGTCCTTGCTGATGCAGACACTGTTGCCAAAGGCTATGGATATGCCGTTCGAAAAGCAGAAATAGACGGAGGAATGACTGCCAACAATGTCTCTTTCCCATACTTCCTCTATCCTAACAATCTGGGCGATGGCGATGTGGAGAACCTGATGGAATCTGCAGCCCGACGTGATTTGCATTCTGTTATTTTCGATTGTTTTGAAGATTATGAGAAATGCGTCTCAGGAAAGAAAGATGAATCCGGACAACCATTATACAATACTCCCGACTTAAAAGGTAAGTTGCATACTTACATGACTGCCCAAAAGTTAACTCGAAGATTTCGTAACAGACTCGGTTCGGGTGACTGGTTGTTCGACAATCCCCAATATTGGAATCTGAACGTAGAGGCACTACAGCCCTTGAAAGAGTTCCTGGCAAAGAATCTCAAATAGTATCACGAATTAATGCAATTCCCTTGAATGAGTGGGCGTTGAACATATTATAGATAAATTCCCTTTAGCATACTCCCCGATT
>JAZONI010000085.1:0-3837 GCA_045654445.1 Bacteroidaceae bacterium | reverse complement strand
GCCTCGGGGCGCATGTTGTCCAGCTCCTCCAGGTCGATGAGTGCCAGCTCGGTGAGTGCCAGGCGGTCGTCCTTGCTCATCGAGTGGTTGAAGTGCTTGATGGCAAAGTACTTGTCCAGCTCGGGCGGCAGCAGGTGGGTCATGAACGAGGTCTTGTACTTGCCCTGCTCGCCGATGTAGGTGAGTATCTCGTGGTTGGTGGTGCCATCGTCGAGCCATGCCGCCACCATGGCCACCATCCATTTCTTGAAAAAGCGGTTGTGCAGCTCCTGCGTGCACCCCGTGACGTGCACTGTCGATGCCAACCGGTCTATGTAGTCGGTCACGCCATCCCACGCAGGCAAGCTGTCGAGATATTCGCGCAAGGGGTTGTAGTCGGGATAGAAGTCACTCTCGATGATGATATAGAAGTCGCTAATCTTTGCCTGCCGGCCCGTGTCGAGGCAGAAGCGGCAGTAGAGCGAGTTGACATGCTGGTCGGTCAATTCGGTAGACCCCTCCCAACAGACCCCCTCAGTCCTTTGGACAGCTCCCCCTCTATGGGGAGCACCTTCGGGGTGTTCGCATGAATTGTTTGTCCGCGATGTCTGCAAAGCCTCCCCATAGAGGGGGAGGTTGGAGGGGGTCTCCATCTCCCGTTTTCGGGTTATCAAGTTATGCCTAATCCTGATATTATTTTCCGTGAGCCACTCCTGTATGTCCTTGATGGAGGCATAGCGGCTCTCTTTCTCCGCCTTAGGCGGCCGCACCGTGCCATGCTCCTCGGTCTGCAGGTAGCAGGAGCGAACGATGGAGGTCACATCGTTACCCTCAGCCTGATAGTCGGCAAATCGGTTCACAGCCCACTCACGACACTGCTCTTCGGGCACGCCGTAGCGGTTCATCATATAGCA
The DNA here is from genome assembly GCA_045654445.1 of Bacteroidaceae bacterium. GTDB lineage: Bacteria > Bacteroidota > Bacteroidia > Bacteroidales > Bacteroidaceae > UBA1189. The sequence goes on along the minus strand of JAZONI010000085.1, from coordinate 2,944 downwards.
CGCATCGCTGATGTACTTGTTGTGCTTGCCCGCCTCGTACACCACCCCACGCCGCTCCAGCTCGCGCAGCACGGCATCCTCCACACGCTCCACCTTCGTGCCCTTGCGCGGACGGCCTACGGTCTTCTTCTCCTCAGGCTCAATGATGAAAGGCGTAGCCTCTGGGTTGTAGTACAGCTCCTCATCATAGGCGATGGTGCTGATGCGCCCTATGTTCTTGCACTGGCCATCGGTGGGCAGGCCGGTCAACGCCTCGTAGTAGGCGTTACCGTGCAGGAAGGCTTGTCTGTAAAAGGCGGCCTCCCCCCTGCCCCTCCCAAGGAGGGGTGATTCAGACATCGCGGGCTCTGTAAGTCCCCCTCCTTGGGAGGGGTTAGGGGAGGCTTCATATCGAAAGAGGATGCGCAGTCCCTGCCCCGACAAGGTAGTATACGCCAGCAGCGTATGTTCATCGCCCCGCACGAGAGCGAGCACCTCGCCCATCCGTTCGGCAGGGATATGGTCGATGTCCACCAGGCTCAGCCCTGTAAGCTCCACGATGTGCTTCTGCTGGCGCCCGCCCTCAAAGCGTGCCGCCACGCCGAAGCTCGTCATCATCTTCTTGTATCTACTGGCACCCTGCTCGTCGCCCACGCTGCGGGCATAGCGGTGCTTCTCAGTAAGGTCGCGCACCGACTGGTCTGTGCGCATCATCGTCACCAGCTCCTCGAGGGTGACAGGCCGCGGCTGCGTGTCGTGCACACCGCGGAAAAGGCTTAGTTGTTGCATAAAAAAAGTTTTCGTTTTCGTCTTCGTTTTCGTAGAATCAACCGGTTGATTCCCGTTGCGAAGTAAGGTATTTTTACCCATAGCCTAAAGATTATAACCGATGGGTTACAAATGGGTTATAAATGGATAATTCCGTAAAGATTTGGAGGTATCAAAAACAATTCCTACATTTGCAACATAATAATGATAAAACGTAGAGTCTTATGCCCGAAGTATTCCGATTTTATGGTTTCTCATTCTTCTTTTATAGCAGGGAGCACGAGCCCATCCATGTGCATGTGGAGGGAAATGGCGGAATGGCCAAGTTTGACTGGGATGGCAACGAGTTTGTGCTGCGAGAGAAGATGAATATCAAGGCCAACGATATGAAAAAGATAAAGGCCGTCATCGATGAAAATGCCGACCTTATCATAAAGCACTGGAACACCCACTTTAACCATTAAGCCCTATGAAGATAACTGAAATATGGTTCACTGCCGACCACATACATGGCAGAGATGAAGAGGGACGCGAATATCGTCAGTCGCTCCTCTGGTATCCCAAGTTGCGTGCAGCCTCAGATGCTGAGCGTGCCGAATACACCTTCGGCTTTGGCGGCATACACTGGCGCGGGCTTGATGAGGACATCAGTTTCGAGAGCTTTGTCTACGATGACAGCGAGCCGTCGCCCATGCAGCGCTTCTTCCTTACCCATAAGGAAATCAATGTGGCCGAGTTTGCCCGACTCATCGGCATCAACCCCACGCTGCTGCGCAACTACATCAACGGATTCAAGAAGCCCTCGCCCGAACGAGAGAAGGAAATTCTCACCTGTATCCACAAGTTGGGCCGTGAGATGATGGCCGCCTGCTTTTAACCGCCCATCATCTCCTCCAGCACCCTCACCGTGCACACCATGAGTCGGTAGCGCGCGGGTGAGCCGTGGTAGAGCGCGTCGTAACGCTAGGTGTCGAGGGGTTGCATGTAGCGCGTCTGCGACAGCTGCTTGAGCGTGCTCACCATACATGGCACGCGCAGCCCTTCGGGGAAGAGCTGCGCGATACACCGGGCAAAGTCGTGGTACCCCTCGGGGAAGCCACACTGCCGCACCAATACATGATATATTGCCCACCACTGATACTTATGCCGCACGAGGTAACGACCGCTGTCGTCTTTGTAGTCCATCAGCCTTTTTAACGAAGACGATAACGAAGACGAAGACTGGGCTTCGCGATGTTTACCCTCCGGATTGTAGAAAGGCGACAAAGTCGCACTCCTTGGTGAACCTAAAGGTTCATCCGTCGCAACCGACGCTCCTCTCGCGTCGGCGTTTTCGTTAAGGGCTACCGCCCTTGCTTCATTTTTTTTCTAACTTTGCCAATCGGCTGCCCTGTTGCGCTACGGTAATTTCTAATATAGCCACGCGCTTCATCAGTTGTTTGATAAGTTCATTTTGGTACATAATGTTTTTTAGTTTACACATACGCCTGATCAGCTGTCTGGAACAGTACCAAACAGCGCAGCAGGCACATGAGTTCATGGTGGAATACTTCAGTGCGCTGGTTCGTCAAGGGCATCAATAGCCCTTGATGTTATCTATCACATCTCCATACACAAATCGCTGCTTCCCCTCTGCGTCGATGAGGAAGGGTTGCTCCTCCTTGCCTTCGGTGAGGTTGCGCAGCCAGTAGAGGCGATGGGCGGGCACGCTGTCAAAGTGCAGATATTCATACCGCGCCACGGCCGTGCCGAGCGACCTCCACGCGCCGTTCCAATGGAGCAGTTCGTAGCGGTTGCCCGCCTTGATGCCGTTGTCGGCATGGAGCGGAGCGAAGCGCACGGCTGTCACCACTTGCGGCTGCTTCAGCCAGAAGGTGATGCGCCCATAGGGCGAGGGGGCGGTGGTCATATCGCCGTCATACTCGGCCTTGCGCTGCATCTTCTCGATGGGCTCGTCGAGGAGCTTCACCACCGTAGCCTCTCGGCGATGGCTGCCCTCGGTAGATGCATGCACGCGCGAGGCGGGTAGGGTGTTCTCGTAGCCATACCCAGCATCGGTCACCCATTCGAGCATGGCGATGTGTGCCTTTCCCGAAGCTGGAGAGGCATCGAAGCGGTATATCTGATATGCCTTGGGATGGGCGAAGCGATACTCCATAAATGCAGGGTCGGGAGCGGTAGTAATGCGGTAGAGCGT
>JAZONI010000084.1:0-45220 GCA_045654445.1 Bacteroidaceae bacterium | reverse complement strand
CGTAAGATGTCAAAGAGTCTCGGTAACTCTCCCGACCCGCTCGACCTCATCGCTCAGTATGGTGCCGACGGTGTGCGTATGGGTATGATGCTGTGCGCTCCTGCAGGTAACGACATCCTCTTCGATGATGCACTCTGCGAGCAAGGCCGTAACTTCAACAATAAGATTTGGAATGCCTTCCGCCTCGTTAAGGGTTGGAATGTAGATGCCTCTATCGCTCAGCCCGAGGCTGCACGCTTGGGTTGCGAGTGGTTCGAAGCTATGCTCACCAAGACCGCTCTCGAGGTAGACGACCTCATGAGTAAGTATCGTTTGAGCGAGGCTCTGATGGCTGTATACCGTCTCTTCTGGGACGAGTTCTCAAGCTGGTATCTCGAAATCGTGAAGCCCGCTTATGGCTGCGCTATCGACAAGCAGACCTACGATGCTACTCTCCACTATTTCGACGCACTGCTCCGCTTGCTCCACCCCTTCATGCCTTTCATCACCGAAGAGTTGTGGCAGGCTATCGAGGAGCGTAAGGCTGGCGAGAGCATCATGACACAGAGCGTGAAGATCTTTGCCGACAAGTACGACGAGCAGCTCATCGCAGATGTGGAGACCGCCAAGAGCATCATCAGTGGTGTGCGCACCATCCGTCTGCAGAAGAACATTGCACAGAAGGAGACTCTTGCACTCGAAGTGGTAGGCACACATGGCGTAGCCGCTTACAATGCCATCATCAAGAAGATGGGTAACCTCGAAGCTATCAATGTTGTAGAGGCTAAGAGCGATGGCACCTCATCATTCATGGTAGGCACTACCGAGTATGCTGTGCCTCTGGGTAGCCTCATTGATGTAGAGGCTGAGGTAGCAAAGTTGCAAGCCGAACTCACCTATCTCGAAGGCTTCCTCAACTCTGTGATGAAGAAGCTCTCTAATGAGCGTTTCGTAAGCAATGCTCCCGAGGCTGTAGTGGCTGCCGAGCGTAAGAAACAGGCCGATGCCGAGAGTAAGATCGCGGCCATCAAGGAGAGTCTCGCTAAATTTACCATTTAACCAATTACAATTTACCATTGATTTGACAATTTAACTATTCCCCAATTTTGCAAAGGCAACGATGATGAAATTGTCAAATTATCCAATCGTCCAATAAATAGTAAATAGTAAATTGTCAAATTGTAAATAAAGAAGATGAACAAGAAGATTCTGATCCCTATAATTGCAGTTGCCGTGCTCCTTGTTGGCGCACTGGTATTCCTTGGAGTCCGTCTCAGCAAGGCCAACAAGACCAATGAGGAGATGGTACAGCTCTTTGAGTTGGAAAAGGAGGAGATGGAAAACGAGTATAGCACCTTCGCTACGCAGTACGACGAGATGCAGATACTCATCAGCAATGACTCACTCGTAGCCCAACTCGAGCGCGAGAAACTCCGCACACAGCAGTTGCTTGAAGAGTTACGTGCTACCAAGGCCAGCAATGCTGCTGAGATTGCACGTCTGAAAAAGGAACTCAAGACCGTGCGTGCCGTGATGCGCAGCTATGTGGTACAGATTGACTCGCTCAATCAGGCCAACGAGAAGCTCACCAAAGAGAACAAGCGTGTGCGCACCCAGTATGCCGAAGCAACCAAGAAGGTAGAGACACTACAGGAAGAGGCTAAGAACCTGAGCGACAAGGTGACTCTTGCTGCTCAGCTTGATGCTACCAACATCCGTATCGAACCCCGTAACAAGCGTGGTAAGGCTACAAACAGTATAAAGAGCGTCATCAAGTTTGCTGTTGACTTCACCATCGTGAAGAACATCACTGCGACCACAGGCGAACGCACCATCTACGTACGTATTGCCAAACCCGATGGCTCGGTGCTTACCAAGGATGCTTCGCGTACCTTCAAGTACGAGAACACCCAACTCGAGTATAGCATCAAGAAGCTCATAGAGTACACTGGTGAAGAGCAGAGCGTTACCGTATATTGGGATGTAGAGGAATTTCTTAATCCCGGCGAGTACACCGTATATATCTTCTCCGATGGGGTGATGATTGGTGAAAAGAGCTTTGCGTTGGGAGCGTAAGAAATGATCCGTGTAAATATTGTTCATTATTCAGTAGAATATCGAAAATAGCAGTTCGATTTAATAAATGATAAAAAAATGAGTGAAGAAATTATCGTAAAGGAGCGTGACGAGGTTATCGTGCGCTTCTCGGGCGACTCAGGCGACGGTATGCAGTTGGCGGGAAATATTTTCTCTACCGTGTCGGCTACTGTGGGTAACGACATCTGTACCTTCCCTGACTACCCCGCTGATATACGTGCCCCGCAAGGCAGCCTTACGGGCGTATCGGGATTCCAAGTGCATATCGGTGCTGGACGTGTATATACACCGGGCGACCTGTGCGACGTGTTGGTGGCGATGAATGCTGCTGCGCTGAAGACACAGTACCGCTATGCCAAGTCTGATGCTACCATTATTATAGACACAGACTCGTTCGGCGCTGCCGACCTGAAGAAGGCTGCATTCGAAACAGAAGACCCCTTGGCAGAGATGGGTATCGATGCCGACCGTGTCATCGCATGCCCCATCACGCAGATGGTGAAGGACTGCCTTGCAGGCAGTGGCATGGAGCCGAAGGCGGTGCTCAAGTGCCGTAATATGTTTGCCTTGGGTCTCGTGTGCTGGCTCTTCGACCGCGACCTGAACGTGGCGTTCAACTACCTGCGCGAGAAGTTTGCCAAGAAGCCTGCTGTGGCTGAGGCTAACATCAGTGTCATCCAAGCTGGTTACGACTATGGTCACAACACGCATAGCTCGGCAATGAACGTATACCGTGTGGAAACCAAGCATAAGGTGCCTGGGCGCTATATGGATATCACAGGTAACAAGGCTACTGCATATGGCTTTATCGCTGCTGCTGAGAAGGCAGGCCTGAAGCTCTATTTGGGTTCATACCCCATCACTCCCGCAACGGATGTGTTGCACGAACTCTCAAAGCATAAGTCACTGGGTGTGACCACCGTGCAGTGTGAAGATGAAATTGCAGGATGTGCCTCTGCCGTAGGTGCTTCGTTTGCTGGCGCTTTGGCCGTGACATCTACATCAGGCCCCGGTATCTGCCTTAAGTCTGAGGCTATGAACCTCGCTGTCATCATGGAACTCCCCCTCGTGGTGCTCGACGTGCAACGTGGTGGTCCTGCGACAGGTCTCCCCACTAAGTCGGAGCAGACCGACCTCTTGCAGGTGCTCTTCGGCCGTAATGGTGAGTCGCCTATGCCCGTGCTGGCAGCTACATCGCCCACCGACTGCTTCGATGCAGCCTACATGGCATGTAAGATTGCCCTTGAGCACATGACCCCCGTGGTGCTGCTCACCGATGCCTTCATCGCCAATGGATCGGGTGCTTTCCGCTTGCCCAACCTGGCTGAATATGCCGCCATCAATCCTCCCTACGTACCCGAAGAACTCAAGGATACTTGGACTCCCTACCAGCGCCAAGAGGAGAATGGCGTGCGCTACTGGGCAGTGCCGGGTCGCGAGGGCTTCCAGCATATCCTCGGTGGATTGGAGAAGGACAATAAGACTGGCGCCATCTCTACTGACCCCGATAACCACGACCTGATGACTCGCTTGCGTCAGCAGAAGATCGATGCTATCCCCGTGCCCGACCTCGAGGTGGAGGGCGACAAGGAGGATGCCGAGCTGCTCATCGTGGGCTTCGGTGGTACATACGGTCACCTGCATGCTGCCATGGATGAGATGCGTGCTGCAGGCAAGAAGGTGGCACTCGCTCACTTCAAGTACATCAATCCGCTGCCCGCCAACACTACAGAGGTGCTGCGCAAGTATCCCAAGGTAGTCGTTGCTGAGCAGAATGCCGGCCAGCTCGCTGCTTGGTTGCGCATGAAGGTCGACGGTTTCGTGCCTATGCAGTACAATGAGGTTAAGGGACAGCCATTCTCTACAAACCAACTTATAAACGTATTCACCAAAATGATGGAGGAGTAACACAATGGAAACAAAATATACAGCACAAGACTATAAGAAAGGTTTGCCTCGCTGGTGTCCCGGCTGTGGCGACCACTTCTTCCTCGCCTCATTGCACAAGGCAATGGCTGAGATTGGCGTTGCTCCGCACAATGTGGCAGTGATCTCAGGTATCGGTTGCTCAAGCCGCTTGCCCCACTATATGAATACCTATGGCATGAACACTATCCATGGACGTGCTGCTGCTATCGCTACAGGCTGTAAAGTGGCCAACCCCGAGTTGTCGGTGTGGCAGGTGAGTGGCGATGGCGACGGACTCGCTATTGGTGGTAATCACTTCATCCATGCCAACCGCCGCAACATCAACCTTAACATGATATTGCTCAACAACCGTATCTACGGACTCACCAAGGGACAGTACTCGCCCACAAGCCCGCGTGGTTTCGTGAGCAAGTCGAGCCCCTACGGCACCGTGGAGGATCCCTTCCGTCCTGCTGAGCTCTGCTTCGGTGCTCGTGGCAACTTCTTTGCCCGCGCCGTAGCCACCGATGCTCCTGGCACAGTGGAGATACTCAAGGCGGCCCATGCCCACAAGGGCGCTTCGGTGTGCGAGATTTTGCAGAACTGCGTCATCTTCAACGATGGCACACACGATAGCGTGTACAACAAGGAGGGGCGCGCCAAGAATGCAATTTATCTTCGTCATGGTGAACCTATGGTCTTTGGTGTGGATAACGAGTATGGCCTCATGCAGGAGGGCTTCGGACTGAAAGTGGTGAAGATTGGCGAGAATGGTGTGACTATCGACGATATCCTCGTGCACGATGCGCATTGCCAAGACAACACCGTACAGCTCAAGCTCGCGCTCATGGAGGGACCTGATTTCCCCATCGCTCTCGGTGTTATCCGCGACGTGGAGGCTCCCACCTACGATGAGGCTGTGGAGGCACAGATTGAAGAGGTGAAGGGTAAGAAGCCTTATCACACCTTCGAAGAGCTACTCCTCACCAACGATACTTGGGAAGTAAAGTAGGTTTAGGGTTGAGAGTTTAGCGTTGAGTGCAATTCCTCATTCCTAACTAGAAAAAAGACCGCTGCGTAATCTTACAACTCACATCTTACGCTGGAGCAGGCCCTAAAGCAGCGGGGGGCCTGCTCTTTTTATTCGAAGGATAGGTAGGGTGTAAGCCTTAAAATGTCGTTTTCAGTAAACTCGCTCAAGAAAAGCAGTTGGCGTACCGACTTGATGTTGCCTTCGCGCTTGCGTAGCTCAACTATTGCTTTGGCTTGGTAGAAAGAGATATAGGGGTGCGAACGAAGTTGTGTTACCGACAACTTGTTGATGTGGAGCTTCTCTTTGGGTGGTGTGCTCACATGTACCCAGTCGCCGATGTCTTCGGGCAACACATCCAGTTCCTTGAGTTGGGAAACATGGTGATACCCACCGAGATGTCGCCGGTAGTCGACAATCATTTTTGCATATACTGGTCCTATGCCTGGGATTTTCATGAATTCCGTTGTGTCGGCAAGGTTGAGGTCGACAAATTGTCCGGGTTTATGCTTGGCTTGCATGTATTCGGCATAGGGGTGCTTTTGGGATGGCGTCTCTGGAAGTATAGGCCGAGAGTCCTCTTCTACGGCCATATAGTGTGGAGTATTGCCTTTGTTCGTAGAGTTTTTGTATTGCTCTTTGGCTGATATGGCGATATAGGGCTTTATCTGCATGAATACAGAGTCGTGCAATCCATAGATCCTTGCCAAGTCCTCGGGACGACGGAAATGGCCCCCTGCTGTCCGGTAGCGGAGGATGTTTTTTGCGACATGAGGTGGTAGACCCACGGAAAGGAGTTCAAGCGAGTCTGCATTGTTTGGGTCGAACTGATGTGGGGTAATCTTTACAATTGGTATGCTCGGTTGCAGTAGCGAGGCGATGGAATCTGGTCTTGTCGCAATAAAAGCGCCCTTCTTCCATATCGGCTGGGTAAACAGTAACCCGAAAGCAAGTATTACCAATGCCGATAAGAGTAGAATTGCTCTGCGGTCTTGCCGGGAGAAGGTGAACCAATCACGCCACATGGTGTTTCTGTTTTTATAAGAGCGGTGTGCCGTCAGTTGTTGCTAAGATGCTTCTTTATGCCTATTTATTAGGCAAATATAGATGATTATTTGTACTTTTGCAACGTTTTTATCGTGTACGCTATGAGTTATCTGAAAAAATACCCCTTGTCAATCTTGATTATTGGCGTAATCTTGTTCCTTTCGTTCTTTAATCCGCCTGAGACGCCCATCAGTAAGGTGACCAATATAGACAAATTATTACATTTCTTGATGTATTTCGGATTTTGTTGTGTCTTGTGGTTGGAGTATTTCAGGAGTCATCAACAAACTAATGCGAGGCGCCTTATCCCTTGGGCGATAATTGCACCTATACTATTTAGCGGACTGATAGAAATTGGTCAGCAAGTGCTTACACCTACTCGTGCAGCCGATTGGTGGGACTTCCTCTTTAATACGATCGGTTGTCTTTCTGCTGCTGTGTTTAGCCAATTGGTTACACGTAGGATAATAAAATAATAGAGCAGTCAGGAATCTGCTGCTCTTTTATCTGTATCGCGTTTAGATTTAATATACCTCAACTTTGGCTGCGGCTGCTTTGCACTTGTCGCGTAGAGCATCCATATCACTTCCGTTAGGCGCATTGCATACCACTACGCCCATGCGGCGATTTACCTTGGTATAGGGCTTGCCAAAGATGCGTATGTCGGTGTCGGGCTCTGCTACGGCCTCTTCCATGCCACGATAACGGGGCTGTTCTTGTGAAGCGATGGGTGAGAGGATGACAGCACTTGCTCCCATACGGTATTGCTCTATCGCAGGGATAGGCAAGCCGAGCACGGCACGTGCATGTAACTCGAACTCGTTGAGGCATTGTGTACCAGCGAGTGTCACCATGCCGGTGTCGTGTGGACGAGGTGAGAGTTCTGAGAAGTATACCCCGTTCTCATTGCTGAGGAAGAACTCTACGCCCCAGATGCCTGCTCCAGTGAGCGCTTCGGTGACCTTTGCAGCCATCTCTTGAGCTTCGGCAAGATGTTCGGGGCGGATGGGAGCGGGCTGGAAGCTCTCGCGGTAGTCGCCACCTTTCTGTACATGGCCAATAGGTGCACAGAAACGGGTGGGGCCATTCTTCTGTGTTACGGTGAGGAGAGTGATCTCGCTGTCGAAACGGATGAATTCCTCAATGATGAGCTCCATGATATCACCGCGACTGCCCTCGCAGCCATATTTCCATGCCTGTTCCAGCTCGTCAGCACTTTTTACAAGTGACTGTCCCTTTCCTGATGATGACATCAGGGGTTTCACTACGCAGGGGAAGCCAATCTTGTCGGCAGCTTCGCGTAATTCTTCCAATGACTTGGCATAATAATATTTGGCAGTCTTCAGCCCTAGCTCCTTGGCGGCAAGGTCGCGTATGGCTTTGCGGTTCATGGTGTAGTTCACGGCTTTGGCGCTGGGAACTACTTGTATGCCTTCCTCCTCGAAGTGATAGAGGCGTTCGGTGCGTATGGCCTCGATTTCGGGGACAATGATGTCGGGTCGATGCTTGGCCACCACAGCATCCAATGCATCGCCATCGAGCATGCTGAATACCTCGTACTCATCGGCAACTTGCATGGCAGGGGCACCTTCATAGGCGTCGCAAGCGATAACATACTGGCCCAATCGCTGTGCAGCGATGACGAACTCTTTTCCCAACTCGCCCGAACCGAGCAACAGAATCTTCTTTGTCATAGTCGTAATAATACTTAATGCTACAAATTTAATGCAAAAAAAACGATTTAACGAAGATTCTGTGGATTATTTTCGAGTATACTTTATGAGTGGGGGACGTTGACGCAAATATGTCTTCTAAAAATAGGAGAATACAGAGATTTTTTGTAATTTGCGCCGTTTTAGTATTATTGTCTATGAAAGCAACAACCAAATCGAACCTGTTCATTGGCGGAGTGTTTGCTGCCGCTATGATTATTATCAGCATATTTCTCCCCCATGAAAGAGCGATAGATATAGAGTTTGTTCAGGGTCAACCATGGAAACATGAGCAGCTGACTGCCACCTTTGACTTTACGGTGGAGAAGAGTCAAGCGGCCTTACAGCGTGAACGTGCAGAGGTGACTGCTTCGCAACGCCCTTATTTCGTGAATGATGCAGGAATCAGCAGCGAAATGCTTGACTCATTCGCCTCTTTCTATCGTCGCGAGTTGTTTCTGCTGGTTGGCTCGTCGATGAAGAAGAAAATTGAAAACCGCTTACAGGAGGTATATGGTGATGGTATCATCGCAACGGCTGATCTTGATCGCTTGCAAAGGGATAGTGTTGAGAATATCATGCTCATAGGTGAGAGTAATGTGGCTATTCCCAAGCGGTTGGACGAGCTGTATACCGTGCAGCAGGCTTATGAACATCTGATGGCGATAGATACCACTGCGTGGGGACGCTATACACTACAGCAGAGCAATTTGAATAATTACATTCATCCCAATATTGTCTATGATGAGGTTAAGTCTGAAACGGTACTGCGTGAGGCATTGCTGGGCATATCACCCAACAGTGGCGTGATACTTGCAGGGCAGAAGATTGTCGGTAGCGGCGAGATGGTAGATGAAACGTTGTATCAAGTGCTTCATTCGTACCAGCAGGAGTTGAACAAGCGTGCAGGCGAAAAGGGCATAAAGATGACACTTGTAGGGCAGGTAATGTTGATTGTTCTTCTCATTGGTGCATTCTTTGCATATCTTTTCAATTATAGGCGAAATTATCTTTATGATCGTAGTAAGCTGTTGTTCCTGATGACACAACTCATCCTATTCCCTGTGGCAACCTCGTGGATATTGGCTGGAGGGGGGGCACTTATGGTTATCCCCTTTGCCATAGCGCCTGTGATGATCAATGTGTTTTTGGATTCCCGTACAGCCTATATCACGCATACCTACATTGTGCTTATCACCTCGCTCATAGTGCCTGATCCCTTCGTGTTTGTGCTGTTACAACTCACGGCGGGCATTGCCGCAGTTTACTCGCTCACCGAACTCACTGAACGCTCGCAGATCTTCCGTGTGGCTATTGTTGTAATGGTGTGCTATTGCTTGGTTTATTTTGGTTACGAGCTGATAACCAAGAGTGCATTTGCGGCCTTTGACCAACGTATGTTTGTCCATTTCTTGCTCAATGGCATATTGTTGCTCTTTACCTACCCGCTGATGTTGCTGTATGAAAAATTGTTCCGATTCACCTCCGATGTTACTCTTGTGGAGTTGTCGAACATCAATACGCAATTGTTGCGTATGCTTTCAGAGAATGCACCTGGCACTTTCCAACATTCGATGCAGGTGTCTAACCTTGCAGCTGCAGCTGCCAATAAGGTAGGAGCGAGCAGTTTGCTTGTGCGTACAGGTGCTCTCTACCATGACATTGGAAAGTTGGAGAATCCCGTTTTCTTTACCGAGAACCAGGGCGGCACTAATCCGCATGCTTGTCTTCCTTATGAGCAGAGTGCCCGTATCGTCATCAATCATGTGCACGATGGGTTGCGCTTGGCCGAAAAACATCATCTGCCTCAGGCTATCAAAGACTTTATCACGATGCACCATGGTACAAGTAAGGCTAAATACTTTTATATATCTTACAAGAATGAGCATCCGGGCGAGGAAGTTGATGAGCAATTGTTTACCTATCCAGGACCAGCGCCTCATACCATGGAGACTGCTATCCTTATGATGGCAGATGCTGTGGAAGCCGCCTCGCGCAGTTTGCCTGCATATACGGACGATAGCATTGCCACCCTTGTAGACCGTGTTGTTGATGCTCAGGTACAAGAAGGTAACTTCAAGGATTGTCCCATCACATTTAAGGATATCAGTGATATCAAGGCTACCTTTAAGGAAAAGTTACGTACCATCTACCATACGCGTATTAGCTATCCTGAACTAAAGAAATAGGGGAGTATTAATCTTTTGTATATGAACCCATAGTCTTTGTCTATTGCGAATATTGAATGAGAGAACGATGTCTCTATTGTAAAATATGTATCTTTGTACTAAATTTTAATAAATGAAGAAATATCTGCTTGTATTCATCCTGTTATGGGGCAATATAAAAGGTTTGTCTGCACAGACAGACTCTTTCCAAGCGCTATTGTCGTATGTGCAGAATGTTTACCAATTCGGCCATATATGTCCGCAAGAGAAAGTGTATCTGCATTTTGACAATACGGCCTACTTTCAAGGTGATGTTATCTGGTTCTCGGCTTCTGTTGTGGATGCTGTTTCTCATACACCAGCACCGAGCAAGGTACTTTATGTCGAACTGCTTTCTCCCAATGGCGTTGTTCTGAAACAATTGAAACTGAAGGTTGAAAATGGAAGAGCCCATGGCTCATTCCCTTTAGTCGATGTCCCTACTGACCAGGCTCGTGCCATACGTGGTGTGACTGCGTTGCCTAGTGGCTTTTATGAAGTAAGAGCCTATACGCGCACGATGCTCAATTTTAATGATACGGGTGTGTTCTCTCGCGTGTTCCCTGTTTACGAGATGCCGGAAAAGGAGGGTGACTACAGCCATCCTACGATAAAGTCTTGGGACAATCCTTACGATGTGCAACGTCCTAAGGCCGAAAAGTCCGGGGTGCTGGATGTGACCTTTTATCCAGAGGGTGGACATCTTGTTGAGGGGAGACCTTGTAGAGTCGCTTTTAAGGCGCTGGATGTCAATGGCATGGGCACTACCATAAATGGACAACTGGTGATTGATGATGCGACCCAACCGATTGATGTAGAGACATTGCACGATGGCATGGGAATATTTACTTTCACGCCTACAAAGAAACGCCATCAAGTGACAGTCAGGTATGAAGGGAAGCAATATACGTTTCGTCTCCCCGATGTGGAGGATGAGGCCTACACACTTTGTGTAAACAATTTGCGCGGCCAGCAGATACAGAATGTGCTTACGGGCTATGAGGGATGTCCTGATGAATTGTTGGGTGTTATGCTTGTCAATCGTGGAAAAGCGTGCTATTTTGATACACTCTCCATACGGCAGGGACAGGCAACATGGGTCATCCCTAAGCAAGATCTACCTACGGGTGTACATCAACTGACGGTATTCAATGCAGGTGGTGAAGTGCTTGCACAGCGTCATCTGTTTGTCAATAATGGTATCGAAATGGGTAATATTGAGATTGCTGCGTCAGCTCCGCAGTATGAACCGTTTGCTAAGGTAGATATGGCGGTACGCACAACGGCATCCGATGGTTCTCCGTTGCCTACAACCATATCGTTGGCAGTACGTGATGGTAAAGATTTGGGCACAGCCTATTCAGACAATGCATATACAAACTTGCTGCTCTCGTCAGATCTGAAGGGCTATATACACTGCCCTGAATATTATTTTGAGAGTAATGATGCGGGGCATGTACGCGCATTGGACTTGCTGATGATGACACAAGGCTGGACGCGCTGCAGTTGGATGCAGATGGCCCGCGTGGAACCGTTCTATATCAAACATTATGTGGAAGATGGTCTTGTGATTGATGGTTATCTGTTGGCTCGTATGAAGGATAAACCTATAGAAGGTGCTAAGGTGACGATGCGCCTTTACTCACCCGATCGGGCTCAAGTGCAGGAAACCTCTGTCGTGACTGACAAAGATGGTAGCTTCGGTATTGCTGTTGAGGAGTTTAAGGGTGTATGGGAAATGTCTCTCTCCGCCACCAAAGAAGATAAACAACTTGATTGTCGCATACGATTGGACCGTGCCTCGCGTCCTGTTATGCATGCCTATACCAAGGCTGACACATATCTCCCTGTGCATGTTGTTGTCTACGACTCGCTTGTCTCATTAGAAAAGAATCCGATGCTACAGGCTCTGCCTGATAGCGTGTTCTTGCTTGACAATGTAGATGTCCATGGTCGTAAGAAATATGTAGATTATCTTACCTTTAAGGCTTATGATGTTCAAGAGGATACCGAGTTTCACCTTGATCAGGGAAAATGGACGACAAAGATAGGTGACTATCTGAAGGAGAAGGGTTACAATGCTGACGTAACATACTATGACGGTGTTGTCCCTGAAGGTATATCCACTCGCGAGGAATATATCACGTGGGCGCTCGATCAGTGTCCGATCAACAACCGTCGTGTGCTATGGTATCTGCACGATGAAGACAAGGAGTGGCATAAGTCGGCTTTCACTCCGGGCTTCGACCTTGATATGGAAGATGTCAAGTCTATCATTGTCTATGATAGCCCTCATGAATATCTCTCGATACCGATAGTGCGCGAGGTGCTTACAACAAAACAACTGTCAGAGTTGGATGAGACGAAATCTACTGCGGCAGGAATACTTCTTCCAGGCCTCTATGTTATCGATATTGCCATGTATCCTAAGGGCGAACGCAAGGCAAGGACTAAGGGCCAGCGCCTGACAACTTATCGTGGCTATTCCGAAGTGCCAGAGTTCTATGCACCGGAATATCCCGATGGACCGATAAAGGGAGATGTTGACTACCGCCGAACACTCTATTGGAACCCCTCACTCACAACGGACTCTTCAGGTGGGGCAACTGTGACATTCTACAATAATGGCTATTCCAAGCAGTTTGTTATCAGCGCAGAGGGCGTTACCTCGCAAGGCGTCATCATGCAGCAGAGACAATAGTAATAACAACCTTTATAAACCTAAAAACAAAGACAAAGCGTATGGGAAAGAATCTAACCTTGATGACATGTCTGCTTCTCATCCTAGGAGTGGGCAGACTCAGTGCTGCGTACACGGCGCCCCAGTCGGGTAAGGTGTACCGCATCCACAACAGTAAAAATGCAAAAGTAATAGGTGAAGATGGTATCGCTCGTGAACTTGTTTCTGTCGATGCTGCAGCCAATGACTTTACCCAATTGTGGCTATTGAAAGAGAGTGGTAGCGGTTTCTTGGTACAAAATGCTTATTCAGGACAGTACTTGCAGCCATGTGCACAGCAGTCAACGCAGGTGTATCCTACTGATACTGTAAAGAATGTGATGTATATTAAAAAGGTGTCGGGAACAGCCTATTCTATAGGACAGACGACGGGAGCCTATTTGCATCTTGATGGAAGTAATAATATTGTGCGTTGGTGGGATGCGTCCAATGCTGCGTCACAATGGCATTTCGAGGAAGTTTCGGTGTCTACGGAGACTGTATCATTGCAGCAAGCAGCATTCAAGGCATTCTACGAGGAGTATCAGGCTAAACTTGCACTGATGGACCATGTTGATGAATACAATGCCGCATTGCCCACTTTCTTTACAGATCTTACCTGTACAGAACTGCAGCCCGCTTATGCTGCTATGGGGGACGATGAGTTGCGTGCTGCAATGAGTACTTTGCCTGCTACGTTGCAAGATATGGCAGTGAAAATCAAGAATGCTGCTTGGGGACACCGTGAAGAGGAGTTCCGCATACGTAAATACAAGGCGTATAGTGATGCCGACTATTGGTATGAGAAACTCTATACAAAGAAGTTGTGTCGTATCAATAATCCTACAGGTGTTTATGGAAATGCAGGTGATGTGCTTTATGTGTTTGTAGGTACTGACACTCCTGAGGGGGCCACTCTTCGCGCCGAGATTATCAGTGGTACAGGCGTGCAGGGCGAGAGCACTGTTTTGAAGAAAGGTCTTAATATGATTCCTGTAAAGAAAAACAACTCTAATCTTTTCATCCAATATGTGGGCACAACTTCGCTGGATAGCGATGTCCTCATCACAGATTATCCCGAGCTGAAGATTCATGTAGAGCAGGGCGTTGTCAATGGTTATTGGGACATTGCCGAGCATGATGATGCCGATTGGGTAGATATGAAGGCCAACCTCTTTACTTCTGATGTAGTGCAGGTTAAGGGTGAGCGTATGCTCTTCCACATGAGCCGTAAGTACATTACCGAATGTTGCCCTACCACGATAACCGATGCTATTGGTTGGTGGGACGATATGTCTCGCTGGCAGCAGGACATGCTGGGAATCGAGGATGTACGTCTCTCAAAATTTAACAATCTAGGTTGTGCCATTTCACTCTCTTCGGGCTACCAGTCGGCTACACACTACCGCACACAATATGCAGAGGATTATATCAATAATCTGCTACCCTATGAAAAGATGATGAGCAATGCCGATAACTGTTGGGGACCAGCCCATGAGAATGGACATGTATATCAGGCTGCTATCCAGTCGGTGGGCACTTCAGAGGTTACCAACAACTTCTTTTCTAACCTTACGCTCTTTAAATTGGGACGCTACACCTCGCGTGGTAGTAACAACGATGAAATCTTTAACGACTATAGCAAGCATACTCCTTATATCTTGCGCGATGGCGCAACTACCATGCGCTTGTTCTGGCAGCTCTACCTCTACTTCCATGAGGTCAAAGGTGACAGCACCTTCTATCCTCGCGTGTTCCAGGCTATGCGCGCTACTCCGTTTAAGGCTCGCGATCCCCAATACTATGCCAACTATGTATATGGCAACGAAGACCTTTTGATTTTTGCCAAGGTGTGCTGTGATGTGGCACAGATGGACCTATCGGAGTTTTTCCGTTTCTGGGGATATCTTGAAATTACCGACAAGCAACACATTGGTGACTATGGTGACTTTTATCTCACTACTCGCCAAAGCGATGTGAATGAGTTTCTCGCCCATGCTGCCCAATATCCCAAAGCTCCTTCAATTATCTTTGTTGAGGACCGTGTGAAAGCAGAGGCGCGTACTGATGGCGGCGAAGGCAATAAACTGCATCATGGCAATGCTGTCCGTGTTGGTGAAGCAGGTGATGTGGGCCACTATACAGACTTTGCTGATACTACAGTAAAGGCAGAAGGCTACTTGTATGAGAAGAATGGAACCAGGATTACTATCAGCAGAGGTACTGGAGCTTTAGGATTTAAGGTATATGCCAAAGCCGACAGTGCTTTGCTTTATGGATCCAATCGTTTGACCTTCACCCTTCCTGCCGAGGCTAGCCAACAAGAAATCCTTATTATGGCTGCACAAGCCGATGGTACTGATGTGGAAGTCAAATCTGTTGCTGAAGGTGGTACTGAAAAGCAACAGTTAGAGAAATTGAAGGAGTTGTTGGCTACTGCTCAGAAATATATGGAGATGTCCGATGATCAAGGCATTAAGCCGGGCTATCTGAAGAGTGACTCTGCTGCCTATACGCAAAGTCTGGTCAATATCATTAGCGAAGTGGTGAAGAATAAAGACCAGAGCACACATACATATGGTGAATGGTATGCCCAGTTGAATAGCACATTATTGGCGTTGCTCAATAATTTAGATGCGCGTGTTCCCATTACGCCCAACTGTTACTATAATATTGCAATCGCCAATGAATCTTTGTGGTTGATGGTTTATCATGCTGACGGACTTAAAACTTCCTATACTGGAATGGATGATTATGACAGTCAATGGTTGTTCGTTCCCGCGGATAAAGCGGATACGTATTATCTGCAAAATCGTAGCACAGGCCTTTATATCTCTACTGTAAAGAATGGTGTTCGTGTAAAGGCTGCTACAACGAAGCAGGAAGAGGCGATACCTTTCGTCGTGGTATTTGGTGAGGTTGGTGAACTCTTGTTGCAGCATGCCGAGGACAATAAATTAAACCTCTATAATAGCGAAGAGAACCGAAAGAAAAGACAAGTGTTGGCAGGAAGCATGACAGACAATAGTTCTGCAGGTGCTGTATGGTGGTCATTTACTATGGCTGATGACTTACTTGCTCTTCCAAAAAGTAGTGGGCGTACACAATGTGAGGTTTACTATATTCGTAATGTTGCCGATGGCAATTATCTGTATCAATACACTGCAGGCCGTTATGCTGGACGTATCTCATCTGGTATGTACAGCGATAGCAATGATCCTAACTATTTGTTCTACTTCTATGCTGGTGCTGCAGAGGGTACATACAATATCTACAACTATGCCACAAAGCAATCAGTGGTAGTAAAAGACAAATATCTTATGGTCAATGGTGATGCCAATGCTCCTGTAGAATATCGCGTCACCTTGTCAGAGGATGGCAGTGGTTGGACAATCTCTAGCGACGATAAGTTCTGGAATACTACCACCTATACCCTCTTGGATGATAGTGAATCGGTGTATAAGTTCCAATATGTAGGTGCTATGGAAAGTGCTTCCATAGAGGATGTTACTGTAGAATCAGCAACGACAGGCATATGCTTCGATTTGATGGGCCGTCCTGTAGAGAACCCTAAATCGGGTATTTACATCCATAATGGGAAGAAGGTGATTGTTCGGTAATAAGAAAATCATTCTGTTGTAAGGGAAGTAGGAGCTCCTACTTCCTTTTTTTATGGTCTAATAAGCATTGAATTCAAATCAAATGGTTTAGAGGATAACAATAATTTCTTATCTTTGCAGAGTTGTTGTGAAGAATATTCTTTATAGAATGAGACTCAGATTTCTATTTTGTGCTTTTGTCATAGGTTGCTTCTCTGTGGTGGCATCTGCCCAGTCGCAGCATAAGGTAGTGGAGAAACGACTGAAAAGTTATTTTCTTTCCTATGAGGGTACCTATGGCAAGTTGGGTACGTGCAAGTTGGTGCGTATGCAACTGGACCCGAAGAAACGCACGCTCATCATCCATGCCAATGCCAATTTTGGGTTCCAACCCTTCCGCCCCGAGACGACACAGCAGATATATACCGACATACGCAATATCTTGCCTGGACCGGTCAACTATTACGATATCACGGTGCTGGTGGGAGGAAAGAGCATCGACGACCTTATTCCCAATATGTATCGCAAAACGAAAGATGACACTCGCCTATGGGGGAAGACTACGCATCAAGGTGCTTTTTGGGTGACTCATCTGTCGCGACCCTTCAGAGTGAGTGAGGGGCTTCAGGGCAGGCATCTAGCCGTGACGCCCAGCCATGGTCTGTTCTATAAGAATGAGGAACAGTGCTGGAAGTGGCAACGTCCGGCACTCTACTGCACCCATGAGGACCTGTTGTCGCAATCGTTCGTGGTGCCTTACCTCACCCCAATGCTGGAGAATGCGGGAGCTGTGGTTTTCAGTGCACGCGAGCGTGACCGTCAGCCCCATGATATCATCATTGACAATGATAATGGAGTGCGGGATAGTGGCCTCTATATTGAAGAAGGACGCCGCAAGGTGAAGTGGGGGAGTGACGACACTGGATTCGCCATACCACATGAAGCGCTACGCATGGGTGATAACCCTTTTGTAAGAGGTACAAGTCGCACGATGCATACTGCCACCAATGACAAAGAAAGCGAAGGGGCTGTGCTGTGGATTCCCCGTATACCCGAGGATGGCGATTATGCCGTGTATGTGAGTTATCAGACTTACCCTGCAAGCATTCCCGATGCCGAGTACCTAGTAGTACATGCAGGCGGTACTACCCGCCTCCGTGTGAATCAGCAGATGGGTGGTGGTACATGGGTGTATCTTGGCACCTACACTTTCAAGGCTGGGCATCACGATAGTCAGATGGTAGTGCTCACCAATAGTAGCGCTCATACGGGTGTCGTCAGTGCTGATGCCGTGCGCTTTGGTGGCGGAAGTGCAATTGTCAATCGTGGCTCGGCCGATAGCCTCAGCCTCAGCCGTATGCCCCGTTATTATGAGGGAGCACGCTATCAAGGACAGTGGTCAGGTTTTCCCGTAGAACGCTATGCCAACTATCAAGGCGAGAAAGACTATGCTGAGGATATCAACTGCCGCTCACTCATGACCAACTATTTGCTTGGGGGATCGGCCTATTGTCCCGATAGTCTGGGTTTACGTGTGCCTATCGAACTCTTCTTAGGGTTGCACACTGATGCCGGCATACGTGAAGACGATACTACCGTGGGATGTTTGGGTATCTACACCACCGACTATAACAATAGACGTTTGGGTAATGGCGTGCTATCTCGTTATGCTTCACGCGATCTTACCGATATCGTTCAGACCTCTGTGGTGAACGATGTGAACCATATGGCGTTGCGAGCAGATTCTATAGGAAGGCTCAGTCATCGTGGTATGTGGGATCGCAACTATAGCGAATCACGCCTACCCGATGTGCCGTCTACCATCATCGAACTTCTCTCGCATCAAAACTTTGCCGATATGCGTTATGCACACGACCCACATTTCAAGTTCATCGCTTCGCGTGCTATATATAAAGGACTTCTTCGTTACTCTACAGAGATGCATGGTGCTTCGAAGTGTACCGTACAGCCTCTGCCCGTACATGCCTTTGCTATTCAGTGGGTGAGCAATGAAAAGGTGCGACTTTCGTGGCGTGCCACGATAGATAGTAATGAGGCTTCAGCTCAGCCTAATGGCTATGTTCTGTATACACGTATCGATGAAGGCGGATGGGACAATGGTCAATTGGTCAACACTACCGCTTGCGAATTGACTCTTCAACCGGGCCATATGTATAGTTTCAAGGTTACAGCCATCAATCGTGGAGGTGAGAGCTTCCCCTCCGAGGCGCTTGCAGCCTATGTTGCAGCTAATAGCAAGGGACGCGTGCTGGTTGTCAATGGCTTTCAGCGTGTCGATGGCCCTGCTGTGGTCAATACTCCCGAGTTGGCAGGTTTCGACCTGTTGGCCGACCCCGGTGTACCCTATATTGGCACTACTGCATATAGTGGCATGCAGCACGAGTTTGCCCGCTCGCAGATGACCAACCCCGATGAGGCTCGGCAGACTGGTGCCAGTGGCGACGAACTGTGTGGCACTTACATGGCGGGCAACACCTTCGACTATGCAGCCGTGCATGGCCGTTCCATCAAGGGCGCCGGATATAGCTTCGTGTCGTGCAGCCGCCAGGCCTTCGAGGAGGGAGTGGTGAGCACCCAGGGCTTTGACATCGTAGATCTCTTCCTTGGCTTGCAGCGTCACACCGACAGTTCGCCCATGCATCATACTCCCTATGTGGTCGTCACTTCGTCATTGTACACGCGCTTGCGTGACTTCACCCGGCAGGGTGGGGCACTGCTCGTTAGTGGTTCTTACCTTGGTGAAGAGAGTCAGCGCCATGTCCCGGCACAGTCGTTGCTGCATGAGGTGCTGCATGCCGTTGGTGGTGGGCATGTGGCCGACTGGAGTGAACAAGGTATCCATGGTCTTGGTACCACTCTTGAGATTCCCCGATGGATAAATCCAGAACACTATCCAGTGCTTCATCCCGAGATGTTATATCCCGTCGATGGTGCCTTCACCCCTTTTGTCTATGAGAAAGGTCATGGTAGTGCTGCTGTAGCATACCGAGGAGACTACCGCTCCGTAGTATTGGGATTTCCCTTCGAAGCCATACGCAGTGCCTCAGATCGCGACCTCGTGATGGCATCGTTATTGGATTTCCTTATGTGCGGGCAGTAGAAAAACTATTGTGGGAATTATAAGGTGTATTCCTCTTTGGCGATATAGACAAAGGTGTGTCCTATAAACTGCTGCTCCACTAGGCCGAAGCGGATGAACTGAGCCAGCAACTGTACGGCCCGGTGACGGGTCAAGCGGCCGCGTCGGGCAAAGCGGTTGAGTGTGAGTGGCTCTTCGGCCTCGGTAAAGAGTTGCAAGATAGCTTGCTCGTGGGCAGTGAAGGGGATCAGTGTACCATTGTCTTTGTGCTCCTCGCGCCAGAGGGCCATCTGCACGGGCGAGGCCACGATGTTCTCATCGGCAATGCGCACGAAGGCGCACAGGCTGTCGTCGTCCAGGCGGGCACGCACGGGACGCTTGTCGGCAGGCTCCACCTCGGCAATCACCACACCGCGCCCCTCTACGCGATGCACGCTCATGCGACATGCTACCGGAGGCACGCAGTAGAGTGCTGCTGCGGCCTCTACCATGTAGATCTCCTCATCGCTGCGCACACCGGCTATCTTGCCATTGTCCTTCACACCAATGAGCAGACGGCCGCCGTCGGTATTGGCAAAGGCCGAGAGGGTGCGCGCAATCTTGCGCACATCGGAGATCTCGTACTTGAAATCCTGTTGCTGGTGTTCGCCTTGGGCGATGAGATGGTAAAGCACGGCTTGAATTGAAAATTGAGAATTGAAAATTGAGGGTTTAAAGCCCTTAACGGTCTTAGTGTATTCCGCGATGTTCGCAAGGCCCCTCCATAGAGGGAGGGGGTGGGGTGGGTCTCTTCAATTTTCAAATGGGCGACAAACCCATTTCTCGGGCTTTCTTCATCATATACGCGTAGGCGGCATCGTGCTCGTTGGGGATGATACCATCGAGGATGGCATCCTTGATGCTCATCTTGAGGGCACCCACCTCGGCACAGGGGGTGAGGCCGAAGGTGCGCATGATCTCGTCGCCGTCGACAGGAGGCTGGAAGTTGCGTATGCGGTCGCGCTCCTCGAGATCCTTGAGCTTCACGCGCACGAGCTTGAAGTTGTCGAGGAAGCGTTGCTTACGCATCTCGTTCTTCGAGGTGATGTCGGCCTCGCACAGTATCATCAGGTCGTCTATGTCGTCGCCGGCCTCGAAGAGCAGGCGGCGTACAGCGCTGTCGGTGACCTCCTCATCGGCAATGACAATGGGGCGCATATGTAATCCCACAAGTTTCTGTACGTACTTCATCTTCTCGTTCATGGGGAGCTTCATGTTGCGGAAGATGGTGGGTATCATCTTCTCACCTATGAAGTTGTGGTTGTGGAAGGTCCATCCCAAGCGAGGGTCCCAACGCTTGGTGCGGGGCTTGCCTATATCGTGGAGCAAGGCTGCCCAGCGCAGCCACAGGTTGTCGGTGTGGCGGGCTATATTGTCGAGCACCTCAAGGGTATGGTAGAAGTTATCCTTATGGGCACGGCCGTTCATCTTCTCCACACCCTGCAAAGCTGCCAGTTCGGGGAAGATGAGAGGGAGCAAGCCACAGCGGTCGAGCTCTACGAAACCTTTAGAGGGGATGGGCGAAGCGATAATCTTGTTGAGTTCATCGATGATACGCTCCTTGGAGATGATCTTGATGCGCTCGGCATTGCGGGTGAGCGACTCGAAGGTCTCCTCTTCGATATAAAAGTTGAGTTGCGTAGCAAAGCGTATGCAACGCATCATGCGCAGAGGGTCATCGCTGAAGGTGACGTCGGGGTCGAGGGGCGTGCAGATGAGGCGGTCTTCCATATCGAGCAATCCGTCGAAAGGGTCGGTGAGCTCTCCGAAGTGCTCGGCATTGAGGCATACGGCGAGGGCGTTGATGGTAAAGTCGCGACGGTTCTGGTCATCCTCCAAAGTGCCATCTTCGACGATAGGTTTACGCGAATCGTGTGTGTACGACTCTTTACGAGCTCCAACAAATTCCACCTCCATGTCGCGCCACTTGAGTTGCGCTGTTCCAAAATTACGGAAGATGCTAACATGAGCACCACGCCCCAATTTCTTGCGCAAGGCCTCGGCCATCTTGATGCCACTGCCTACGACTACCACATCGATATCCTTGGATGGTCGCTCCAGGTATAGGTCGCGCACGTAACCTCCTACGGCGTAGCATTCTAGTTCCAGTTCGTCGGCTGTATCTCCTATGAGGTGAAACAGCTTTGTGTCGAACATTCTCTTCAGTTCCTCTGGTGTTATTTGTTTCATGCTGCGAAGTTAGTCAAAAAAAACGTTTTTCAGTCTCTATCGGCTTAACCTTTTCACTTTTTTCATCATTTCTGGCTTGTTATTGGAAGATATGTTGTACTTTTACACAGCAAATAAAAATCGAAAGGATGAAAACAAAAACTATTCTCCTCGCCTTAGTGGCATGCTTGATGGCTGCTTGTGCCGAGGATGTGGAACGCCCTGCGCAAGCCTATCTTGCACGTGCACAGCAATCGTATGCCAATAAACAGTATCATACGGCAAAACTGCAGATTGATAGCATCAAGGCGTTATACCCCAAGGCTTTCGAAACCCGAAAGCAGTCGCAAACGTTGTTGCTGCAAGTGGAGTTGGCCGAGAGTGTCAACGATAAGTCATATACAGATAGCCTGTTGCAGGATATGCATGCACGGATAAGCCCTCTTACCGAACAGTTGTACTTGGATAAAGATGCTCGATATCAAGATGTGGGTAGCTACTATGCTGCCAATCATCGAGTGGAGAAGAATGTAGGACGCAGTTATCTACGTCCTCAGGTTGACGAGCGTGGACATCACTCCATCACGGTATTTAATAGAGGTGGGGCCATTGCTGCTCATCGGTTGCGCTTCACGGCACCTGACGGCACCTTTGTAGAGGTGGTGGCAACAGATGCTCCCTATGTGACGTCTGATGCTACGGGGCGTACCGAGCGTGTCGATTTCGTCCCCTCACCGATAGGTGTTGTAGGCTCTTTTGTGAAGTCGCATAGCGGTGAACGCATCAAGGTGGAGTTGTTGGGTCACGATGGCAAAAGGACATTGCCTTTTGATAAGACAGATGTGGCAGCAATGATTGCTGTGCATGACTTGTCCATGGTACTTGTCGCTGTGGCCGATTTGGAAAAGCAGCAGCAAGAACTTGTCCGTCGCATAGAATTCTTCAATAATCGCCTTCAAACCAACGAATAGTATGTTATAGTCGTTCCCGCCTTTTCTCTCTTGGGGGAGGTGAAAAATAGCTAACGATTTTGTTGTCTGCGAGAAAAGCTGTATCTTTGCAGTTTGAAACTTGGATATATTGTAAAGTCAATGAAAATCAGTATAGTTAGGAGCCTTGTTCTTTTGGTGGCTTTGGTCGCATCGGTGCGTGTCTCAAGTCAAGATATCTTGGCGGCACAAGCGCCTATGGACAAGCAGATGGCAATGATTGATTCGGTAGTGCTGAATCGCCTCGTCAGTGCTGAGTCATATGAGTTCCCGGCAGATGACATCTATCCGGAATGGAGTAACGAATATGCGCATAAATATGAGAATATTGTCATGCCCGATTCCCTGTTGATTGATTTGACAGGTTTCTGCATGCCTACCGAGAGTACAAAGATTACAGATATTTTTGGCTATCGCCCTCGCCGCCGCCGTATGCACTACGGATTGGATGTCAAGGTGGAGCGTGGCGACACTATCCGCGCTGCTTTTGATGGCAAGGTGCGTTACGTGAGCTATCAGCGTCGCGGCTATGGCTACTACGTAGTGATACGTCATCCTAATGGATTAGAGACTTTATATGCTCATCTGACTAAACGCCTGGTAGAGGAGAATGAGGTGGTAAGAGCCGGTACTCCCATCGGCTTGGGTGGCAACACGGGGCGAAGTACAGGTGCACATCTGCATTTCGAGACTCGTCTATTGGGCAAGGCACTTAATCCGGCGTTAATGTTTGATTTCCCCAATCAGGATGTTACGGGAGATACTTATCTCTACATGAAACCCAAGAAGAAGGTGTATGACCCATCTGATCCTGACACCTATTATAAGGTAAAATCGGGCGACACGTTAGGGCGCATTGCTGCGCGTAAGGGAACAACCGTGAAGAACCTTTGTAAACTCAACGGAATCACCACGCAGACAACCCTGCGTATAGGACAGGTGCTGAGGCTATATTGATAATTGACAATGGATAATTGACAATTGACAATTAAAACTCTCAACCCTCAACCCTCAACTCTCAACTCTCAACTCTCAACCCTCAACCCTCAATATGGATACCAATCAACAATTTGAGCAAATCATTGCTACTTGCCGCGATCTCTTCGCAAAGAAGCTGAAGGATTATGGCGCAGCATGGCGCATCATGCGCCCGTCGTCATTAACTGACCAGATATTTATCAAGGCTAACCGCATACGTAGCATCGAGACGAAAGGCATGACAATGGTGGACGAAGGCATACGCTCTGAGTTTATCGGCATTGTCAACTATGGTATCATTGCTCTCATTCAGTTGGAACTGGGCTATGCTGATGCTGATGATATGACCCCTGAGACTGCTTTGGCCAAGTATGATGAGTATGCTACCAAGGCGCTCAATCTGATGAAGGCCAAGAATCACGACTATGATGAGGCATGGCGTAGCATGCGTATCAGTTCATATACGGACCTCATATTGATGAAGATCTACCGTACCAAGCAAATCGAGAGCAACGAGGGACAGACTATCGTGTCTGAGGGAATCGACGCCAATTACATGGATATGATCAACTACTCGGTGTTCGGGTTGATAAAGATTGATTTTGAAGGGTAATTCATCGTGTAGCCGAACCCATTAGCAAATAACCCTGCCATGCAGAAATCTCCTGCCGATATAGTATTAACCATCATCATCAATGCCTTGCGTTTTACGCTGGCTCTGGTGTTTGCCTTCTCTGGTTTTGTGAAGGCTGTTGATCCTATGGGCACGATATACAAGATGGCCGACTATGCCGAGGCTTTCGACTTGTCATTGCCTTTCGGCCTGTTGTTTGCTGGCGCGGTAGTACTCATCATCTGCGAATATGTGATGGGTATATGCCTTTTCTTTGGTCTCTACCGCAGATTCTATCTGTCGGCAATGATTGCCTTCCTTGCCGTAGTGACTCCACTAACGCTTTACTTTGCACTTTACAATCCAGTGAGCGATTGTGGCTGTTTTGGCGATGTGGTAGTGCTCACCAATTGGCAGACATTCATCAAGAATGTGGTATTGTTGGTTATGGCTCTTGCCGTATTGTTGGGGCGAAAACGTGTTTGCCGCATTATCTCTCCTCATTCACAATGGCTCGTATTTGTGTATGTGGTAGCCTCCATAGTGGCTTTTATCCCATACAACCTACGCCATCTGCCAACTATCGATTTTCGTCCCTATCATATCGGGGCTAATATTATAGAGAGCATGACAGTGTCCGAAGATGCTACACCTGACGAATATGAAACTCTCTTTATTTTGGAGAAAGATGGTGAAGTGGGCGCCTTCACGTTTGACAACTATCCCGATTCTTCGTGGACCTTTGTGTCTCGTGAGAGCCGCTTGGTATCGAGGGGTGATGTTCCTGCCATAACGGATTTCTATCTTTCATCCCTTGATGGCGAGGATGTGACATGGGACGTATTGGAGCATCCTGGGTACACATTCTTGATGATTGCTCATAACCTGGAATACACCAGCGAGGGAATGCTTGACGTCATTAACGACCTGTTTGACTATGCGAAGGTTAATGACGTTCCCCTCTATATGGTAACCTCATCGGGCCGCCAAGCAATTGATGCATGGACGGAAAGCACAGGTGCTACCTATCCTTACCTGTTGGCCGATGAGACTCTTTTGAAGACAATCGTTCGAGCCAACCCTGGCTTGTTGATATTGGAAGATGCCACCGTCATAGGTAAATGGAGTGCCGCTGATATGCCACGTGACGCACAATTGACACTCCCTATCGAACAGAATGATGTGTTGAGACAATCAACACGTTATATGCAAGGACGTATTGCAAAGGTTGCGCTATGGATGTTTCTACCGCTGTTGCTGCTCCTTGTAATGGATAAAAAGAAAGTAAATAAAAAAGATATTAGTAGTATTAACAACTTAAAAACGTAAAGAAAATGAGAAAGAACATTGTTGCAGGTAACTGGAAAATGAACAAGACTCTCCAAGAGGGTATTGCTTTGGCAACTGAGTTGAACGAGGCTTTGACAGCTGACAAACCCAACTGCGAGGTTATCATCTGCACTCCCTTCATTCACTTGGCTTCAGTAACTCCTATCGTTGACAAGGGCATCATCGCTGTAGGTGCTGAGAACTGCGCTGATAAGGCTTCAGGTGCTTACACTGGTGAGGTTTCTGCTGCTATGGTAGCTTCTACCGGTGCACAGTACGTTATCCTCGGTCACTCTGAGCGTCGCGCTTACTATGGTGAGACTGCTGAGATTCTCAAGGAGAAGGTTCTCTTGGCTTTGGCAAACGGCTTGACTCCTATCTTCTGTATCGGTGAGGTACTCGAGGAGCGTGAGGCTGGCAAGCAGAACGAGGTTGTGTACAGCCAGCTCGAGGGTTCACTCTTCGGTCTCTCTGCTGAGGACTTCTCTAAGATCGTGCTTGCTTACGAGCCCGTATGGGCTATCGGTACCGGTAAGACCGCTACTGCTGAGCAGGCTCAGGAGATCCACGCTTACATCCGTTCAGTGATTGCTAAGCAGTTTGGCAAGGAGATTGCAGATAACACATCTATCCTCTATGGTGGTAGCTGCAAGCCCTCTAACGCTAAGGAACTCTTTGCTAATCCCGATGTTGACGGTGGTCTTATCGGTGGCGCTGCTCTCAGCGTAGCTGACTTCAAGGGCATCATTGATGCATTCAAGGCATAAGCGAAGCATCTAAACAGTTTTAGGAGAACTCCGGGTACTCCAGACGACTCGGAGTTCTCTCTTTCTAAAAGTAATCTTATGAAAAAAATCAGTGTATTGTTACTGGCACTTGTCGCCCTGCCTCTTATGGCACAAGACAATATTGTGAACCGTCTCCAGCAGCCCGTTCCCGGTGAGGGAGTCATCACCATTCATCAAGATGCACGACTGAATGCATTGATTGGTATGGTCTACAACCCCGCATTGAGCAAGGGCAAGAAGATACAGACTGTGGGCTACCGCATACAGATTTATGCCGGCAACAACACACGCCAATCAAAGGATGAGGCCTCAAAGGCTGCTGCCTATATCAAGGCCAACTATCCCGAGATTCCCGTCTACACCGAGTTCGTAGCTCCCCGCTGGGTATGTCGTGTAGGCGATTACAAGACTATCGAGGAGGCCGACCAAGCCATGCGTATGCTCAAGAAGACACGTACGTTCAAAGAACTGGCCATCCTTCCCAACCAACTGATCAATATAACCCTCTAACGAGTTTACAATTTGAAAATTTGCCATTTGCAGTGGCAGAAGTGAATTGTAAAATAACTAAATAGTGAATTAAACCGATGAACAACCCTGGCAACTACCCCATTGACGAGCGCAACCTAGAGCTCGAAGAACACTATCGCCAAATCCTCGGCCTGCTAGGCGAAGATGCCGAGCGTGAAGGATTGGTAAAGACTCCCGAGCGTGTAGCTCGTGCCATGCAGACCCTCACACGTGGTTATCGTATGGACCCGAAAGCTGTGCTCAACTCGGCCAAGTTCAAGGAGGACTACAGCCAGATGGTCATCGTCAAGAATATTGATTTCTACTCTCTCTGCGAGCATCACATGCTGCCCTTCTTTGGTAAGGTGCACGTGGCCTATATCCCCAATGGCTACATCACGGGGCTCAGTAAGATTGCTCGCGTGGTAGATATATTCTCACACCGCCTGCAGGTGCAAGAACGCATGACACTGCAGATAAAGGAGTGTATACAAGAGACCCTCAACCCTTTGGGTGTTATGGTCGTTGTTGAGGCTCAGCACATGTGCATGCAGATGCGTGGCGTAGAGAAGCAGAACTCCATCACCACCACCTCCGACTTTACCGGAGCCTTTAATCAAGCCAAGACTCGCGAGGAGTTTATGACCCTTATTAGGGGATAATATGCTTCCTGTTTTTCAACTTTTGTTTGTAACAATTAAATTGTAGTACTATGAAGAAGATTCTTTGTTTGTGTGTAAGTGTTATCACTCTTGTGGCTTGTAATAATGCAAAGCGTGAGCAAGAACTTGTTGCACGGAATGATTCGCTTTCCATTGCGCTTAGTCAGAATAAGGTCGCTTTGGAGCAGGTTATGCAAACGATCGCTGATATACAGGATGGATTCCGAGCTATCAACGAAGCAGAAGGTCGTGTGGCTATCCAAGTAGGACAAGAGGGTATTACTGATAGTCAGCGTATGCGAGAGGATGTCCTGTTTATCCAACAGAGAATGGAAAGTAATCGCAAACAGATTGAATCATTACATAAGGAACTCCGTAATAGTGGTGAGGAAACAGCAAGCTTGCGTAAAGTATTGTCTAATTTACAGCAGGAGCTGAATGATAAAGTGGCTAGCATTGCTGCTCTGCAGGATGAGTTGGCACAGAAGAATGTCCGTATTGCCGAATTGGATAGCGCAGTGGCGTTACTGACGGGTGATGTGAATGCTTTACAGAAAGTGACAGAAACACAGCTTGGCGTAATAGAACGTCAAGAGCTGCAGCTTAATACTGCTTGGTATGTATATGGTACAGCTAGAGAGTTAAAGGAGCAATATATTCTAAAGGGTGGTAAGTTGTTCTCTACGAAAGATTTCAATAAAAACTATTTTACAGAAATTGATATCCGTACTGATAAGATATTCCCTCTTTATGCCAATCATGCGAAATTGTTGACAACACATCCTGATGGCTCTTACGAGTTTACTAAGGATGAATCAAAACAACTCACTCTCACTATCCTTGATCCGACTGCTTTCTGGAGCGTTTCGCGTTATATGGTTATTCAAATACGCTAAAATTAGAGATTCTCATGAAGCATTATAGCGTGCTTTTTATAGATCTCGACAATACGCTCTATGATTTTTCGGCAAACTCTATGGCTGCATATCGTGAGGTGTATGCCCTGTTGGAGTATAGCCGTTGGTTTGATGACTTTGAACAGTATTTTGCGATTTATGAAGAGTATAACGTGCAACTTTGGAAGCGTTATGCTGCCGGTGAGATTACTAAGGACTTTCTGAATGCGGAACGTTATGCGCATCCGTTGCGTGTAAAAAATGTTCCTGATGCAGAAACCTTAGGTGCGCGCTTTTGGGACGAAGCCATGATGCGCCTACCTTTGGGCAAGCGTCTTATGCCTCATGCTCGTGAAGTTTTGGAATATCTGTATTCTCGATATAGATTATATATCCTCTCTAATGGCTTTACAGAACTACAATCACGTAAAATGCAATCGGCAGGGATTGGCCACTATTTTGAAGGAGTCGTATTGTCTGAAGACATTGGAGTGAATAAACCACATCCTGAGATTTTTGAGTATGCTTTGCGAGTGGCTGGTGTGGAGGCAGATGATGCTGTGATGATAGGGGACAACTATGATGTCGATATAAAAGGGGCACTTGATGTCGGAATGGATCAGATCTTTTATAATATAAATAAGGACGTGATGGAGGCGGGACGAGTATTGCCAACCTATACAATAAATTCCTTATTAGAATTGAAAGGAATCTTGTAGATTATTTCTGTTTAGCACAAAGCTGGACGATTGTCCGGCTTTGTATTCTTCTTAGTCCTCCTCACCCTCGTCGTCATCAAGGAAGAAGAGGTCTGCTCCGAAGTTGTCGTCACCGAGGAACTCGTCGAGGTCGCGGCGCTCCTTCTTGGTGGGACGCCCCGTGCCGCGCATGCGGTTGGCAAAGCCACTGATCTTACTCATCTCAAGGATGTCGTACTGCTCCTTGGGGGTGATGTTCTCGATCATTTCGGGCACGAGCTTGGCTCCCACGCGGTTCTCTATCGCCTTGAGCACGCGGAAGGTGTAGGTGATGGGCGGCTTGCGCACACTTACTACATCGCCCTCCTTGATGTTCTTAGAGGGTTTCATTGTTACACCGTTCATCGTTATTTGCCCTTTCTTACAGGCGTCTGTAGCCATTGAGCGGGTCTTATACAGGCGTACGGCCCAAAGCCATTTGTCGATTCTTGCTTCCATGTGTTTTGTGTAGTGTGTAGAGTTTAGTGTGTAGAGCCCATTCGGAGGTAACTCTAAACTTTAACCCCTAAACTTTAAACGCCTTTCTTATTAAACTGATTCATCGTGATGGTGATACCTGCCAAGCAGAAACTCTTGACCATCTCGCATGCTGTGGGCAGCTGCTTCTCGATGATGGCCTCATCTTCGGCGCAGAACTTGCCGAGTACAAAGTCGGCCTGTGCACCACGGGGAAAGTCATTGCCGATGCCGAACTTCAGTCGGGCGTAGTTCTGTCCTATAAGCTGCGCGATGTGCTTCAGACCGTTATGCCCGCCATCGCTACCCTTTGCTCGGAGTCGGAGGGTACCGGTAGGCAGCGTGAGGTCATCTACCACCACGAGCATGTTCTCGAGAGCGATATTTTCCTTGTCCAGCCAGTAGCGCACGGCATTGCCGCTGAGGTTCATGAAGGTGGTGGGCTTGAGCAGCACGATCTGGGCATTCTTCACACGCATATTGGCCACGAAGCCATAGCGCTTGTCTTCCCACACCGCATTTGCAGCCTTCGCCAAGGCATCTACCACACGGAAACCGATGTTGTGGCGTGTGCCGTCGTATTCATAGCCTGGATTTCCCAAGCCTACAACCAAGTATTTCATTTATCTAGTTAGGAGTTAGAAACTAGGGATTGATAGAAAAATAATAGGAGTTAAGGATTTGCCTCCTTATCGGACGCGAAATTCCTAACTCCTAATGGTGAATTCCTAATCAGAAATTACTTCTTACCGTTGGCAGCCTCGCGTGAAGCACGAGTAGCAGCTACGCTACATACAACAGTCTGAGCGGGAGTAACGAGCTCGAGACCCTCGAATGAGAGCTCACCAACCTTGATTGACTTACCGAGAGCAAGCTCAGTAACATCTACGGTCAACTTCTCGGGGATGTTAGCGTATACAGCCTTCACCTTGATCTTGCGGATAGCCTGCTGCAACTTACCACCAAGCTTAACACCAGCAGCGAGACCAGTGAGAACGGTGGGAACTTCCATTACGATAGGTTTGTCAGCAACGATCTGGAGGAAGTCCATGTGAAGGATCGTATCCTTAACGGGGTGGAACTGAATGTCCTTCAATACTGCAGTGCACTCTACACCGTCGATGGTGAGGTTTACTACATGGATGTCGGGAGTGTAAACGAGCTTACGTACAGAGTCGGTGGTTACAGCGAAAGCCTTAGCCTCCTTCTCGATTCCGTACAGGATGCAAGGAATACCGTTGTTCTTACGGAGCTTGTTAGTGCTCTTCTTACCTACTTCAGTTCTTGAAGTACCTTTCAAATCAAATGATTTCATGTTTGTTTTTCTTTTTTAATGTGTTACTCTAAATTAAGTTCTCTCTCAATTCGCCATCACACGATGTAAGAGTCTCTCACGAGTGCTCTACGAAAAGCGGGTGCAAAATTAGTGCAAACCGAGCGAAAATGCAAATTTATTTGCGTTTTTCTGCCGACGCGGTATGAAAGCGTCGGTTGCGACGACGGGAGCTTTAGCTCCCCAAAGTACCGAATTGACGCGCCTCAAAATGAATGCGAAATAACAAAAAAGGAAGTATCTTTATTGGCGCTAAGCAAGTAGACCGTCACTCCAATGGACCCCAATCCATCCCAAAGTATGGTCCTGCGTGTCTGTAGAATGAATATTGGCCGTTAGATGCCGTATAGAAGCTTACTTAGTTCCAGAGACCGCAGGCTTAGCTTTTGTAAAACCTCAAAAGAAACTTCCTATGTTGAGAGCAAAGAAAGCAAAAAAGTTACAAACTGGCAAGGGTGTGGAACTAAAAATTGTAAATCCAAATGCTGCAGGTATAGACATTGCAGACTCAGAAATGCAAGTATGTGTGCCTGCCGACCGTGACGGTGACAATAACCGCAGGTTCGGTAGTTTCACGAAGGACCTGGACATGATTAGTGAATGGCTACATACTTGTGGCATAACGACCATAGCAATGGAGGCCACAGGTATATACTGGGTGCCCGTTTACTTCAAGTTGGAATCTGAAGGCTTTGATGTGCTACTTGTCAATGCTCGTGAAGTAAAGAATATCTCTGAGAAGAAGACCGATGAGGCGGATGCGGAGTGGCTGATGCTTCTTCATAGCTATGGTCTTCTCAAACCGAGTTTCCAACCAGAAGGCTCTGCACGGCAGATTCGGAATCTTTGCCGTCACAGAAACTCCCTTCTTCGTTCAGCAGCTAAGGAGGTATTGCATATGCAAAAGGCCTTGGAACAGATGAACATCAAACTGACAAATGTCCTTACAGACATAGTTGGGAAGTCGGGTAAGCTGATTATCTCTGCCATTCTCTCAGGCAACCACAATCCCGAATCATTAGCCCAACTGGCAGATGGTCGTTGTAAACGAAGTAAGGAAGATATTGCTTTGTCACTTGAAGGGACCTGGGATACTGACCATTTGTTTGAACTTAAACAATCATATGAACTATACGAGTTCTTCCTGCAAAAGGTAGCAGAGTGTGACACTGAAATAGAGAAGATGCTTAGTAAATATACCGCCAAGATAGATATGGGTATGACTGATTTTGTTAGAAGCAAAAAGACAATACACAAGAAAAATAAGGTTGGATTTGATGTCGAGTCTTATGCATATGGTGTATGGGGAGTTAATGCAATGAATATACCAGGGATGAGCGCAGGTTCTATCCTTCAACTGATAGGAGAACTCGGCTTTGACTTTGTTGAGAAATTTGACTCTCCTTCGAAGTTTTGCAAATGGTGCAATCTTGTACCAAACAATCGAATATCTGGCGGAAAACTCATTTCCAGCCGTGTCCCAAAACGAAAGAATCCTGTGGGGCAAGTTTTCAGACAATGTGCAAATGCAACACGAGACATGAAGAACTCGATGGGATTTTACTTCCGAAGGTTAAAGTCCAGAGGAGGACATATGTCAGCCATAGTCGCTACAGCTCACAAAATCGCTGAGGTCTTTTACATTATGGTAAAGAACAAGGTAGAATACGATGAAAACAAAGTCGGATTAAGTGAAGAGGAACTGCTCAGAAGAAAGATAGAACGGGCGCAAAGAACCCTGAATATCCTAAATGAAAAACTTTATGGTACAGCGGTTTAGCATTTTGTTATATAGAAGGAGTGCGACTTGTCGCCAGCAGCCTAATTTCAAGCTGCGAAGTAGATTAAAATTAGCGCAAACCAATGACTTTAGACTGCAAAGCAGGTAAAGGTCGTGCAATCGAGCAAAATCGAAGAAAATCGAGTTCTTATTCGAATTCAATATCTATACTCAACTCTTTGCCTAGAGTAGTCTCTTCAATTTCTGTATCCCCCATGCTGGGTATCTCAGCTGCAGTATATCGTTCAGTTACTGGCTGATGCTCATGGATGTATCCGATAGCTTGGCTGAGACCTCCAATGAACTTGCTGAAGTCTTCTTGATACAAAAAGATCTTGTGCTTCTCAAATGTAAATGTAGACTCTGTACCTTCGCCAGAAACTATTTTTTTGCTTTCGGTAATCGAAAGAAATAATTCATCTCTTTTGTTTCGTTTTACGTCAAGGTAGTAGATTCGTTTCCCAGCTTTTATGGCTTGTGAGTATACGATGTCTTTTTCGTGTTCCATTGGCTTTCCTTTTATTGGTGCAAATCACTTATATTTTTCAAAATTGAAACAAATATTTCACATTTGCAAGTTCTGAGTCTAGAAAACGACAAAATTTATATATATTATTCGTTATAACCGTCTTAATGCTTCTTTAATAGCAGTTTCTACAGTGATTCCTGGTTGTTCCTTTATGATAGATTTTATCACTTTCTGAGAAGCGGCTGCTGTGTATCCCAGCATGTTAAGTGCGGCAACTGCGCTCTCGAGAATTTCGTTACTTGTATCGGTGAAGAGTGCAGTATTTGTGTTTTGTGAGGTGTTATCTCCTTCGGTGACTGTAATCTTGTCTCTTAATTCTACGATGATGCGTTGAGCAGTTTTCCCTCCAATGCCTTTGACCATTTTTAAGAGCTTGTCATTGCCGGAGCCTATCACTTCGCAGAGTTCGTTAGGAGTCAGGGCTGAGAGTATAGTGCGTGCTGTATTTCCTCCAATGCCTGAAACCGATATGAGAAGGAGAAATAATTCGCGTTCACGTTTGTTGGCGAATCCATAAAGAATATAAGCGTCTTCACGTATTGCTTCATGTACATAGAGCTTTACCTGTGATAGATTCTGTATGGCGGTATAAGTGTTGAGTGAGATGTTTGCAAGATATCCTACCCCATGACATTCTATAACGGCAGTGGCTGGGGTCAGTTCTGTGAGATCTCCTTTGATATATTCAATCATAGCTTTTGTTTTTGACTATCTTCTCTATTTACTTTTAGTACACGGTCGCAATACTCTAACACTGAAGGACGGTGAGTTATGAAAATCAGCGTCTTGCCTTGTTGTGTTGTCGCAATGTTGTGAAGGAGGTGTCGCTCTGTTTCTGGGTCAAGGGCTGATGTTGCTTCATCGAGTAGTAATATCGTGCCTGATCGTAGTAGTGAACGAGCAATGGCGATACGTTGGGCTTGCCCCTCGCTTAATCCTCCACCTTGTTCGCTGCATGGTGTGTCAAGCCCTTCAGGAAGTCGTTTTACGAAGTCGGCGCAGGCCGTGTCGAGTACTTCCCATAGTTCCTTGTCGCTAGCATCGGGGCGTCCTAGTAGTAGGTTCTCGCGTATGGTTCCGCTAAATAGCGTATTCCCCTGTGGGACGTAGACCAGATTGGTGCGTGTGCGCGGGGATACTTCAATTTCCTGTTCATTGTCGTAGATGATGATTTTTCCTTTGCTTGGGTGTATGAGCGACAAGATTAGGCGTATGAGTGTTGTCTTTCCTGCTCCAGTTTCGCCAAGGATGGCGGTTATTGAGCCTGGAGGAAAATCAGCATTGAGGTCTCTAATGATTGTTCTTCCGTTTTTGCTATAGTTGAAGCTGACATTGTCGATGCGTATGCCCGCTGTTCCGTTCATGCGGATGGGGCTGCCGGACTCTTCGAGTGGAAGTTCCTCTAATTCCATCAGGCGCTCGGCTGATGTGATTGAACTTACGAGGGTGGGGATTAGTCGGGATAAATCAGCTAATGGACGCTGTATGCGTCCTACAAGCTGTAGGAAGGCTGTCATGACTCCAAAGGTTATGGCGCCGCTTTGTATTCGGAATACTCCCCAAAGCAGCGCGGTGAGGTATCCGAAAGAGAAGCCTGCTGACACTAGTGACCGTGACAATACGGTGAATCGTGTGCGTGTAACGACCTCATCATATAACCTGTCATGCATTGCTTTTAGTCTTTGTGTCATCCCTTGGCCTTGCTCTAGTGTCTTTACTACAGTTTTGTGTTGCAGGCTCTCTTGTACAATGGCATGTATGCGACTGTCACTCTCGCGGACAGCCTTATTCATGTGGCGCATGCGACGCACATAGATTCGGCTGAGTAGAGCGAAGATAGGTAATATAAGCATCAACATGACTGCGAGCATGCGGTCCATCGAGAAGAGCAGGCAGAATGATGCGACAAACTGCACCAATGTGATGATAAGAAAAGATATTGTACTGGTGATGGTTGACACGACGGTATTGAGGTCCTGTACAAGACGATTGAGTATGTCTCCCGAATGGTGTTGCTCTCGTCCTTGCCATTCGCATTGCATAAGTCGCTCGAAAAGTCGTGACCGGAGGCGATTTTGGTTATTTGTTCCGAGGATGTTGACTATCCAGTTGTCTGCGGCATGTAGCAAGGTCTCTAGAAGCATTAGTATAGCCATCCCGATGCCATAGTGTATAAGCTTACCAGGGCGTATCCCTGTCGCAATATCTATGATGTTCTTGCTGAGGAGTACAAATATTAAAGAGCAGATAACGGAAATGATGCCTATTAATGTGCATAAGATGATTCGGCTTCGGGCACCGAGTGATGCCTGCCAAAGCCAAACAGAAATCTGTCGTATTGTGTATTTTTCTGATTTTCTCATTCTGTTGACAAAAATAGTGTAAAAAAACGATTTTTCGAAACATTGCTCAGAAATTACATCGAGGAATCGTCGGGAATCATGGATTTTATGACTTGTGGGGGAATGTTTTGGCTGTTTCGTGTTTTGTTGGTATATTTGCCGTTGTAAAGATTTCGTTAACCGACAAATATTATTGCTGAGATGAAAAGAATATTCCTATTTTCCGCTTGTGTAGTGGCACTATCTGTTCAAGCGCAGACGGCGGTGTTGAATGTGGATCTTTCGCGTGAAAGAATGGATATTATCCCTACACAATATGGCGTCTTTTTGGAAGGTGTCGACCATGTAGGTGAGGGGGGCTTGTATGCAGAACTAATACAGAACCGTTCGTTTGAGGACGAGGCGCAGCCTGTGCGGAACCATCGCTTTGGCCCCAATGGTGAGGGGGAACGTTTTGGTGGGTATCCTGCACCTGGTACTATTCCTGCGTGGTATGCAGCTAATGGGCAAGAGGCTGCTAGTCGTATGGAAATAATAACAGACAATCTGTTCGATGAGCGTCAGAAGAAGGCTCTCCAATGGACTATTACTCAGGCCTCGCCTCAATCTGTAGCAGCCATTGCCAATACGGGTTATTGGGGTATTGATGCTGTCAAGGGTGATAAATATACGCTGACTTTTTGGGCGCGTGCTGACAAACGTTACAAGGGGAAGTTGGTTGTGGGACTGCAGAGTAAAGATAGTGCTGTATGGCATGGCTGTGCTTCGGTGAAGGGGAAGATAGGACGTAAATGGAGAAAATATACCGTAAGCTTTGTTCCCGAGGAAGACTGCGATTATACCCGTTTTGTGATGACTGCCGATGCCCCAGGTACACTCTATTTGGATATGGTATCACTATTCCCACCTACCTTTAAGAACCGTCCCAACGGTTGTCGTAAGGATTTGGCCGAGATGTTGCTCGCATTGCAACCTCAGTATCTACGTTTTGCAGGAAGTTTTTCTGATTGGAAAACAACGACAGGAGCCGTGGAGATGCAGATAGGTGGTATGGGATACCATGAATTCTTGCAATTGGCTGAAGATATCGGGGCAGAGCCCATTTTAGCTGTAAATGCAACAGCGTCCATACAGGATGTGTTGGATGCAATAGAATATGCCAATGGTGAGAAGGATACTCCATATGGCCGTATGCGTATTCGAAACGGGCATAAAAAACCATTTAACATGCACTATGTTGAGTTGGGGGATAAGGCCGATGAATGGCGTATACAATTAGTGGAGACTATAGGGAAGTGCTACCCCGAAGTGCAGATCCTTGGTGACGCCTCATCGTGGAATGCAGAAAATAGCCTTAAGGACGCTTTGAAAGGTGCAGCCGAGTTGATGGAGATGGAAGATGGAGGTGCAGTGGCTGTTTGTGGCTATACTCCTGCTCTTGTCAATGTCCGTGATTATAGCCATTCCCCGGGTATGATATATTTCGATGCCGCTCATAGTTGGGCAGCACCTTCTTACTATGTGCAGCGCCTTTTATCTGAAAATAAGGGGGCAACGATGGTATACTCTGAGGTCGTGCAGCCACGCTATTCACGTCTCCAACAGTTTAGAGTCGGTGTTGGCTCGTGGAATACAGAAGTGGAATATAAAGATGTCCAGGTCTGTTCATTCCCTGAAGAGGTTGAATATGCTAACTTCTCAGATTTGAATATCAAGAAAGGCAAATGGCTTGTGACTGATGGCATCATCTCACAACGTTCTCAGACAACCGAATGTGTAGCCATTTTCCCTGAAGTCATGACAGGCACTTCTTATGACCTCACGTTAAAGGCTCGTAAGGTTGCAGGTGATGAGGGTTTCCTCATAATCTTTGATTATTACGATGATGATAATTACAAGTGGCTGCGTCTTGGTGGAGATAATAATAACCAATATGGTATTGAAACCATGTGGAATGGCACGAGACATAATGCGGTAACAGCATGTGGCACAATCAGTGAGAACCAATGGTATGATATCCGAATTGAGGTGCGAGATATTCACGTACGTTGCTATGTTGACGGAACACTTTATCATGAAGTCCAGCTCCCTCAGCCCAATATGCTTTTCGCCAATGCGATGGTAGATAAAACGACAGGCGAGAAGGTCGTAAGGATTGTTAATCTGTCCGATGTGGAAATCCCCGTCCAGCTGAATGTTAAGGGCGCAGATATTACCTCTGGTACAGCAACCTTGCTCACTGCTGATAGTGGAAAGGCTGAAAACACATTTGATACGCCTGAGCATGTAGTGCCTCAGACTGTTACTCCTTTGATCGTGGAGGACTGTTATGTTGCTCCTGCCAACTCTCTCACAGTCTTCCGTATGAATTGAAGTGACTTTAAATAGATTTTTTATGATAGCGGAATCTTGAGGTTCCGCTATTGCCATTTAAAGATATCTCTCGTATGTGCGTCCCTCTTTTCTCTCAGGTGCTTGCATCCATTGTCGCAGGTCTACAGAACAGACGAGTGCGATGAAAGGTGCGAAGATGTACATCCTTACTTATTTTACCCATCGTTTGATGATGGGGATCTGGTTCAGCGGCAGGTCGTGTTTGACCACGTAGGCGAGGTAGACCGCGAGCAGTAGGGTGTTGGTGCCCATGCGCAGCCAGGGATTCTCGAAGGGGAGCACCTGTGAAACGCCGAACAGCAGCAGGGCGAGGGCGAAGTAGAGCCCTATGCCCTTGATATCGTACTTGATGGGATAGTGATGTTGCCCGATGAAGTAGGAGAGGAGCATAGCGGTACCGTAGCCCGCGAGTCCGCCCCACGCACAGGCGACATAGCCGTATCGGGGTATGAAGAGAATGTTGATGCCCAGGAGTACGGCGCAGGCGATGATGGACATGATGGCGCCCCAATAGGTCTTGTCGGAGAGTTTGTACCAAAACGAGAGGTTGAAGTAGATGCCCATGAAGATCTCGGCCATCATCACGATGGGTACCACGCGCAGTCCCTCCCAGTAGGTGCTGCCCACGAGGTATTTGAGGATGTCCATATAGAACACTACGGCAAGGAAGGCCAGCAGGGTGAAGATGATGAAGTACTTCATTGTGGCGGCATACATCTCGCGGTTGTCCTTGTCGCGGCTCTTGCCGAAGACGAAGGGCTCGTAGGCATAGCGGAAGGCTTGCGTGAGCAGGGCCATGATCATGGCTATCTTGGTGCAGGCTCCATAGATGCCCAGTTGTACGTCACCTTCAGTGCCGGGTACGATGAAGCGATAGGTAATCTTGTCGGCCACCTGGTTGAGTATGCCAGCGATACTGAGCACAAGGATGGGCAGAGCATAGCGCAGCATGCGCCCTGCAAGTTTGCGGTCGAAGCCGTAGGTGAAGCCCTTGAGTTCGGGGATGAAACCGAAGGTGACGCTCACCGTACAGATGAGGTTGATGGCAAAGATGTAGCCTACGCTATTCTCGGGTCGGTACCACCACAGCAGTTCGGG
Source organism: Bacteroidaceae bacterium (assembly GCA_045654445.1). Taxonomy (GTDB): domain Bacteria; phylum Bacteroidota; class Bacteroidia; order Bacteroidales; family Bacteroidaceae; genus UBA1189. The sequence goes on along the minus strand of JAZONI010000084.1, from coordinate 6,159 downwards.
GTTGATGCGGCAGATGGCGGGTGCGCCCAAGAAGATGAAGAGGTTGAGCAGTACGCTGAGGATGATGAACGACATCTTCAGCACCATGAACTTCACGGGGCGGTGCTGGCCTCGCAGGCGGGCAAAGAGGATGCTCTGCAAGGCATCGAAAGCCACGATGGTGGTCATGCAGGCAATGTATTCGGGATGGTCGGCATAGCCCATGAAGGCGCTGATGGGGGCGTTGAACACGAAACACAGCAAAGCAAAGAGGAGGCTCACGCCACCCACCATCCATAGGGTGGTGCCATACACCTTACGGCTGTCCTCGCCCTCCTTGTTGGAGAAGCGGAAGAAGGTGGTCTCCATGCCGAAGGTAAGCAGCGCCATGAGCAGGGCGGTATAGGCATACACGTTGGACACCACGCCGTAGCCGCCACTCTCGGCGATGATCTTCGTGGTGTGGAGGGGTACGAGCAAGTAGTTGAGGAAACGCCCCACGATGCTGCTGAGTCCGTAGATGGCGGTATCTTTGACGAGTGTTTTCAGTTCTTTGGCCATAGTGTGTATGCTATATATTTCTTTACGATAGGCATTGTGTTATGATATGGAGGACCAGTTCACGTGGCTCTTGCGCAAGCGCTCAAGTTGTTGCCAGAAGATGGCGTTCTCGGGCAGCGTACCCTCGGGATCCTCATCGGTGATACGCTCGGCGATGCTGCGCACATGCCCCAACAGTTGTCCGTCGCGGGCGATATTGGCAATCTTCAGGTCAAAGGCTACGCCGCTCTGCTGCGTGCCCTCGAGGTCACCTGGCCCGCGCAGTTTGAGGTCAGCCTCGGCAATCTCGAATCCGTCGTTGGTGCGCACCATGATCTCGAGTCGTTTCTTGCTTTCTTCGCTCAGTTTCACTGATGTCACGAGGATGCAGTACGATTGGTCGGCGCCACGCCCTACGCGTCCGCGCAACTGGTGCAGTTGCGACAGGCCGAAGCGCTCGGCATTCTCAATCACCATGACCGAGGCATTAGGGACGTTTACGCCCACCTCGATGACGGTGGTAGCCACCATGATCTGCGTCTCGCGATGGAGGAAACGCTGCATCTCGGCATCCTTCTCGGCCGGTTTCATCTTACCGTGCACCATGCTCACCGCGCAGTGTGGAAAGGCTTGGCTGATTTGTGCATATCCCTCTTCGAGGTTCTTGAGGTCAATCTTCTCGCTCTCCTTGATGAGCGGGTACACCACATATACCTGCCGCCCTTGGGCTATCTGTCCCGCCATGAACTGGTAGAGTTGTGCTTGTCGGTTACCATATTGATGTATCGTCTGTATGGGTTTGCGTCCGGGTGGCAGTTCGTCGATGACCGATACGTCGAGGTCACCATAGAGTGTCATGGCAAGGGTGCGCGGTATGGGTGTGGCGGTCATCACCAGCACGTGTGGGGCAAAGTTGTTCTTCGTCCACAACTTGGCGCGCTGTGCTACTCCGAAGCGGTGTTGCTCGTCGATGACCACGAGGCCCAGTGCCGAGAACTGTACCGAGTCCTCAAGCACGGCATGCGTCGCCACCAACAGGTGTATGTCGCCTTTCACAAGTCCTTCTAGCACCTCCTTGCGTCGCTTCCCTTTGATGCTTCCTGTGAGCAATTCCACGCGTACGGGAAGTCCGTAGAGCATCTTTGCCAGTGTGGCATGGTGTTGCTCGGCCAATATCTCCGTGGGGGCCATGATGCATGCTTGGTATCCGTTGCCGATGGCGATGAGGGCGGTCATCAGTGCCACGAGTGTTTTTCCGCTACCTACGTCGCCCTGCAACAGACGGTTCATCTGTCGGCCGCTGTTCATGTCGTGGCGCATCTCGCGGATGACACGTTTCTGTGCCCCTGTGAGCTCAAAGGGCAGTTTCGTAGCGTAAAACTCGTTGAACAGCGTACCCACCTTTGTGAAGCATAGCCCTCGATATTTGCGCCGGCGGTCCTTACAGTAACGCAGGATGCTGAGTTGCACATAGAATAGTTCTTCGAACTTGAGGCGGTACTGTGCGCGGCGCAGTTCTTCGGGGTCCTTGGGGAAGTGTATGGCGTGCAACGCCTCGGCGAGCGGCATCAGGTGATGCTCGCGTACGAAAGCCTCGGGCAGCGTCTCGCGGATGGGCATGCGTTCAAATAGGTCGAAGAGGTTACCCATGAGTTTCTGCAAGGCATTGCTGTTGAGGCCGCTACGTTTCATGCGCTCCGTCGTGTTGTAGTAGGGCTGCAGGCCTATCGACGATAGCGACAGTTCGGCAGCCTTATCAATGTCGGGATGTGCCACGTTGATACGCTCCCCAAACATGGTGGGTTTGCCAAAGACAACATACTCCACGCCTACGGGATAGTTCTTCGGAATGAACTTCGCGCCGTTGAACCACACGAGGTCTATCACTCCCGTGCCGTCGGTGAAGTGTGCCACGAGGCGCATCTTGCGTCCCTCACCTACCGTCTCGTAGCGCAGTATCTTGCCTTTGAGTTGTATGTAAGGCATGTTGCCATCAATCTCGTGGATGTAGAACAGGCGGCTGCGGTCGATGTACTTGTAGGGGAAGTTGTAGAGCAGGTCGTGCATAGAACTTATGCCTAACTCCTTGGCTAGGATGGCTGCCCGCTGTGGGCCCACCCCTTGCAGGTACTGTATGTCGCGTGTCGTGAGGTCGTACATAGCACAAAGTTAGGGATAATTTCCTATTCCATCGCTATTTTGGCAAAGTTTTCATGCTTTGCCACTCTAAAAACGGAGGGGATGGGTTGGAATCCGATACTTCTAACCTCGAAGAATAGGATTGGCCCTTTTATTTCTTCCTATAAATAGAAGGAAGGGCAAAGTTTATGCATGGCGATTTGTTTTTTTTTCGGGCTTATCGTATTTTTGCAACGATCAACATTTATGATTATGGAAACACCCCACACGATAGAGGCGTTCACGCGGGAATCGATAGGCCTGCTGCGCCAACTTATTGCCACGCCGTCGGTGTCGCGCGACGAAAAAGCGACGGCCGACATCATCGAAGCATTTCTGCATCAGCATGTCAAGGGCGAGGTGAAACGTATCTACAACAACGTGTATGTGTATACACCGTACCACGACCCCACACGTCCCACTTTGCTCATGAACTCGCACCACGATACGGTGAAGCCCTCGGCATCGTACACGCGCGATCCCTTCGAGCCCACATGCGAGGAGGGACGCATCTACGGGCTGGGCAGCAACGATGCGGGAGCCTCCGTGGTATCACTCATCGCGGCCTACCGCTACCTCGAGGAGCAGCCCTTGCCCTACAACATGCTGCTAGCCATCAGCGCCGAGGAGGAGGTGATGGGCGAGCATGGCATGCGTGCCCTGCTGCCTGAGCTGGGACACATTGACATGGCTCTTGTGGGTGAGCCCACAGGCATGCAAGCTGCCGTGGGCGAGCGCGGACTGGTGGTGATGGACTGTACGGCACATGGCATACGCGGACATGCGGCGCGTAACGAGGGAGTGAACGCCCTATACAAGGCCATCGAGGATATCGGTCGCATACGTGACTACCGCTTTGAAAGGCAGTCGGCACTGCTGGGCGACATCAAGATGACGGTGACACAGATCAATGCCGGCACGCAGCATAATGTGGTACCCGACGAGTGCAAGTTCGTCATCGACATACGTACCACTGATGCTTACACCAACGAAGAAACAGCACGCATCGTGCAAGAGCTGCTCGAGGCGGATGCCACGCCACGCTCTACACGTGTGCACGCATCGGCCATATACTCCGACCACCCGCTGGTGAAGGCGGCTCTGGCCATCGGACGCGACACTTTTGTGTCGCCCACCACGTCGGACATGGCACTCATGCACGGCATACCCTCGCTGAAGATGGGGGTGGGCCAGTCGGCACGCTCGCACAGCGCCGACGAATATGTGCTCGAGAGCGAGATAGCCGAAGGCATAGGCTTATACATCGACTTCTTGCAGCACCTCATGCGATGAGACTGGGCAACCGACATATGAAGAAAAGTTTTTTTGACAAAAAATAAGATTTTGTGAATTAATTAAGTTTTTGTGAATTAAAAGACTTACCTTTGTATGAAGTTTATTACAGCAAAGAAAATATATCACATACAACATCAATAAAAGGTTACAACATGGATCTGTTAAGTCAAATCATTGCGCGTGCCAAGAGCAACAAGCAGCGCATCGTACTCCCCGAATCTACTGAGGAGCGTACATTGAGAGCAGCCGACCGCCTCCTTGCCGATGAGGTAGCCGACATCATTCTTATCGGCAATCCCGACAAGGTCAACGGACTCGCTGCCGAGTGGGGCCTCACCAACATCGGTAAGGCAACCATCATCGACCCCGAGAATCACCCCAAGAAGGAGGAGTATACCAACCTGCTCGTTGAGCTCCGCAAGAAGAAGGGCATGACCTACGAAGAGGCTCAGAAGCTCGTAGTAAATCCCCTCTACCTGGGATGCCTTATCATCAAGGCTGGCGATGCTGATGGTCAGCTCGCAGGTGCCGAGAACACTACAGGTAACGTGCTGCGTCCCGCATTGCAGATCATCAAGACTGCTCCTGGCATCAGCTGCGTATCAGGTGCTTTCGTTATGATTACCCAGACTCCGCAGTATGGCGACAATGGCGTGCTCATCATGGGCGACTGCGCTGTGACTCCCGTGCCCGATGCTGCACAGCTCTCACAGATTGCCGTATGCTGCGCCGAGACCGCTCGCGCCGTGGCTGGCATCGAGGATCCCCGCGTGGCTATGCTCAGCTTCTCTACCAAGGGTTCGGCCAAGCATGAGTGTGTAGACAAGGTGACCGAGGCTCTCCGCCTCGCCAAGGAGCTTGCTCCCGAGCTCAAGATCGACGGTGAGTTGCAGGCCGACGCAGCCCTCGTACCCTCAGTGGGCAGCAGCAAGGCTCCCGGCTCAGAGATTGCTGGTAAGGCTAACGTACTCGTGTTCCCCACTCTCGAGGTAGGTAACATCGCCTACAAACTCGTACAGCGCTTGGGCGGTGCCGAGGCTATCGGCCCCATCCTCCAGGGTATCGCTCGTCCCGTGAACGACCTCTCACGCGGCTGCTCTATCGACGACGTGTACAACATGGTGGCTATCACCGCTTGTCAGGCACAGGCAAAGTAAGATAAATTTACAATTTGACAATTTACTATTTACGATTTATTGAGCGATTGGAAGATTTTCCGATTTTGACATCGCCCCAATTATATAAATAGTTAAATTGCCAAATTGTAAATAAATAGGAAACCGACGCCAAACCGAGCGCAGAGATAAGCTTGCTTAATCTATGCCGAGGTGCGAAGGAGGAAAAGAAACAAAGTTTGATAAATTGTAAATTCGTAAATTGTAAATAATGAAAATCCTTGTATTAAACTGCGGTAGCTCATCTATCAAGTACAAACTCTTTGAGATGGACACCCAATCGGTACTCGCACAGGGCGGTATCGAAAAGATTGGCCTTCCCGGCTCATTCCTTAAGTTGACTCTCCCCAATGGTGAGAAGGTAGTACTCGAAAAAGACATCCAGGAGCACACAGCAGGTGTGGAGTTTATCCTCCAGACCTTGACAGGTGCAGAGTATGGCGCCATCAAGTCACTCGACGAGCTCGACGCCGTTGGTCACCGTATGGTACACGGCGGTGAGAAGTTCAGCCAGTCTGTACTGCTCAACGACGAGGTGCTGGCCGCTTTTGAGGCTTGCAACGACCTTGCTCCCCTGCACAACCCGGCCAACCTCAAGGGTGTGAACGCCATCAGCGCCTTGCTCCCCGAGATTCCTCAGGTGGGTGTGTTCGACACTGCTTTCCATCAGACCATGCCCGACTACGCCTACATGTATGCCGTTCCCTACGAGCTGTACGAGAAGTATGGCGTGCGTCGCTACGGCTTCCACGGCACATCGCACCGCTACGTATCGCAGCGCGTATGCGAGTTCCTCGGCGTGAAGCCCGAAGGCACCAAAATCATCACCTGCCACATCGGTAACGGTGCATCTATCTCGGCCGTAGTAGACGGCAAGTGTGTAGACACCAGCATGGGTCTCACTCCGCTCGAGGGCCTCATGATGGGTACCCGCAGTGGCGACATCGATGGTGGTGCCGTTACCTACATCATGGAGAAGGAGGGTCTTACT
>JAZONI010000083.1:0-4246 GCA_045654445.1 Bacteroidaceae bacterium | reverse complement strand
ATACAAGATGATGGGCGTAGACTTCGACAAGATATACTACGAGTCACAGACCTACCTCGAGGGTAAGGAGAAGGTGCTCGAAGGTCTCGACAAGGGCTTCTTCTTCCGCAAGGAGGATGGCTCGGTATGGGCCGACCTCACTGGTGAGGGTCTCGACCACAAGCTCCTGCTCCGTAGCGACGGCACATCGGTATACATGACCCAGGATATCGGTACGGCCAAGCTGCGCTTCCAGGACTATCCCATCAACAAGATGATCTATGTCGTAGGTAACGAGCAGAACTACCACTTCCAGGTGCTCTCTATCCTCCTCGACAAGCTCGGCTTCGACTGGGGTAAGGACCTCGTACACTTCTCATACGGTATGGTAGAGCTCCCCGAGGGTAAGATGAAGAGCCGCGAAGGTACCGTAGTGGATGCCGACGACCTCATGGCCGAGATGATTGCTACCGCCCGCGAGACCTCTAAAGAGCTCGGCAAACTCGATGGGCTCACCGCAGAGGAAGCCGAGAATATCGCCCGCATCGTGGGCCTTGGTGCGCTCAAGTACTTCATCCTCAAGGTCGACGCTCGCAAGAACATGACCTTCAACCCCAAGGAATCTATCGACTTCAACGGCAATACAGGCCCCTTCATCCAGTACACCTACGCCCGTATCCAGTCTATCCTGCGCAAGGCACAAGAGTTGAAGGTTGAGGGCTTAGGGTTGAGTGATGGTACCGCGAATTCTCTCAACTCTCAACTTTCAACTCTCAACGATAAAGAAATGGCGTTGATCCAGAAGCTGGCCGAGTTCCCCGCCGTAGTGAAAGATGCCGGTGTCACCTACACACCTTCGGTGATTGCCAACTATGTGTACGACTTGGTGAAGGAGTTCAACCAGTTCTACCACGACTACAGCATCCTACGCGAAGAGAACGAAGCCGTGAAGCGTTTCCGCCTTGTGCTCTCAGCCAACGTGGCTAAGATTATCCGCTTGGGTATGGGCTTGCTCGGAATTGAGGTGCCTGAGAGAATGTAAGGCCTCACCCCACCCCTCTCCCAAGGAGAGGGAGCTTAGAAGATAGATGAGTAAGAAGAAATTTTATGTCGTTTGGAATGGTCTCAACCCTGGTATATACCATAGTTGGGACGATTGCCAAGCGCAGATAAAGGGCGTCAAGGGAGCGGTGTACAAGTCGTTCGACTCCAAGGAGGAGGCCGAGCGTGCGTATGCCTCACCGGCGTATGAATATGTAAAGAAAAAAAAGACCCTCCCAAACCCTCCCTCTATGGAGGGCTTTACAGACACCGCGGAGCCTTCTCCCCATAGAGGGGGAGATGCCCAAAGGGCAGAGGGGGACTGTGGACGTCCGGGCTTGGGTATCTACGCCCTTGCCGTAGATGCCGCCTGCAGTGGCAACCCCGGTCCTATGGAATACCGCGGCGTATATCTGGGCGATGGCAAGGAGATTTTTCACTTTGGTCCCGTACATGGCACGAACAATATCGGTGAGTTTCTCGCCATCGTGCATGCCCTGGCGATGCTCGATAAGCAGGGACTCAAGATGACCATCTATAGCGATAGCCGTACAGCCATCAGTTGGGTGCGCAAGAAATGCTGCAAGACGCAACTCGAGCGTACGGAGGAAACAGAGCAACTGTTCCAACTCATCGAACGGGCCGAGGCATGGCTCAAGGCACACCGCGTCAGCAACCCCATCGTGAAGTGGGAGACCGAGCATTGGGGCGAGATTCCTGCTGACTTCGGTCGCAAATAATTGATTTATTTCACGATAATTTCTCTGTTTAACAATTTTTTTCTATATTTGTACGGAAATTATTGATAATATTAAACAGGGAAACACGGATAGATGAAAAAAGTTTTGTCATTCTCCGCGATGCTGATGCTTGGGCTGGTGCTGTCGCAATTGATGCCCAACGCATTGGGCGCGAACTATGAGATTACTCGACATGGTATAGAGATACTGCTTGGCATATGCCTTGCTTTTATAATGATCAATGTCGGACGCGAATTTGAGGTCGATAAATCAAACATCAAGGCTTATGCAAAAGACTATTTGGTAGCCATGCTCGCCGCGGCTATGCCATGGATCCTCATCGCTACCTATTACATCTTTGTGCTGATGCCATCTGATTGGTGGACCAATGGCGCTGTATGGAAAGAATCTCTTCTGCTGAGCCGTTTTGCTGCACCGACCTCGGCCGGTATCCTATTCACGATGCTGGCAGCCATTGGTTTGCAACAGAGTTGGATATACAAGAAGATTCAAGTACTGGCCATCTTTGACGACCTTGACACCATATTGCTCATGATACCCTTGCAAATAGCCATGATAGGCATGCAGTGGCAGATGGGTGTGATTCTGGTGGTAGTGGTATTGTTGCTGTGGGTGGGCTGGACAAAGATGTCGTCGCTCTCGCTACGCTGCGACTGGAAAAGTCTGCTCGTATACGCCGCGCTGACCTATGGAGCCACCTATATTATATATATACTGACCGACCATTTCTTTGGTGAAGAGGGCAGCGTGCATATCGAAGTGTTATTGCCCGCCTTCGTATTGGGTATGATGATGAAGCATGGACATAGCGCCTCCAGGGCCGATGATCGTGCCGCCACTTTTATATCGCTGTTCTTCATGTTATTGGTAGGAATGAGCATGCCGCTCATCCACATGGAGGAGACGACGACACAGTCCAACAGCGTGATTGCCTCGCTCCCCATGCTCTCATGGGGCGGCATCGCACTGCATGTAGTGGCCGTATCATTGCTGTCAAACATCGGCAAACTCACCCCTATGCTCTTCTATCGTGACCGCTCGCTCAAGGAGCGTCTTGCCCTATCGATAGGTATGTTTACCCGTGGTGAGGTTGGTGCTGGTGTTATCTTCATCGCCTTGGGATACAGCATCGGTGGCCCCATACTGCTCATCTCGGTACTCACCCTGGTGCTCAACCTGATCCTTACAGGCGGTTTCGTACTGTTGGTGAAGCGCCTCGCCTTAAGTTGTGAGAAGAAGTAATATGCTTCATGTGTAAATGATATAAAAAGAAGGATTCATCACGATGAACCCTTCTTTTTTTCTTATCTGATAGATGCCTTTACTCTTTATGCATTCTTAACTCCCAAAATGCGACAGCCGCTGCCGCTGCCACATTGAGCGAATCGACTCCATGAGCCATAGGGATGCGCACAACATAATCGGCAGCACCGATAACCTCGTGGGCAAGCCCATCTCCCTCAGTACCCATGATGATGGCGAGTCGGGAGAGTTTTTTCAATGGCTCGTAATCAATAGGTACGGAGTTGTCGGTCAGAGCCATGGCAGCCGTAGTGAAGTTTACGGCATGGAGTTCCTCCTCTATATTGTCAATCCATGTCCAGGGGACAAGGAACACAGAACCCATCGACACGCGCACAGCACGGCGGTTAAGCGGGTCGCACGAGGTGCGTGTAAGCAATACAGCATCGATACCTAACGCGGCAGCCGAACGAAAGATGGCACCGATGTTTGTCGTGTCGGTCACCCCATCGATGACCACTACTCGATTGGCTTGCTTGACCACATCGGCCAGTAGCGGAGTCTTAGGGCGACGCATGGCGCAAAGCACCCCACGCGTTAACGTATATCCTGTAAGTGAAGCCAATAATTCGCGACTTCCAGTATAAACCGGGATATCGGGACAATGGGCTATGATACCTGCTGCATCGCCAGTGATATGTCGTTCTTCGCAGAGTAAAGCCAAGGGCTCGTAACCTGCGTCAAGTGCTACACGAATAACCTTGGGACTCTCGGCAATGAAGATTCCTTTATCTGGCTCAATATCGCGCCGTAGTTGAGCCTCAGTGAGTGTGCTGAAAACTTCCACTCCTGGGTGCGTGAGCGAGGTGATATGAATAATGGGCATAATCCTTTTTTATTGTGTTTACAAAGGTACGTATTTTGTATTGGGAAAAAACAAGAAACCATACAAAATTGGGGATAAACAATAGATAATGTAGAATTGCAAGGCGAAAACCGAAGTTTTTCGGTTTTCGCCTTGTTTATTGCATGTTTTTAACTAAATTTGCCATCAATCGAATACTGTAAACATTTATTAATATTTTAATTCATTAAAAACTAAACATTTATGTGGTTAATTGATTCATCCATCGGAAGAAAGTTGGTGATGAGCGTTTCAGGATTGGCCCTCATCCTTTTCTTGACATTTCACATGGCAATGAATGCTGTTGCACTCTTCTCTG
>JAZONI010000082.1:0-7418 GCA_045654445.1 Bacteroidaceae bacterium | reverse complement strand
TGTTTGTCTGTATGTTATATAATAGCATTCAGGTGGTTATAGTGTCGGGGTTCCACCTCTTCCCATTCCGAACAGAGAAGTTAAGCCCGACCGCGCCGATGGTACTGCGTTTGTGGGAGAGTAGGTAGCCGCCGTTTTTAGAGAGAGGAGTTGTCCAGATGGATGACTCCTCTCGTCGTTTATGGCAGCGTTTATAGCGCAGTTTGTGGGGTATGTAATGTTGGAGAATAGGACGATAGGGAGGAATGGTTGAGCACTAGTTATTCTAGTTTTTCCTGGAAGAAATAGGAAGCCTAGGGAATCGAGAGATGCTAGTTGCTCTAGGATTTCCAAGGAAATCTAGAAGTTAGTGGCAATAGAGTCATGGAATGGATTGTCTTCCCTTTAATTTAAGTAGATAATCAGATATATGAGTGAACTTTTATCTTGTAGTAATATATTGCATTATCTTGTAGTGCTGTTTGGTCTCATTCCTAAATAGGTGTTCTTTAATTCTTCTTACGAATAATCTTATACCCTGTCCATGCCACGAGGATGCTCATCAGGGGGCTGATGAGGTTGAAAAAGCAGTAGGGTAGGTAGGTGAGGGTGCTTACGCTAAGGATAGTGGCCTGGGTCATGCCGCAGGTATTCCAGGGGACAAGTACTGAGGTTACGGTGACGGCATCTTCGGTGGTGCGGCTCAGCAGGCGGCTCTCGTATCCGTTACGGTGGTAGATGTCCTTAAACATATTGCCAGTGAGGATGATGGAGATGTATTGGTCGGCCGTGGCAATGTTGAAGAATATGCCTGACATTACGGTAGAGGTGACCATGCTCGTGCAGCGGTGGGTGAAGCGGGTGAGCATGCGGGTGATGCCCTCAATCATGCCTCCTGCAGTCATGGCTCCACCGAAACACATGGCGCAGATAATGAGCCAGATGGTATCCATCATGCCTGCCATGCCGCGTGTCGAGATCAAATCGTTTACCTCAGGTACACCCGTCTCAAGGTTGGTAGCGCCGAACAGCATCATGAAGATGCCCTTGACGCTCTCTACCCATCCGCCATCGATGTTGCCAGCGATCTCTGTGAGCAGTTGGGGCTGGAAGATGGCTGCAAAGATGGCTGCCAATAGGGTAGACACGAAGAGTGTGATGATAGATGATACGCGTTTGGCAATGAGTATACCTGTGATGATGGGTACGAGTAGCAGCCATGGCGTGATATGAAACTTGCTGGCCAAGGTATTGGTAAATAGGGCTATGTGTGATGTGTCGGTGGCCTCGTGAGAGAGACCTGCTATGCCGAAGATAATGAGGGCGATGACGAGTGAGGGTACCGTGGTGTACATCAGATAGCGGATGTGGGTGAAGAGAGGGGTACCTGTGGTAGATGATGCAAGCACGGTGGTATCGGAGAGGGGAGATACCTTGTCGCCAAAGTAAGCACCTGAGATGATGGCACCGGCAATCCATCCTTCGCTGAAGCCCTGCGCCTTGCCTATACCCATGAGGGCGATACCGATAGTGGCAATGGTGGTCCACGAACTACCTGTCATCACCGATACGATGGCACAGATGATGCAGGTACACAGCAGGAAGAAATCGGGGTGAATGACCTGTATGCCATAGTAGATGAGCGTGGGCACTACGCCACTCACCACCCAAGCGCCCGACAGAGCACCTATGATGAGCAAGATGATGATGGCCGTACCTACTCCGCTGATATTGCGCACCATTGCCTCCTCAAAGTGGGCCCATGGCTTGCGTAGCACTCCCATGCCGATGAGTACACATACGCCAGTGGCAATGAGGAGCGACACCTGGCTACCTCCACCGAGGGCGTCGCTACCAAAGATATAGATGGTGAGGGCGAGCAACGCCACGAGGATAGCAATGGGGAGCAGTGAAAGCCACGGAGAGGGTATCTTGTTGGATGGATTATTCTGTATCATCTCTGTATTTTTGCAACGTAAATGCAAAAGTAATACAATTTGGTGAATAATGAAAGCAGCGAAGTTCCCTTCGCTGCTCTATAAGTGGATATTACAGGTTCTTTAATGAAATATTGCAGGTGTGTTAATATAATATCGAGAAACCGATAGTAAGAGGGTATACCTCGCAGTTGAGTGTAGACATTCCCGGGCCACCAATGAGAGGCTCGGGGCGCATGGGGTTTTGGAAGAGGTCGATGAGCGACAACTTTGCCATGAAACCGATATTATCGTAGCCCACTTGTGCCATCAGATTTACGTTGAAGGGGTTGAGGTCAAGATTCTTCGTGATAGGACGTTGCTTACCACCATCACATCGACCCAATGACTTGGGGGAGAAGCGGTACTCAAACTCGGGACCAAAGGTCAAGAAGAAGGGTTCTCCATTTACATAGCGCTGCAACTCGATGTTTACAGGCAGGCGGAATCCCCAATAGCGGAACCAAGTCTCGTCATAGGCCTTGTCGCTATTTACACCATAGCATGTAATGCCATGGTCGTTAAAGAAATAGTTCCCATTGGTAAATTTATAACTGCTACGTCCAAAGCCAAAGGCATAACTAAGACCGAATGTGCCCCTCTTATTGAACGAAACACCGTTTTGAAAAAGATACATGCCCCATTCCCAACTCTTGCTCTGCTTTTGCATGATTCCTGCGGCATAGTCAGTAGAGAAGGAACTGTTGCTCAGGCGGTCAAAGCCCATGTAGTATAAGGGGTAGTGTGGTGTCAAACTCCTGCGTGAGGTTGTGATGGAGTGATCGCCCACCTTTACTTTCTTCTGACGGCTTATGTTTTCATCCTCATCGGTAATTTCATATTCTTCGATGACAACCCAGTTGCCAATGCGTCTTTGCTCGGTTTGTTTTACTTGTGCCATGATGCTCGTAGTCGCCATCAGGGCAAGTGCATAGAGTGTAAATCTCAATACTTTCATGCGGTTTGTGTTTAATGTGTTTAATAATTCTACCCATTAGACGAACAAAGGTGCGAAAAGGTTGCAAAAATATCAAAAATTCTATGATTTTTTTTCAATAATGCCTATTCGCGTCCTTTTGTGGTCTCTGATTCGATAAAAAAACGTACTTTTGTAGCATGAACGCAACACGACATATCGCTATTGACGAGTTTGACTATCTACTGCCCGATGAGCGCATCGCCAAGTTCCCCTTGGCGCAGCGCGACAGTTCCAAACTGCTGCTCTATCGGGGTGGTGAGGTGAGTGAAGACTCTTTCTCTTCGCTTCCCGAGCATTTGCCTGCGGGAGCACTCATGGTGTTCAACAATACCCGAGTGATACAGGCTCGCCTGCATTTCCGCAAGGAGACGGGTGCGCTCATCGAGGTGTTCTGCCTCGAGCCGCTCGTGCCCAATGAGTATGTGCAGATGTTTGCGCAGACCGAGCGCTGCAGTTGGCTCTGCCTCGTGGGTAACCTCAAGAAATGGAAAGAGGGAGCATTGAGCAAGGAAATCTCTGTACATGGCCGCACGCTGACGCTTACCGCTACACGCGGCGAAGTAGTGGGTACAGGCCACCGCATCGACTTCGCGTGGGATGACCATACCGTAACCTTTGCCGAAGTGCTGGAGGCTGTAGGCGAACTGCCCATCCCGCCCTACTTGAACCGCAAGACCGAGGAGAGCGACAAGCAGACCTACCAAACCGTATACTCAAAGATTAAGGGCTCGGTGGCTGCGCCTACCGCAGGACTGCACTTCACGGAAAGTGTGTTGCAAGCTATTGATGCCAAAGGCATTGAACGCGATGAGGTGACATTGCATGTGGGCGCTGGTACCTTCAAACCGGTGAAGAGTGCCGAGATTGGCGACCACGAGATGCACTCAGAGTATATCGTGGTAGAGCGTAAGACGATAGAGAAACTCATCGCTCATGGTGGCGAAGCCATTGCCGTGGGTACTACCTCGGTGCGTACGCTGGAGAGCCTATATTATATAGGTGTGCTCATCAGTCAGTGTCCCGACGCTACAGAGGAGCAACTGCGTGTGACGCAGTGGATGCCTTATGATGAGCAATATAATCGCCTCACTACGCTTGAGGCATTGCAGCAGATTCTCGATTATCTCGACCGTCACCATCTGCCCGCCTTGCATACCAATACGCAGATTATGATTGCTCCGGGCTATACCTTCCATATCGTGAAGCGCATCGTGACCAACTTCCACCAGCCCAAGAGCACGCTGTTGCTGCTCGTGTCGGCATTTGTCAAAGGCAATTGGCGCAAGATATACGACTATGCCCTCGGTCATGACTTCCGTTTCTTGAGTTATGGTGATAGTTCGCTGCTAGTGCCCTAATAAATTTACCATTTAACCATTTACAATGTATCATTTGATGATTTTACAATTTCGGCATTGCTGGTTGTAAATAGTTGAATGACCAAATTGTACATAAATTGTAAATCGCTAAATTGTAATTAGTAAATTAGTTAATATGAAAGATAACAACCAAGAACTCCTTCCCCTTGTTGATGAAGAGGGACGTGTGATAGGAAGCGCTACGCGTGGGCAGTGTCACGATGGCAGCAAGTTGTTGCATCCGGTAGTGCATCTGCATGTGTTTGACTCTGCTGGTCGCCTCTATTTGCAGCAACGCCCCTTGTGGAAGGATATACAGCCTGGCAAGTGGGACACTGCCGTAGGTGGCCATGTTGACTATGGCGAAGACATTCCCTCAGCTCTACAGCGTGAGGTTCGCGAGGAACTAGGCATTGAAGACTTTGTGCCCGAGTTTCTCTTGCGCTACATCTTTGAGTCGGAGCGTGATCGTGAACTTGTGCATGTATACCGCACCACCTACGATGGCGATATTTGTCCCACTGCCGAACTTGATGGTGGCCGTTTCTGGACAATTGACGAGATACGCGAGGCAATAGGCAAGGAGGTGCTTACACCAAACTTTGAGAGTGAGATTAAAAGAATTCTGAATTCTAAGTTCTGAATTCTGTTAGAGCGAAGTAAATCTTATAATTCATAATTCAGAATTCAAAAACATGAAAATAGGAGATAAAGTGCGCTTCCTCTTCGAGACAGGAGGAGGTATAGTAAAGGGATTTCAAGGTAAAGATATCGCATTGGTAGAAGACGAGAATGGCTTCAGCATCCCCATGCTCATCCGTGAGTGTGTGGTAATCGATACTAATGAATATAATTTTGAGAAGAAGAGTGTGAAGGCCTCCCCTAACCCCTCCCAAGGAGGGGGATTTCTGGGCTCGCAAATCAAAAACTATTATTCTAAGTCTATTGTGTCCGAGATGTCCGAGTCACCCCTCCTTGGGAGGGGCATGGGGGAGGCTCCCTCAATGGAGGTCCCTGGTCGTGAAAGACTCAATGTGGCCCTCGCCTTTGTACCTGTCGATATCAAGCAGATCAGTACGACTATCTTTGAAGCGTACATCGTCAATGATAGCAACTACTACATTTCATATCTTTATGCGTCACCCTCAGCTGGTGGCATGAAGTTGCGTTCACAGGGCATTATCGAACCTAATACGAAACTCTTTATCGAGGAGTTTGGCCGTGAGCAACTGGGTGAAATGGAGCGTGTCAACTTACAACTCTTTGCTTTCAAGGAGGAGAAGAACTATATGAAGAAACCTGCTGTAGATGTGGAGCTTCGTATAGATACGGTAAAATTCTATAAACTGCACACCTTCAGCACCGATAGCCCCTTCTTTGAGGAACCCGCTCTCGTGTACGACATTGTGCGCGACGACCGTCCTGTACGTCAGGTGTTTGTAGAGGCCGACGAACTGAAGGAGGCGCTACTTAAGAAGAAGAATGAGGACAGTCGTCCCAACCGTACTCCCCAGCCTGCCCGTAAGCAAAAGGCAGACAATACTATAGAGATAGATCTGCATATTCATGAATTGCTTGACAATACCAACGGTATGAGCAATGGCGATATGCTCAACTATCAGCTCGATGTGTTCCGCAAGACCATGGACGAGTATCGCAACAAGAAGAACCAGCGCCTTGTATTTATTCACGGCAAGGGCGAAGGAGTGTTGCGTAATGCCCTGCTCAAGGAACTGAAGAGCAAGTACGGCTCTTGCATCAGCCAAGACGCATCGTTCCGCGAGTACGGGTTTGGTGCTCTGCTGGTCATCATCAAGTGAATGTATGGCTATTCCCCTTGATACTCAAGTGTGAAGTTTTTCTATAATGATTTGCGCATACCCCTTGGCATTGACGAGGAGTATGCGCAAATGTTTTGTTTTTCAGTGTCTTAATTCTGCCAAGGTCTTTATATGCCCCTTGGCAGAAATGCTTTCATTGTTCCATATGTCTTTCAATATATGGATGGGAATTTCTTTGTTTTCTCTTGTTTTTCTTTACTGTTTGCCGCCCAGTATACGCGTGTACGATGGTCAGCATATGCGCGTATGCCCAGCGTCAGATAGTAAGTTTGTTATGTTGCCAAGGGGTGGTGAAAGGGGCTGGCAGAGTATATGTTGCAGAATATTAGCGGATTGTGTTGGCTGGTTGCTGCCTATGCCAGGGGGTATGTGCGTTTTCTTATGGGGCGTTTACATTGCTTTTGTCAGGGCGAATACGCTGACGCGGATGCCGGGCACGGTGAGTAGAGCAGATATGCAGGCGTGTAGTGTGGCTCCTGTCGTTGCTACATCATCGATGAGGAGGATGTGTTTACCTGTCAGTGTGGCTGCATCTTTTATGCGGAATATACCTTCTGTATTCTTCCAACGATCTATCCGCCCCTTAGCTGTCTGTGTGTCAGTGTTTACAATGCGCTCTATGCTATTGGTGCACATGTCGATGCTGGTGACTTCGCTGATGCCCTGAGCGATATAGTCGCTTTGGTTGTATCCACGCTGTCGTTGTTTCTTCTTGGATAGCGGTACAGGGACGATGAGGTCAATACCATCAAAGAATCCGTTGGTCTTCAGTTCCGTTGCCGCCAAACGGCCAAGGTAAGTGCCCACTTCGGGATGATCGTAGTATTTCAGGTGGTGGATGAGTTGACTGTATTTCCCCTCCTTGTAGTAATAGAAGTAGGCTGTGGCGCGTACCACTTCGGACCACTCCATGAAGTGCTGCATCAGCAGGTTGTTGGGATTTTGTTCGTAGTGGGTGCGGGGAAGGTCTAGCAGACAGTTGATGCATAGGTGCTGCTCGCTGTGCATGAGCCGCCGTCCACATACCTTACAGTAGCGGGGGAAGATTAGTTCTTTGAGGTCGTTGAGCCAGTTCATATTACTCCCAATCATCAAAGTCGTCTGTCCCCATGCATTGGCGTATGGCCGCATACTCAAAGCCTCGTCCGGTAGCAAAACGTACAAGTTTGCCATTTATCTCGTAGTCGTTCTTGCCGCGTGTACTCTTGCGCTTGGCTTTGATGAGGTCGCGCAGAATGTCCAAGTATTCCGCTTCGTCAATAGCCTTCATGGCAGTGCTTATGGT
>JAZONI010000081.1:0-22711 GCA_045654445.1 Bacteroidaceae bacterium | reverse complement strand
CCCTAAACACACCCCATGTACACCCTCGACACCTTCCAGGGCTTTACCGACAAGTCGCCCAAACCCGCCCATCTCGCTCGCCTCGTTGAGCTCATGCGCAGCGACCCCACGCTGCAAGTATCCACCCATGCCTACCGCTGTGCCCGCGAGGTTGGCGACAAGCGGCAGGCCCAGCAGTTCAAGAGCAGCGTGCTGTGCTTCGCCGTGGCCGTGCGCTTCGCCGGCGGTAAGGCCGATACCGACATCACCGCCTTCACGGGACTCACCCTCGTCGACCTCGACGGCATCGCCCCCGAGCAGCTTCCCACCGTGCTCGCCGCCGTCAAGGCCGACCCACATACCCTGCTCGCCTACACGACCCTCAGCGAACGTGGCGTGCGCATCATTGCGAAGACCCACCCTAACCCTCCCTGTGAGGGAGGGGACTCAGACATCGCGGAGCCTTCCTCCCTCCCTCACAGGGAGGGATGGAGTGGGTCTCCCTCTCCCTACAAGCTCGCCTTCACCACCGTCAACGAGCATTACCGCCGCCTCACCGGCGTGGCACCCGACCTCAAGTGCAGCAACCCCACGCGCCTCTCGGCCCTTGCCCACGACCCCGACGTCTACTACAACCCCGATGCCGAGCCCTTCGACACCGCCACCCTTGCCGCCCAGTACGAGGCCGAGCGACAGGCTGCCAAGCGCCCCGCAGGCAGACCTCGGAAAGGGAAGAGTGAAGAGGGTTTAGGAAAGAGTGGTCATCCGGATGGAGAGAATTTTCAATTTTCAACTTTCAATTTTCAATTCGTAGAGAAGCAAGTTCTCGCCTCCGTAGAGTCGCAGGGCATCCACTATGAGGAGGGCTCCTACAACAAGTATGTCAGCACCGTCTGCTACGAGATGAACCGCCTGGGCGTGCCCCAGGAGCAGTGCCGTCAGTGGGCTGTCAGCCGCTTTGCCGACTACGACACGCCCGATGTGGAGGCCATCGTGCGCTCGTGCTACCGTAAGGTCGACGAGCACGCCACCCGCCAGCCCCGTCGTGCGGCCAAGGGCGAGAACCGGTATGCGTCGGTCGAGGACATCGAGGAGTTTCTCACCCAGCACGTAGCGCTGCGCTACAACACCGTATCGCGCATGGTAGAGATCCGATATCTACATGACACCACCTCGTGGAAACCCCTGGAGGACAAGGATCTCAACTCCCTCTGGCGCATGATGACCAAGCAGTGCGGCATGCGCGTCATCAAGGACGACATGTACTCCATCATGCGCAGCGACTACCCCACCACCTACAACCCCTTTGAGGAGTACATCCGCTCGCTGCCCGCATGGGACGGCCAGACCGACTACATCGCCCGCCTGGCCTCGTCGGTCACCGTGGAGAGCGATGCCCGTGAGTGGTGCGAGGTCTTCCGCAAATGGTTCGTAAGTTTCATCGCAGCCATCTTCAGCTCCGAGGAGGTGAACCACGAGATCCTGGTCTTCATCGGCGAGCAGGGCAAGTACAAGAGCACCTGGTTTTACTACCTACTGCCCGAGGCGCTGCGCCGCTACTTCCTCATCAAGCTCATGGACGGTGCCATCACCAAGGACGACCTCTTCAACATCGCCCAGTCGGGACTCGTATGTCTCGAAGAGATCGACAACATGAGGCAGAAGGAGCTCAACCAGCTCAAGGCACTCACCACCATGCGCACCATCAACGTGCGCCGCCCCTATGGACGCTTCAATGAGGTGCTCCCCCACATCGCCTCGTTCTGTGCCACGGGCAACAACCGCTACTACCTCACCGACCGCACCGCCAACCGCCGCTTCCTCACCTTCGAGGTGACGCACATCGAGACACCGCAGGAGTATGACTACCAGTATGCCGGACTCTATGCCCAGGCCTACGCCCTATGGCAGCAAGGCTTCCGCTACTGGTTCGACGAGAAGGAGAACCGCGCCACCAACGAGCGCAACCAAGCCTTCGAGGCCCCCGACAGCGAATACGAGCTGGTGAGCAAGTATTACCGCCGCCCCATCGAGGGCGAAGCCAGTAAGTTCCTCACCGCCAGCGATGTGCTCGAGCGCCTCAGCGCCACCGTCCACGGACTCAGCGCTGTCAAGATAGGCATGGCACTGGGCAAGCTCGGCACGCCCCGCGTGCGCATTGGCGGCAAGTATGGCTACCGCCTGGTAGAGCTCACCCCTGCCGACATCGAGGCACGCCAGCGCATACCCGACGATGACGACAAACATACACACAGCCCCGAGGACCAACCAGCCGAACTGCCGTTCTAAAAGGCAAACACTCCCCAAAAGGTGTGTATAGGGTATACCCTTGTACACCTTTTTCATAACTCCCATACGCGTAAAAAATAATTACCCCTTACTATATAGTAGAGCCTAATTAATTATTCCCCTATAGGAAGTTATAGAAAACCTATACAAGGGTATACCCATGCAGCCACTAAAATTGAAGATGGTGGAGCCTTAAAAAGAATATGTATAGCGGAACTGTACAAAGTGAAGTTGTACTTGATGACTTGTTTGTAGAGTAGCCGCCTAGGAGAAGTATAATCCCACTTCTTGGGAGCTTCCCCATCCTGGAGGTATTGTACAGGGCGCATAGACAGAAAGTGTGTAACTACACAAAAAATGTATCTTGATTTGTGCAGACGAAAACTGTGTAAATACACAAAAAATGTATCTGTATGAGATTCGAAAGGAAACATTACATTGAAAAGTTGATAAGTAGGCCTTACATCCAAGGCCTGTGGCATTATTTATAGTGGTGATGAATCGTGTAACATCGGCCAGCAACGGAAGCGCTATCAAGACCTCATCGGAGGAGCCTCTTTTTTGTGCCTGTTCAGTAGATTGATAAATCTCATATTCTCTCGGTTGACTTCGTCTTCTTCCTTTTCGCTCGGCAAAACTCGTGCAAGCAGCACTCATTGGTGCCGATAAACCGGCAGTCGTCGCAAACGAAGTTCGACGCCCGTAGGGGCTAAAGTCAACCAACGCTATCATACCGCGTTGGCCCCCTAATTTAGGTGGACAATCTCTAAAGAAATCTTATATCGAACTCACGTTAAAAAACACAAAAAAAACTTTCTAATAATCAAAACTATTACTACTTTTGCAGCCGGACTCTCATGGGTTCTTACCTACTTCCATATAAAAATACGCTTTTTATATGATAGGTAAGGAATAGTTCACGCCGAGTCGATTGAGACCACTCAGGTTGTCTCATGACGCAAAGATGGGTGGGTAATGAGAGGCTGACATATTGAAGGCGTTTACTCGACGCTTGGTTTGAGACGAACTGGAATCTAGCAAATTACCATCATTATAGTCTTGAGCTTAGCAACGGTAGATGTCCAGGGTGTGATTATTTCACGTCCCGCGATGTTGTATACACCTATGCTGCATTTCCTTTTGTCGCATACGTTCTGTATACGATGGTGGGAAGTATTAATCATATCGGCGTGGACTCTAACGTTGTCTGTTCAACTATAATAGGCAATGCTAGAGCCTCAGTTCGTGGAATAGACAACAGGTCGGACTCCACGCTTTTTTTATGTCATATCGAACCGTAGTTATTAATTATAATGAGGATATGTGACATGAAACATCGCAAACACATTATTTTATTCTTGCTGTGCATCGTCTTTAGCACAGCCACCTTTAGTACCACCAGGTCATCTTCTTACAAACCGAAGTGGGTGACACATAAGTTGCCCCAGAGCTCACCCGACAGACATTACACGTTTATCAGTGCATTCGGCAATGGCGAATCATTGGATGAGGCTCGTCATAAGGCTTTGGCCGACCTCACCCGTCGCATCGAGACGAAGCATGGAGTGAGAGTAAACAATAACACGATACCTAAGGAGTACTCATTCTCGGGGACCAACGAGTTCAGCATGGAGATTGCCGACAAGGGGCAGAAGCTGGACATCGTATGCCGTGTCATCGATGAGTATTGGGAGCGTGACTACCGTGGATACACCATCTATGTACTTTACACCGTGGCCAACAAGAGCGGATATGGCAACAGCTACGACGACAAGATCTCGGTTACCGCTCAGTATGGCGCTGCAGGATTGCTCTCTGTAGTGCCCGGTATGGGACAGTTCTATAAGGGAGCGACCACCAAGGGTGCGCTCTTCCTCGGCGGTACGGCAGCCCTGGCGGGTGGTGTCGTGTATTGCCAGAGCAGCATCATCAACAGCCGCAGCCTGGCCGCTGCTACACACAACGTGGAGCACAAGAAGGTGTATGCACGCCGCATCGCTGGCATGACCACGGCTCGCAACGTATGCATGGGAGCCGCTGCGGCACTCTATGTGTGGAACATCGTGGATGCTGTAGTAACCCCCGGTGCCCGCCGTGTAGTGGTGAAGCCCACTGTCAACTACGGAGGCTATGCCATGGAGGGATGGGGCACCTCTGCCAACAACTTTGGAGTGAGCGCCACCTACACATTCTGACGAAGGAGGGTGTGGAGAGTATATTATTATATAGAATAGGTTGAATAGAATATAAGATAAGTATAGATATGAAAAAGATTGTTTATGTATTCTCGCTCCTCATCGGCCTGCTGCTGACAGGATGCGAGGTAGAGCTGCCCGAGACGATGGGTAGCATCTATGGAATAGTGAGTGACATGGAGACTGGCGAGCCCATACGCGGTGCTTCGGTGATGCTCTCACCGGGCAATCAGACCTCGGTGACGGGCAGCGACGGTCATTATGAGTTTGCCAATCTGGAGGCTGGCTACTACAAGCTGCAGGTGTCGGCCAACGGCTACAACACCAACAGCCGCCAAGTGACCGTGGTGGCTGGCTTGCAGGCGTCGGGCGATATGCCCCTCTCGCCCATCACTGAGGTGATGAATGTGCGTCTGTCGAACAACTATTTTGAGTTCGGCACCTCCTACTCTGAGCTCATCCTCAGTATCCGCAACACAGGCAATAGCGGCGACATCGATTGGGACATCACCGGCGTAGATGCCTCATGGCTTACCGTAACCCCCATCAGCGGATCGGTTGCTATGGGCAAGACTGCCGATGTGAAGCTCACGGTAGACCGCAGCAAGCTGGCTACCGACGAGGCTTCTACCACCTTTATGGTGAATGCTGCCGGTGGCTCGCAGGCGGTGCGTGTGAATGTGAGCAAGAAGAGTGTGAGCGGTGGTGATGACAATGGTGATGACGATAAACCGAATAGCAACGTGCAGGATGTAACGGGCGGACTCTATGCCTACTACACCTTCGAAGAGAATGTGAAGAACATGGTCGAGGATGGTGCGCCCAATGCCACACCGGTAAACGACCCAAGCTATGTGGAGGGCATGAAGGGGACGAAGGCAATCAAGTTCAATGTGAACGACAACAGCTATATCTCTATCTCGGAGGCGATGATCCACTACGGCACCTTCTCTGTATCGTTCTGGGTGCGCAACTTGGGCGACGGGCATATCTTCCACATTGAGAAAGGTGATAATTCTCAATATGTATTTGGAATGTCTGGTGGATTCTTTGATATAAGTTTATATGCCAGTCGTGGAAATAGATATTATCAGAATACCTTTGCGCATGAGTCATTGGATTACTCTTCATGGAGTATGATAACCATTACCAGTAGCAAGAGTGGTTATGATCACGAATTTAAGTTGTATGTCAATGGTGAATATGTGGATTTGTGTACATTGAGCACTAATACGTCCGAGATGGAGAAATTCATCTTTGGCGGCAAGTTCTATAATTGGCAGACATCCAACATGATTATCGACAACCTCCGCATCTATGACACCCGTGCATTGAAAGCGCAGGAGGTAGAGCGTATCTATAATTACGAAAAAGAATAACACGATGAAGAAGATTTATTATTTGATTATGATGCTTGCAGGGCTGTCGTTGACAGGTTGCGATACGATGGAAGAATGGCTGGAACCTGACTTGACTGACGGCCTGTATGCCTATTACACTTTCGAGGGCAATGCTAACAATACGGTAGCAGGTGCCCCTAAGGCACAGCAAATCAATGCTCCCAAGTATGTGGAGGGGTATAAGGGGACGAAAGCTATCAAGTTCAGTGCCAAGGACAATAACTATCTCTCTGTGACCGAAGCGATGATTGATGGAGGTACGTTTACTGTTTCCTTTTGGGTGAATAACTTGGGCGACGGGCATATCTTCCATATTGAGAAAGGTGATAATTCTCATTATGTATTTGGAATGTCTGGTGGATTCTTTGATATAAGTTTATATGCCAGTCGTGGAAATAGATATTATCAGAATATCTTTGCGCATGAGTCATTGGATTACTCTTCATGGAGTATGATAACCATTACCAGTAGCAAGAGTGGTAGCTATGATCACGAATTTAAGTTGTATGTCAATGGTGAATATGTGGATTTGTGTACATTGAGCACTAATATGTCCGAGATGGAGAAATTCATCTTTGGCGGTAAGTTCTATAATTGGCAGACATCTAATATGATTATCGATAACCTCCGCATCTACAATACCAAGGCTTTGAGCAAGAAAGAGGTGGAATATCTGTACGAAACGGAGAAATAACTAAACATAACACACCATGAAAACACGCAGCATCATACTTGCAGTGCTTGCGTTGTCCACAGCGATGACGCAAGCTCAGCAGCCCTACTCATTCTCGGCGGCCGACTCGATGCGTATGCAGTTTGAGCGCGAAGCGGGGCAGATGATAGCCGAATTTGAGCACTATGCCGACAGTGCCCGTGCCGAATTTGAACGCTACGAGGCGCAGGCCCGTGCCGAGTATGAGGGGTATGTGACAGCGGTGCAACAGGTATGGGGTGGCGATACCCTTGTGGACAATACACGCACTGCGTGGGTGGAGTATGGTGATGAGTATACCTCGCGCTCTATCGTGGACTACGACCAAGGTACCATCGCCGTAGAGGTGGCACTCGATGCCGATGAGGCAGCCGATGAGGCAATCGTGCGCAGCCGAATCGCCGATGCCGTGGAGCGGATGCTGGGCAACCGCGGCTCGGTGAACCCGTATGGCAACGGCGAGGCGGCAACGGTGAGCGAAACGGCCATCCTCGACGGCATAGTAGACTGCTCGCGCTATACCTTCTCTGCTGAAGAGGACTACGACAATACACCGAAGAACGCACGACCCACACCGCCGGCACCTACCGTAAGGGGTGGCGAACTGAAACTGCCCACACCGCAGCAACGTCCGGTGAATACGGCTCCGATACCAACGATGGCCGACCGTAGGAATGCCGACAAGTCGGCTGCAATGCAGCAACGCGAAGCGGCACGCGAGCAGGCACGGCGCAGAGCGCAAGAGAAATCGGACAGGCTGAATGTGCGAAGAAATACAAAGAGTGAGAACGTAAGTGTACCCGTAGTGGCAAAGGCCATTGCTGAGCAGAGCACGATAGTCAGGAAAAAGACCAAGGGAACCGATGGCAAGCAGCGCACCGTGGTGAGGGTAGAGATGGCCATGACCACCGACTACCTGAATGAGAAGGCGGCACAATACAAGGACCTCGTAACTGAGTTTTCACAGAAATACCAGGTCGAGGAGCCGCTCATCTATGCCGTGATGGAGCAGGAGTCGCGATTCAACCCTCAGGCCGTAAGTCCCAAGAAAGCCTACGGACTGATGCAGCTCGTACCCACCAGTGGCGGATGCGATGCCTACACCTATGTGAAGAAGCTGCCTAAACCGCAATGTCCGGAACCGAGCTATCTCTATGTGCCCCGCAACAACATAGAGTTGGGTACGGCCTATCTGCGCATCCTGATGAACCGCTTTGCCTCGGTGGCCGACCCCAACTGCCGGCGCTTGTGTGTCATCGCAGCCTACAACACGGGTGAGGGCAATGTGTCGGAGTCGTTTGTAGGCCATCGTGCAACAGCCAAGTCCATAGCGCACCACATCAATGCACTGGACTATACACGTCTGTATCAGCATCTGACCACGCAGCTCAATACGAGCGAAGCACGTGGCTATGTGGAGGGAGTGAGCCGCAGAAGAGAGAAATATATGAAGAGATAACCCCTTGAAATAAGAAAAAGTTATGTATTGTCCTGAATGTGGTAGCCGAATAGATGACGAGAGCGCACTCTTCTGCCAGGAGTGTGGAACACGGGTGCGCGACGAGGTGACTGAGATGGCAGCCGGAGTTGACGAGACATCTGCGACCAACGATGCAGATTTCATCGCTCAGGACAACATGGCCTATGGCATACTGCTGACCAACCTGACGCTATTGGCCAAGAAACTGCACGTGGCAGAGTACGATGTGGAGCGGCTGATGCGGGCGTTCATCAATGTCAAGAGAAAGCATGGTGTGGTGTGGCATCTTGTCGATGCCGGTAACTATACCTATCATGAGAATACGAAGTGGGGCCGACAGCGTACGGTGCGGTTGGGCGCTTCGGACAAGTTGGGCGCCTATATGGACATCCTGATGGATGTGCACCAGTACGAACAAGGCAATGGTCTGCCCGAATCGCAATACCTGTTTATCATAGGTGGTGACGACATCATCCCGATGCCTTGCGTGAGCCACTATTTCCCTAGTTCCGATTTGGACAAGACCATCGACACCGACTTGCTCTATGCCTATCCCTATGGCGAGGAGATGATTGGGGCGCTCGAGAGCAGGCAGATATTCTGTTACGAGCCGTTGTTCATGGTAGGGCGTCTGCCGCTGGCTGAGGATGCTGTCCTGGAGGATTTTGTCGGCTACCTGCGCCGTAGCATAGACTACTCGCATGGCATACCTGTCTATGGAGCGTACGGGCAGTGTGACCCTCATTGGAAGAATGTATCGGTACGTGTGGCCGATGATCTTATCCAAAGCGAACTGTTGCCTAGTCGTGAAGGCCAGTTCCCTCCAGCATGGTATTATCACCGCGTGATGCTCTCACCGGAGGTTGTAGACACTACGGTAGAGCAGGTGCTCAACACGGATGCTACGCTCTACTTCTTCAACCTACATGGCTCTGACGCACGCGAGGCGCGTGGCTACTTTGGTGTGCGGATGGGCGAACGAGGCGGATTGCAGGTCATCCGTCCCGAACATCTGGCAATGCTTAACCATCCTAATGTCGTGATGACAGAGGCTTGCTATGGAGCACGTTTCATCGGGTTGGACAAGGCACACAGTATGCTTCTCACGGCCATGAGCGCGCAGACATTGGCTTTTGTCGGTTCGTCACGTACGTCATATGGCAGTGTTGACCCTAGCAGGGGAGCTACCCCTCAGAATGTGGGTATCGTACTGGCTGATGTGATGGCTGCAGCCTTCATGCATGCTTTGTTGCAGGGATACTCTGTGGGACAGGCATTCTATGCTTCCCGGTGTAGTGTGTTCAAGGCACAGCCAGACGATTTGAAAACGGCATTGACGCTCGTTGAGTTCAATCTCTTTGGGGATCCCACATTGGCATTGGCCGTGCCAGAGTATAAGAAGAGTATTGCCGATAACCTCAAGAAAGCAGACCTCATGGCTACAGACGGACAGCTCATCTGTCAGGTAGAGGAAATCAAGGTTGCCGAATCGTCCAGACTGTCTATATTGAACATGGTGCGTAGCGCTGTAGATACCCGTATAGCACAGATACGCCAGTCTATAGCTGACCATCTGTATGCTTGCTATGGCATAGAGGCACGCCTGACCGACAATGTCCTTGCTCTGCACTATGCCGATGGACGCGAAGAGATGCAATTCCACTACAGCTCTCCGGCAGAGGATAAGCACGTATGTTGCCAATATATAGTCACTACGACCAAACAAGGCGAAATTAAAGAAGTATATGCAAGCCGCTAAGGGCTTATAACTATAAAACAAACAGGAATATTAAGTACAAACCATAAAAGAACATGATTATGAACTGCCCGAAATGTAACAACCCGCTTCGCGAAGGCGCAAAATTCTGTACCGCTTGTGGACAGAAGATTGAGGTAACGGCTACACCCAGTACATGTCCCCAATGTGGATATGCACTCAAAGTGGGTGCCAAGTTCTGTACCAAATGCGGACATAAACTCTCTCCTGTTCCCGCTGCACCTCAGCAGTCTCTTGCACCCGCTGCACCTCAGCCTGTTGCCACTACAGACGAAAAGGGCAAGTTGCGGGCTGCTCCAGACATGCACGCAGCCAAGGGACGTATCTACTGGAATATACAGCCAGGACAGGTCGCCCGTGTGATTAGAGAACAGGAATTCGACTCGTATACCAACGTACAAGGAGTCATCATTCCCGAAGGTGCTACGGCCTATATCCGTGCCAATGGGCGTACTATCGCATCGATTAGTGGAGGTACATATGACTTTGTCAAGACTACAAACCCGATTATGGATGCTTTGCGACAGGGATGGCGTCTCTTGACTAACCTTTTCAAAAGTAGCGAACGCAAGGCGCAGGAGGCGAAGGATAGAGCCTCTGAGGATATCTATCGTAAACAACAGGAGGCAATCTTCGGGAATGCCAAGAAGGGTGCTGCCTTCTCGGTAATCATCTTGCTCGACAAGGCATTCCCGCTCTATGTAGGTGGCAAGCAGGAAAAACTCGATGACTATGCCAACATGATCCCGATGAAGGTCAAGACACGTCATCTGGAATTGGGAATGGTAGTGAATGCCTATTTCAAGATAACGGACTACGAACGCTTTATCATCCATTATCTCACCGATAAGGACCTTTTGAACAGTGCGCTTATCGTGCACGAGATTACCGATATTGTACGTGTGACTATAGAAGAGGTGCTCTGCGATGTGGATCTGGAAACCAACCGTGTGCCCAAGGAACTGTGTGATGTGATCAAAGCACGACTCAACGAGGTGGCTGCTGAGGCATTCTTCGGACTCTCTATCGTACGTATCGTAGAGATTACGGCCGACAATGAAGACCTCAAACGCTTGGCAGAACTCAGCCGTGAGTTGTACGTCTCAGAGAAAGAACTTGACTACCTGCGTCGTTTCAATGACTTCAAGAACCGTTTGGCCGATACCAATAATGCGCAGTTGATACATGAGGCATCTACGGAACTCGAATTGTACCAACAACTCGACAAGATCAACAAGGACAACTTGATGAGAGCTTCCGAGATGGAGATCTTCAAGAATGCGTTGCGCAATGAACAGATTGTACGCATGTCCCAGAGCAATGACGAGCGCGAAGCGGCACTGGCCGAACTGGTGAAAGCTGGAATCATACGTCATGCTGATATAGAGATGCTCAAACAGCAAAAGACTTCTGTCCTGAACATGATGCGACTGAACGACGATATCGAATTTGAACGTGCACGCATGCAGGGAAAGATAGACCTGACTGAGTTGGCGATAAAGCAGCAAGCGCTGCATGATGACTATGCCGATCATCGTTTCAATGTGAGGTTGCAACAAGAACGCGATACCGCTAACCTTGGTCTGGATCTCGAAGAACGTCAGATTAACATACGACTTGAAGAGGAGCGCCGCCGTCGCGAGCTTGATCGTGAGGACGATGCCGAGCAGTTCCGCCAGTTTATGGCTATGAATCAGGCTGCCGAACAATCTAAGGAGAATGAGCGTGCCCATGAGCGTGCTATGCAGCAGGCAGAACTGCAGAATGCAGAGAATATGGAACGCATGAAATGGGAAGGTGCCCGTGACCTCTCCGACGAGAAGGTGTGGGCACTGCAGGGAGGCGATGCTGCCGTGGCTTACGCACAGAGCAAATATAATGCTGCTGCCGAGCGTGAGGCCAACGAGCGCCTCGAAGCGCAACGTCGTGAGATGGAGGCACGCCTCGATGCCGAGCGTGCTGCCCGCGACCAGGACAGCAGAGCCGACAAGGATCGCATGTTTGAGATGATGAACAATATGATGTCGCTCGCTGCCGGCAATCAGGCACAGCGCATCAATGAACGTGAGCAGCAGCTGCGCGAGCGCGATGAGCGCATACGCCGTCAGGAACAGCGCATGGACACTGCATATGACCGTGCCCTCGACTACACTACCCGCAACAATGTGCCTCCGACGGAACAACCGCAGCAGATTGTATTCCAGGCAACTACGCAGCCTGCACCACAACAGGTGCCTTCAGCTTCGAAGAGTATGGCACCGGCCAAGTGTGTGGAGTGTGGTGCTGAGCTTGAACCCGGTGAGAGATTCTGTAGTGAGTGTGGAGCTGCTAACTAAGACTGGAATGACTGCTATGAATGAGGTTTGTGGAACAATTACCCGGCGTCTGACTGCAGCTGGGTCTCGCTCGGAAGGGTATAAAACCTTCCTCTGTGGCGATGACGGATGCGAATATACGCTATACCGGAAGGATATGTTGCCTATTGACGATCCTTACTTTGTACCGTATGACAACAAGCGTGTAGCGGTAAAAGGTTGGGTGGAACAATCGAGAGAACGTACCAGTATCTGTGTCGACTCATTGGTGCTCGACGAGGATACCGAACTGACGGTACAGACCGAGGGACAACTACCCAAGGAGGATATGTCCCAGAATAGTGGTGATACCGTAGCCCCCAAGCGACTGCCGCGTAAACTGAAAAAACAGATTAGAAAAATAACTAAAAGATAAAGCGCTATGAGTAAAACGAAATTTTGTCCCGAATGTGGATATACCATGGCTATAGATGTGCCTATCTGCCCTGAGTGCGGAGCTGAAGTGGAAAACCCCGTTGTCGCTACTCCCGTAGCGGGTGGGCCTATTGCTGCAGCCCCATCGGCAGGAGGTAGGGCTTCTGACAACCCCGTTTTTGGCGAGGCAAGCCGTAACAACATTTCGGGAAGTGTGAATACCAATACGACCAATACCAATACAAGTCACACGAATACCAATATACAGACATCTAGTGTAGACAACTCATCGGTCGTGAATAATACCACTATCGTGATGGAGGGTAAGAAGACACCCGAGTTCTGTGAGGTATGCGGAAGCCCATTTGAAGGAAAGCATGCCCGCTGTCCCAAGTGCGGGAAGATGATATGTTTCGATTGTAAGGTGAAAGGCAAGAACCGCTGTGTAGAGTGCGAGAAGAAAGCTGTTAACGAATATCGTATGGCATTTCAGCAACTGCTTCTTACTACCAACGGAAACATCGGGGTGGCTGGTCGTCAGATGATGAACCAGAAGGCGCGTGAATTGGAAGTAGAGAATGTGAAGGTGGCCATCGAAAAGGAACTGATGGAAGAGTACAAACCTGCTCCACGTGCCGAACAACCCATAGTAGCACCCAATGCTGCAAAAACTGTAAATGTTGCGGCTGCAACTTCGACTACAGCCAGCAAGGGTGGGGTAGGTAACCACGCACATCAGGGAAAGAAGGGGACTAGCAGCTCTCTATGGATGATTCTGGTGATTCTCGTTGCTGTAGGAGCTGGTGCTTTCTACCTGTTCAGCAAAGGGGACTCATCGGAGGAGCAGATCTATACAGAGACGGTAACCGAACAATCGGTGATACCGGTGGCTGTGCCAAGCAAGCCTGCTCAGCAGTCAGTGTCGTCATCGCAGCCTGCAGCTAAACCGCAGTCGGCACCGGCTGTTACGCCTCCTGCTCCCAAGCCTGTACAATCGGCAAAGCCTGCTGCACCTAAACGCGATGCTAACTACGATGCGGGTATGGCGGCATATGACAAGGGGGACGGATTGGAAGCCATCAGCAAATTTAAGGCTTCGGGTAGTGCTGAGGCTAACTATATGCTCGGTGTCATCTACGAGAAGGGATGTGGCAACGTGGCTGCCAATGCAATGATGGCACGCTCCTTCTATAAGAAAGCGGCCAATCAAGGTCACGAAGCGGCGAAAGCAAAATTATGAATAAGTAAAAACGATAAAGAATATGAAAAAGTATGTAATATTTTGTGCTTTGTTTGCACTCAGTGCGTTGGTGATAAATGCTCAACAGAAAGTGGTGTTTTGTGAGGATTTCGAATTCATACAAGGTGATGCGTCTCATGCTGATGCCTTGAAGGTACGCAGTGCGGCTATGGATGGTGTGACTGCCAGTCGCAGAGCGACACTTATTGATGCTGTAACCTCTGAAATAGGAAAGGATAAGGCGGTTACCCCAGAAGAAATTATGGAACGTCGCCAAACCATAAAACTTATGGGTGGTACACATATTATGCACGGAAGAGTGAACTCATCGAAAGTGAGTCATGAAGTCGTAGAGGGAAGCGAGAAGAATCGCGACAAATATACCCATACCATTCACTTTACGATTATATTGACGGATATTGAGAGCGGTGAACAGGTAAGCCGTGATTTCCAAGTAAGCGACTCGCAATATGATGATTCGGAAAAGGCGTATAACAAGGCTGTAATGAAAGTGGATGATGTAGTATGGGCACTCCTTAGGGAGTATTTCCCTTTGGCATCGCATGTGCTCGACGAAGGCTTTGTGAAGCAAAAGGGGGAGATGCAGTATTGCTATATCTCTTTGGGGTCGGCTGACAAGGTGGCTAAAGGCGACTATTTTGATGTGTATGAAGTGTCACAGGTCGCAGGCGAACAGGTGGAAAACAAGGTGGGCGAAATGGAAATTATAGAGGTCAATGGAGCACACGTGTCTAAGTGTGAGGTGAAGAAGGGAGGTGCCGAAGTGGCTCGTGCCATGGATGAATATCTCAAGATCAAGGTCCGTGATCCGAAACATGCAGAACCGTTACGCGTAAAATCAGCTAATAAGGGTGATACCGTTTGGCAAAAGATAGGTTATACAGCTGGTGGAGTAGTAGGTACGGCACTGGGCCTTTATGTGGTATTCCTCGAAGAATTAGGTACTGTGGCTGAATAATTGTTGATATAATAACTACATCGTATGAGAAGAAATAGTTTGTTGGTATTGTTGCTGTTGCTATGTAACAGTGCCTTTTCGCAAGGAGAGGAATTCCTGCAGGTAGTATCCAAGGTGTCGGGTGACAATGCAATTATCACCTTATCCTCTGCGGGTATTGCAGAAGATAAAAATAGAGTGTATGAGAATGCGGTCAAGTCGGCATTTTATACCTTGTTCTATAAAGGTGTTGCAGGAGTGAATGAGGGTAAACCGCTGGTGGAGTGTGAGAATCTGCTTTATACGGGCACGTTCTTCGGTAGCCAGTATAAATGCCAGTATTATCTCAGTAGCCAGACTCCCAACGTGAAACCCAAAAAAGACAATGGACTCTATCGCGCAGTATATAACGTGACGATTGATTATGGCCGCCTGTTGGGAGATATGCGACAAAATGAGGTGTATGATTGTGCTAAAAGTCCTATAGTATTGCCAACAATTATGACTATACCTTATGTAAAGCAAGGTGAAAGTTATAAGAAGGTATTTCAAAACAAACCGGATTTACGTATCGCAGTCAGCAAGATTCAGGATGGATTCCGTTCGCGCAAAGTGCGTACGATGGATTTTGAGGCACGCCTGAGAGCTGTTCAGAATATGAATGAATTTGAGGATAATGCGGGTGTGGCCGAATCGAATGACCGACAGATGCTGCTGGCTGAGGGCACGGATGTGTATGTAGAAGTGGATATGAGCAAAGAGACAATGGGTACAGGTACCAGTGTGAAGTTCATCTTGAAAGCTTATCGCACAGAATCCGGCGAAGTTCTTGCCACTAAAAGTAAGAGTTTCGCTCCGATAAAGAATTACAACGTTGACTACTATTGTGAGGCAATGGTAGAGGATATGCTGCCTGAGTTCTTGGATGACATTTGTGAAGAATTTGGAATGGGAGATGGTAAAGGAAGTGGACAACAAGCCAGTAGTGTTGCCATGCGTTTTGCCATTGATGGAGCTTCTGCCACAACCATGGATTCTCGTTTCGGACCTAAAAATTATGCATTAAGAGATATCATTCGTCAGTGGGTGCGTAAGAATGCACATAATGCAGATTTTAGCACTCCTAAAATTGTTGCAGAGGAGATCATCTATGATTATGTCATGATGCCACCCTTTGATGAAGATGGAATCCGAATGGATGCTGCTCAATTTGCATTTCTGCTTGAATCGCACTTAAAAGAAGAAATGGAGGTTGACTGCACTAGCCGCGTCATCGGCAATAAGATTTTATTCACCATATATTGATAGCCTATGAAACGCTTATCTATTTTATTCGTCCTGTTGTGTACGTTGATGAGTCTCCATGCCCAAGCCCCCGCATGGGTCACCACCCACCCCGTATCGGACAAGGAATATGTGGGCATCGGTATGGCGTCGATGAATGATGCCGACTATGTACAGAAGGCCACACACAATGCATTGGCCGATATAGCCGCACAGGTTGCCATCAAAGTAGAGGCCAACTCATTGTTGCGTACTGTGGACGTGGACGGACATTCACGCGAGATGTTCGACGAGAAGATTAAGGGAAGCCTTGCCGGCTGGATTGAGGGTCACGAACTGAAAGATTCTTATCAGTCGGGCGATACCTATTACGTATACTACACACTGAACAAAGCTACCTATCAGAAGAAAACCGCAGCCAAACGCACTGCAGCCATCCGCACCGGTATGGACTATCTCCACAAAGGTCGTGATGCTGAAGCGATGATGAACCTCGTACAGGCAGCCCAACTCTACTGCAAGGGATTGGAGGCTGTGGAGCCATGGATGTTCATGGAGTTGACTGCCACTGAAGGAGGTTATCAGGTGAATGTGCCTATAGAGCTATATCATGCCTTTATCAACGTGTTCGCAGGTATGGCCATCACCACCAATACGGCGCAGATTGAAGGCGAAACATTCAAGCCCGTTGCCACGCCTGTTGCTGGTTGTCTTTCGAAAGACGGTGTAGTAGTCCCGAATGTAAAGTTGCAGTTGGCATTTGTCAAGGGAAATGGAGAACTGACAGATCCAGTGCAAACCGACTATACGGGTACGGCCGAGTTTTATGTTACCAATATTACCTCTAAGTTGCCTGTACAGGAACTCCGCATCAGCATCGATGACTCGTTCCTCGCTGCGCTTCCCGAGGTGTATCGCAAGCTAATAGACACCGACACATGGCCTGCGGCCAAGATTACGCTCACCCTGAAGAGCACGCCAGTGACTGCCTACCTCCATATTACCGATGACCACTATTTGGAAGGTTCAGAACGCCAGATACGCAGCCTCTTGGCCAACAACCATTTTGCACTAACCGAAGATCCTGATGCAGCTGCCTGTTTTATTGAATTGTCGAGTAGCGTTGATATGGGCGAAGTGGTTTCAGGCGGTATGTATGACCTCAATGCTTGTTATTGCACTTTGGTACTGAAGATCTATGATAATCACTCTCAGGAGCAACTACTCGACTATTCGGTCAATAGCGTCAAAGTGTTGGTGCCTACAAACAAAACAGTAGAGCAAACCCTTGCACAATGTGTGCGTGAGGTGATGAAACGTGTCAACCGTGAATTGCCCGACAAACTGAGAAAAATGAACATCTACTAATCAAATAAAAATGCTGTTATGAAAAAGATTGCTTATGTAATGTTACCTCTTGTAGCCTTATGTATGACAGCCTGTGGCTCGTCAAAGGATGTGAAGCGTGAAAGCCCTATTGAAACTTTTGTGATGCCTTGCTCTGATTTGAAGAGTGGCGATGGCTTGCTTCGTGCCTGGGGCGTAGGACGCTCTGATAATGAGGCTACCGCTCGCAAAAAAGCTAGGATGCAGGCCTCAGCCGAATTGGCCGAACAGTTGGAACAGGTGGTGTTGTATACTGCTAAGGACTATACGGCTGATCTCACTGAGGGTATGGATGCTGCTTCCAAATCCTACGTTGCAAGCACAATAGAGATCGTAGTGAGGCAGACACTCAAAGGATCTGCCATCGTATGCGATGAGTGGCACAGAGATGGACAGACAGGGTTGTTTACTAATTATGTCACCATAGAACTCAATGGCGAAGAGTTCTTGAACAACTTATATAAGGAGTTGAGACCCGAGATCTCAGCCGGTGTAGACAAATCTTTGCTCAAAAGACTCTTCCTTAAGCATATCAACGGAGGTATGGATGCTGCTACTCAATCATCTGTAACAGGACTCGTCATAGAGAAGAAAACTGGTGAACCAGTCATCGGAGCTACGGTAATGGTGAATGGTTATCCTACTATCGGTGCTGTCACTGATATAGACGGAAAATTTGTCTTGAAGAACATTCCTCAAGGTGCAACTACACTGGAGATTTCCTATGTCGGCATGAAGACGCAGGAAGTGGTGATTCATCCGTATGTGAAAGTTAGTATGGAGAGAGGTAGAAGACGTTAAGAACTTTTCTTTGACTATTTGTGAACCTCAACAAAGAGAACATCATCTGCTCTTATTGATGGAATTTATAGAGGCCGGTGTCTACTGGCCTCTTTTTTTGTGCCTGTTCAGTAGATTGATAAATCTCATATTCTCTCGGTTGACTTCGTCTTCTTCCTTTTCGCTCGGCAAAACTCGTGC
Source organism: Bacteroidaceae bacterium (assembly GCA_045654445.1). Taxonomy (GTDB): domain Bacteria; phylum Bacteroidota; class Bacteroidia; order Bacteroidales; family Bacteroidaceae; genus UBA1189. Next base: position 4,301 of record JAZONI010000081.1, on the reverse strand, counting down.
AAGCAGCAGTTGTCGCAAACGAAGTTCGACGCCCATAGGGGCTAAAGTCAACCAACGCTATCATACCGCATTGGCCCCCTAATTTAGGTGGACAATCTCTAAAGGAAATCTTATATCGAACTCACGTTAAGATTACCAATACATAGCACTACCGACCGATACCCCTCAATAGGGGTGTCGGTCGATATATTCCACATATACAGACTATTACGAGCCATTACCGATACCTCAGCAGAAAAAGACAAACATGCTACCTTTCTCGTGAGATACGACAGTCAGTAGCGCACCTTATCGTCCTTAGCGTCCCACTTGTGGAAGGCGGCCAGAGCCTCGTCGCGCATGAAGTGCTCGCACGGAATGGAGCGCTCGGCATAGGGGAGCTCCAGCTGGTCGTAGATGAAGGAGTCGTCGAAGTCGATGGCCTTGGCATCGTCCTTGGTGTTGCCATAGCAGATACGGCTCACACCGGCCCAGTAGAGGGCACTGAGGCACATGGGGCAGGGCTCGCACGAGCTATAGACGGTGCATCCCGTGAGCTGGAAGGTGCCCAGCTTGGCGCAAGCGTTGCGGATAGCCGTTACCTCGGCATGGGCCGTGGGGTCGGCATTGGGCACTACGCGGTTGGTGCCCGTGGCGATGACCTCGCCGTCGCGCACGATGACTGCACCGAAGGGGCCGCCACCGGTGTCGATATTGTCCACGGACAGGTCGATGGCCATCTGCATGAAACGGGCATCATCGGCCGAATAGTTGAAGGTCTCCTTGAGTTGCTTTTCCATGGTGGTGATGTTTTAGTGAATGCAATGCGGTGAAGCTTCTGATTCTATAATGGGGAGATAATATAAATGTTTACTCCAAATGCTTATTCTTTAATCCTGATGACCATATTGGCAATAATAGCCGCCAAGCCTCCGGTGGTGATACCCGATGAGAAGATGTTCTTGATGGTGTCGGGGAACTGCATCAGGATGTCGGGATAGAGTTCTACGCCCAGTCCCAAACTGAGGCTGATGGCGATGACGAGCGTGGCCTTGCGGTCGATATGCTGCGAGGCGATGATCTTCACTCCCGCCGAGGCTACGGTGCCGAACATCAGCAGGGTGGCTCCGCCCAGCACGGGGTCGGGCATGAAGGAGAAGATGACGCCAATGATGGGGAAGAAGCCCAGCACCACAAGGAACAGGGCGATGAAGTAGCCCACATATCGGCTGGCAACGCCAGTGAGCTGTATCATGCCGTTGTTTTGCGCAAAGATGGAGTTGGGGAACGAGTTGAGTACACCGGCGATAAAGGAGTTCACGCCATCGGCCATGATGCCGCCCTGAGCACGCTTGAGGAAGGTCTTACCCTCGACAGGCTCGCCCGAGATGAGCGAGTTGGCTGTGATGTCGCCATACGCCTCGATAGCCGTGATGATATACACGATGGCAAAGGCCAAGATGGCCGAGAAGTTGAACGACACGCCATACTTGAAGGGGACGGGGATGTTGAACAGCGAGTAGTCGGGCATATTGCTGAAGTCGACCATTCCGCAGAAGTATGACACCACATAGCCTATCACGATGCCGATGATGATGGAGCCCATGCGCAGGTAGCGGTTTGAACTACGGTTGAATAGCACGATAAGGCACAGCACGAGGGCCGCGATGCCCAGGTTCTCGAACGAACCGAAGGTGCCGTTCTCGATGGCTGCCGTTCCTCCTCCGCACGAGGTGATGCCCACCTTGATAAGGCTGATACCGATGAGCGTGACCACGATGCCCGACACAAGCGGAGTGATGACCTTCATGGCATACTTCAGGATGCGGCTGATGAATATCTCGGCCAAGGCAGCTACCATGGTGGCACCGAAGATGGCAGGTAGTCCGCCGATGGCACCTGCCATGATGATGGGGCTGATGAACGAGAAGCTGGTACCCTGCACACAGAGCAGTCCGCACCCTACCCCACCCAACCGCTTGCACTGGATGAACGTGGCGATGCCCGACACGAGCAATGACATCGACACCAGGTAGCTAGTAGTCTCCACATCGAAGCCCAGCGCACCAGAGACGATCAGCGAGGGAGTGATGATGGCAACGAAGATGGCCAACAGATGCTGCATGGCGGCAAAGAGAGTATCCTTCATGGGAGGACGGTCCTCCAATCCATAGATGAGTCCGTTTTTCTGGCTATCTGTCTGCATATTATCTGATTTTTATGGTACAATTATCCAAGCTGTCAATGATAGCCAGCGACTCCACGTGTATGCCACGTCGACGCAGTTCCTCGCCACCACGCTGGAAGCCCTTCTCGATGAGGAAGCCCATGCCCTCCAAGGTGGCACCTGCCTGCTCCACCAGGTCGATGATGCCATAGGCCGCATTGCCATTGGCCAGGAAGTCATCGATGAACAGCACATGGTCGTCCTTAGTGAGATAGTCGCTGCTGACACATACCGAATAGGAGGTGTTCTTGGTGAATGAGAAAACCTCGGTGACCAGCATATTCTCCATGGTGCTGGGCACCTTCTTCTTGGCGAAGAGTACGGGTACATTCAGATAGTCGCCCACCATGATGGCCGGAGCGATACCGCTAGCCTCGATGGTCATGACCTTGTTGATCGGATGCTCGGCAAATCGCCTTGCCAATTCCTTTGACATCTCTCTCATAAGCATGGGGTCCATCTGATGATTGATGAAGTTATCGACCTTCAATATGCCACCCTCAAAACATTTTCCGTCGCTCAATATGCGTTCTTTCAGCTGTTTCATGATGTGTTCGGTTATTTTTATGGTGTAAAGGTACGAAGAAACGAACGAAAAGCAAAGTTTACTTTGTATTTTCTCAGTAAGTGCCGAGTAGCTCGCCAAAGGCAAGGTACGAAGAAACGAACGAAAAACAAAGCACAACGAACGAAAAGCCAAGTTTCACTCATTCATTCAGCAAATGTTTGGCGAAATATTTTTCTCTTCATACATTTGCAAAACCATTTGCATCAACAAGAAATATGAAAGCCATAGAAACCCAGCGACTACTGTTACGCCCATGGAGCATGGACGATGCCGAGCAACTCTTTGCACTGGCACAAGACCCCGATGTGGGGCCTCGGGCGGGATGGCCCCCTCACCAGTCGGTAGACGAGAGCCGTGAGGTGATACGCACCGTGTTTGCCAACGACCACACGTGGGCCATCGTGTTGAAAGAGACCGAGGAGCTCATCGGATGCATGGGCTACTACACCCACGAGGAGAGCAACATAGGCATTGGCGAGATGGATGCCGAGCTGGGCTACTGGATCGGTAAGCCCTACTGGAACCGAGGGCTGTGCACCGAGGCGCTGCGGGCAATGGTGGACCACTGCTTCAACACCGTGGGCTACGAGACCCTGTGGAGCGACTACTTCGTAGACAACCCCGCCTCGGGCCGCGTGATGGAGAAGTGCGGCTTCCGCGACACGGGCGAGGTGAACTGGCTGAGCCACCTCTACCGCGGCGACGAACGCCCCGTGAAGGTGATGCGGCTCGACTATGCGCTATAAGCGGCGCTAGAACTTTGATGAGTATATTCTAAAGAAGAGTTAATCTATTCAGTTGAAATGAACATACAAGATAGAATCGTCACTCTGCTGAGTGAAATAGGAAAGGGCTTATACGAAAAAGAAGCTGAGCTGCGCCTTGGACTGCTGGCTGCATTGGCTGGCGAGAGCATCATCCTGCTGGGTCCTCCGGGAGTGGCCAAGAGCATGGTGGCACGAAGGCTGAAGGAGGCCTTCAGCGATGCACGCTCGTTTGAATACCTGATGTCGCGATTCTCCACACCCGACGATATCTTTGGCCCCGTGAGCATAAGCAAACTGAAGGTGAGCGATGCCTACGAGCGCGTGACACAGGGGTATATGCCCGAGGCCGACGTGGTGTTTCTCGACGAGATATGGAAGGCAGGGCCTGCCATACAGAATACGCTGCTCACGGCTCTCAACGAGAAGGTGTTCCGCAATGGCGACAGGGAGATGAAGCTTCCGCTCAAGTTGCTGGTGGCTGCATCGAACGAGTTGCCTGCCGAGGGCGAGGGACTTGAGGCGCTGTGGGACCGTTTCCTGGTGCGCTATGTATCGGAGCCGGTGAAGGACAAGGGGACTTTCCTTTCCATGATATTGGACACCGAGGAGGTGCAGTTCGCGGACCGACTGAAGGAGCTGCAGATAACGTCTGATGAGTATGCCCAATGGCGCAAACAGATTGCCGAGGTGGAGGTGGACTCGACCGTGCAGGCCAGCATCCTCTACATACGGGAGCAGCTGAAGCATGTGGCCGACAAGA